>DATJBN010000213.1:0-7473 GCA_035515335.1 Syntrophales bacterium | reverse complement strand
AATAATGATGGATGTTTTTTTCGTCTTACCACTACTCCTTTCCAAGAGAATTTAGTTTATGCTGAGCAAGGAACATGCCGCAAGGTGGGACGGCCACTAATACCCTAATATTACATGACATTAATCAATTCACTTCGAATTCTTCTTAAAGGGCATGGATAAAATGGATGCGTTTTAGGGTATCCACTTGCTTAAAAAATATACAGGTTAGTGCTGTTACAGCAGGCCGTTCAAGTTTGTTGGAAAACATCCGATAAATACAATAGAAATAAAAATAAGGATATGGTGACATGTCGACTATTTCGGGACTGAGCGCCGGCAATATACTCAATCTTTTGTCTCCTTCCCAAAGCAATTCACAGACAACGAATAACACAAGCTCCTCGTCTGAGACTGCCGCTTCCAAGAGTTCATCCCAATCTCTTCCCAATCTGCAGGAAGCGGTCGAGTTGACACTCATGGAAGAAAGCACGTCGTTAATCCAGACATTGCTCAGTTCAAGCTCTTCTCAAAGTCTTGCGAGCATCCTGGATGCGTCCGCAATTCTCAGCTCAATTGCGAAGACCAATCTCTTTCAAACCAATCCTCAGATGGCTGAAGCCCTTCTTGGCGAGACGCTGCCGTCCAGCGGAACTGCGGCCACGACTTCCCCTTATTCTCAGACGGCAGGTTCTGCGAGTACCTCGGCTGCTGATTCATCTCCACAGCCTGCCACCTCTTCCGATATTGCAGCGAATCTTCTCTCATCCCTGGAAGGGACAAACCAGACGACATCTGATCTGGCACAGTCTCTCCTCCAAACGCTGCTACCCAATTCAAGCGGCTTGACGTCATCCATCACCCCCGGTTCAATCTTCGATTTGACCGCGTGAACATAAACCTGGTGCATCCCTGCTCGTAGCCGCACCGACCAAAGTGGGCAAAATTTACCCGTTGCTTTCCGGGACTAAACATTTAGTTCCTAATCACAATCGAGTCTTACATTTACCTCCACTTGATTTCCTAATAACCATCATCAAATCAGCTAGTTCACGGCGTTATGTGAAAGCAGTTATGCTGGTACATGACTTGCTTCAAGAGTACGGCAGTATAAGGCTAAGCAGCCGTCTTTCACCGTATTTTAAATAAGGAGGTAGATCATGTCAGTATCCGGAATATCCTCAGCCACCGGTATTTCTCAAACCAACGGCACACAGGCAAGATTCAAGCAGGTCAAAAATGATTTTCAGCAGCTCGGCCAGGCCTTGCAGGCCGGTGACATTAGTGCTGCCCAACAGGCATTTGCGGCGCTGCAGCAATTGATACCAAATCTGTCGACCAACAACAGCCAGAATCCTCTTGTTGCTGATATGAACACAATCGGCAAGGCCCTCCAATCCGGCGATTTAACGACTGCAAAGTCTGCCTTCGCAAAGCTGCAACAGGACGTTCAACAAGTGCGGAAGGCACATCGTCACCACCATAACAAGACGGCCGCATATCAGGACTTAGCGTCAGGTCTGAACGCAACCGCCAACCGGACTAACGGAAGCACCGGCGCTTCCCAATCAATAGGCCAGAATCTTAACATACTGACATGAGATAAAGAGTCTCCTAGAGAACGTCTCATCGGCAACAAAAAGGCCCGGCTGACTCGCCGGGCCTTTGCTATTGGTTAGAAACGATGCATGTGGCGGGAGGTTGCCATATGCTCTTTTTGCGGGGAAGTTCCGCGGCATGAGAGGCGAATGTCTCATCGCGGCATAGAACGAACCGCGAGATGAGTCACAGTTTTTATCGTGGGAGCGCCGCAAGCCACAGGATACACTAATCGTTTCTGATCAGGCAACGCTCTCCCCAGCGCATGGGTAATACGACGGCGAGGGTGCAGATAAGAAATACTATACTGAAGGAAACTACGATCCATATCCACTGAAGCATCGAGAGAGAAACTCCGCGAAAGCCCGCCATGAAGATCGTATAGACAGGCCCCGCTTCAAGGACGATAATGCCCCCGATGAAGCCGGCGCACAGGATCATAAAAAGGAGGCCGCCAAAACTCGTGACCGACTGAGCAGGGTTCTCCGACTGAAAGTCGGGATAAGCGGCACCGAAGCCGATCCCCATGGATACTATCGCCGGAACCATGAAGAAAACCGTCGTGACCGAGAGGGCCATCATGAAGGACGTTACATTAAGGAGTATATTGGAAACTACAATCAGTACCTCTGTAAGTATGAGAAGAGGAAAGTAGTAAACAAGAAATTTGATCCAGAGCAGTGTCCGCATCCTGATCGGAGACGATCTGACGATCCAGAAGGCCTCGCCCTCGATGCTCACCGCAGGATAGACGAAACGTGCCGCAACGGCAGTGAGAACGAATGTCGCGAGTCCCATGTTCAGAAAAGAGAATATATTCTGCAGATACACCGTCTTTATCGGGGCCTTGTCGAGCGGCAGGACGGAGAAATTATAGAGATAGATGGCAATCAGGGCAATGATGAGAAACACTTGCGGCCACTGTGTCTGGTCACGGAAGAAGGTCTTGATCTCCTTTACGGCAAAGGCCCTGGCGCTCCCCGAGAGACGATTGAATATGAAAGTCCAGTCCCTGCCCTTCGCGTTGAGAAAGGGAAACATGCGTCCGGCCGTCGTCTGCGCCTTCGAGTAGCCGATAAAATAAGCCGAGCCTGAAATCCATGTTATCACAAAAACCACTGCAACGGCGAAGCTCCAAGCAAGGAGAAGATCGAAGGCTGCGCTTCCCACCTCTCTCTGAAGGGCAGCCTGAATGCTGTCGAATATCCACGTCGTCGGAAGAAATGGAGATCCCGGCATCTCCATCGCCTTGAAATAGAGAATAACAGAGGCGAAGGTATCGGGATTGACAAGCCGCTCAGGCCTCATCAGGCGAAAGGCGATAAGGAGCAACAGGAAAAGGGCAAACCCGAGGAAGATAAAAAATGTCCTCAAGCGTCCTGCCGGCAGTATCAGGGCAGCAACAACTACAGCTACAGCGCTTATGCCTGAGGCTGTGATACAAAGCGGCAGGATCGCCAGACCAACCGTCGTATAAAAAAACGCGCCCGCCTTGTAAACGATGCCATAGGACAAAAACACCGGGAGCATGTAGACTACAACCATCCATGAACTGTCGACCGTGCTCTCAAACCAGCGCGCAAGAAATATCTTCGCCGCAGATACGGGCATAGAGTGGACAAGTATCAGGTCCTTGCTGAGATACAGCTTCGTGAGAGAGGTTATAATGCTGCTGAAGATGAGAAGCGAAAAGAGTGTCACAAGCACCATGGACATGAGCTTGCGGGCCAGGATATCTCCGAAGCCCTCGACACCCTGGAAATAAACTAGCACGCGGTAGAAGATGGCGAATATCCCCGCCCAGAAGAGCACTCCCACCGTGCCGAAAAGGAAGACCTTCAATTTCCTGTTCTTCCCGTCCCTGGAGTAGCTTCCGTTTCTGAAGGACCAGAGGCGCGGCATCAGGAGGGCGATGACCTCTTTCATGGAGCATCCTGCTCTTGGGTGAGGATGAGGAACACCGATTCCAGGTCCGCCTCGTCGACGCCCGCGTCCCTTTTCAGATCGCCTGTCGTACCCGTTGCTATGAGTGAGCCCTTGTGAATGACACCGATTCGGTCACAGATATCTTCCGCAACGGCCAATGTATGCGTAGACATGAATATCGTCATGCCTCCCCGGGCCATATCCCGGAACGTGTCCTTCACAAGCTTTATCGCCGCCGGATCGAGGCCCACCATCGGCTCGTCCACAACGATGACG
Source organism: Syntrophales bacterium (assembly GCA_035515335.1). Taxonomy (GTDB): domain Bacteria; phylum Desulfobacterota; class Syntrophia; order Syntrophales; family UBA2185; genus Fen-1135. Next base: position 3,693 of record DATJBN010000213.1, on the reverse strand, counting down.
GCAGGATCGTGCAGAAGCGCGGAGGATATTATGAGGCGTTGTTTCATTCCGTGGGAATACGATTCGATCAGTTCGTCAGCCCAGTTGAAAATGCCAAACTTCTGGAGCAGGCCCCGCGCCCTGTCCGGAAACGCCTTCTCATCGACTCCGTAGAGGTCGCCCGAAAACCTCATGAATTCCATGCCCGTCAGTTTCTCATAGATGAACGGCCTGTCGGGAATAAAGCCTATCTTTCTCTTGACTGCCTCCGGATCATCGGCCATGTTCATGCCATCGATAATAACGGCGCCTTCCGTGGGCGCAAGGACGCCGCCCATGATGCGTATCGTCGTTGTCTTGCCGGCTCCGTTGGGGCCGATGAATCCGTATATCTCACCTCTTGGAACAGAAAGGCTTAGGTTGTTTACAGCCAAGGTATTACCGTAGCGCTTCGTAAGATTCTTGAGTTCTATCATATTCCTGTTCTGCTTACCTTTTATATCAGAGACCGTTTATCTTGATCTGTCGAGGACGGAAAGTCGCACCTTCCCGATTACGCCGATCAGGTCGATCTGCTGATCCGCCTCACCCCGGGCAAAGCGAATGTGAGTGACATCCGCGGGCATCTGATCCATCACGGCGTCTGCAGTAACCCATGTCCCGATGAAGAGGACGTTCCACGCGTGATAGTAGAACCTGCCCTTCTGGTATACTAGCCCCACTTCCACCTGCGCGGGGATACCTGCGGCACGTGCCAGCGCAGCCAGGAGTACCGCATGCTCGTTGCAGTCACCGACGAGGTTGTTCAATGTCTCAACCGCGTTGGGAACGGAAAGCACGGGCCTTTTCTCCACGTTCTTGTAAACCCAAGCCACAAGCTTTGCGGCCTTTACCGAAACAGGATCATCGGGAGAAACTATTTCCCGCGCCTTGCCTGTTATCTTCTCATTATCTGATTGAATAAACGGAGTGGCCTTGAGAAACTCCTCGTTCCCCGGCACGCTGGCAGCGCTCTGTGCACGGGCTGGGATTGTCTCCTTCTGAATCAAAAGGACATCTTTCTTAAGAGTCTGCCTGCCCCCGTTCAGTTTAAGATTACCGGTCTCCACACTTGAAATCTTCACCTTCAGCATCGAGAGCGCCGAGGCGTCGCCGATGACTACATTCGACGGTACGGAGGCGATTTGTGTCAGGTCCGCGCTTGCCGTAAGCGTCAGTCCATCGAGGGCCTGGCTCTTCGTAACCAGCTCCATCGTAATCCCGAGAATGCCCTGCTCCTTAAGGATGCTCCCGTCATCCCCTATCCAGGCAAGCTGTTTTGCGCCCATGAAATCAACCGACACCTTGCGCGCCTTTCTCCCCTCGCCCATGATCGTCACCACATCTTCGCCGACCAGAGTCAGTTTTACGGGCCTCTGCCCCATTGTCGCAGGGTCAAAAACATTGACGGTCTTCGTCTCGCCGTCTCTCATCTCCCCGATATCGGCGGATTCGAGTATGGCATTCGCAAGGCGGGGTGCATCCTTGAGATTGAGAACCGTCTTCTTCTCCGAGCCAGGCATCTCGGTATAGAGCGTGACCTGGTTGCCGTTTACGACCCCATGCGCTTTGAAGCGGAAGAGGCTGGAATGGAGATCGAAATCGAAAGACGCGAGTGTCATGTCCGGGTTCAGGTCACCGTCAGTCTTGATCGCCATCTCCTGAACCACTCCCATCGTGTTGATCTGGAGCAGGATCGATTCGGAAACATGGTGACCCTTTTCCGTCCTGGCAAAAAGCCTGTGACTGTATCCTATCTTCTTCCCGTTCTGGAGAATGTTCATCCACGATTCTTTATCGCGAACCTCCTTGCCCGCGCTGGTATTGGACGCTCCGTCATGCTGCCGTCCCAGTTTGAGGACATCGAGCCTCACGGCAATGAGGAGTAGAAACAGTACCACAAACCCGGTACCGATGATCCAGTTCTTCTTTATCCTGAGGGGAGACATAGCTTTCAATTCAAAATATTATTTCGCAAATCATAGCCTGGCTCACACCGCCCTGTCAGGCTATTCATGCGAATGCGGAGTATAATTAACGAGGCTCCAAATGTCAATTAAACTCGCGCAATTCCCGAGCTGCTTCGAAAAGACCTTGTCACGGATTTTAATTTCTGATAGCTTCCGTGGCATGCGTGAGGTTTATGAATCCACTCTGTTTCCCACTTCTTGCGAGGATATAAACTGTTAATGAAAGAAAGCCAGTCGATAAAGCGTGCAAAAGAGGTCTTGAGGATAGAGGCCGAGAGCATCCTGGGTCTCGTCGGCAAAGTGAACAGGAACTTCGACAAGGCCGTAAGAATAATCTATAAATCGAAGGGGCGGGTCATCGTAACCGGCATAGGAAAATCAGGCTTGATCGGCAAGAAGATTGTCGCCACGCTTACGAGTACCGGCACGCCCGCTATATTCCTCCACCCGGTGGAGGGCATGCACGGCGATCTGGGCATCGTTACCAAGGACGACGTCTTGCTTGCAATCTCCAATAGTGGTGAGACGGATGAACTCAACATGATCATAGGAAGCATCAGGAAGATCGGGGCTCACCTCATCTCCCTCACAGGCAATCCTTCCTCAACCCTCGCAAAGGAGAGCAATGTCGTAATCGATGTCGGGGTCGCGAGAGAGGCGTGTCCCTTCGGTCTTGCTCCCACCTCCAGCACCACCGCCTGCCTCGCCATGGGGGATGCCCTGGCGGCAGTTCTCATCGAAAAGAGGAAATTCAACGAGAAGGACTTCCACAAATTTCATCCCGCGGGAAGCCTGGGCCAGCGTCTGAGGGCCAGGGTGAGAGACGTGATGATAACCGGTCCCCAGATCCCCAAGGTCCGCACCGGGACATCCCTGATGAAAGCCGTTGAAGAAATGGACAGGGGCAACAAGGGCTTTGTCCTGATCACGGACAAGGGAAACCGTCTCCAGGGCATACTCACCGACGGAGACCTGCGGCGCTTGGTCCGGAGAGGTGAAAATTTCGAGAAGAAGCGAATCGATGATGTGATGACATCATCGCCCAAGACGATCGAGGAAAACGCCTCGCTCGCCCGCACCGTAGAGTATATGCAAAAGGAGGAGATTACAACTCTCGCCGTGGTGAACGGAAGACGCCGACTCGTGGGATACATCCACCTCCACGACATACTTGGCAGAGGGGGAACGATCAAAATATCCGTGGCTCAATAGAGAATACGGGAGGCGACTAAGGCCGGAACGTGTGCGAGTTCAGTGGCGGGACTAGCCTATATCAGATCATAGTTACGGACTTTCCATCTTCCGAGTTTTTCGAAGGCGTCTTTGGCGGCCTTTAAGATGGTCTTGCTTGTGATCGGCTTGACAAAAAAATCGTCAAACCCGGCGGCACGGCACTCCAGAAGACCGTAAAAAGTGCTGTATCCTGTGAATGCATAGACGATGCTGATCTTATCCTTCTCCCGAATCTTCCAGCACAGGTCTATGCCGCTCATGCCCGGCAGCCGGAGATCCAGGAACATTACCATGATTATTTCCGTCTTGAGGATCTTCAGGGCTTCTTCCGCGTTCTTGGCGGTTCGCACGTTGTAACCGGCCGCGGTGAGGGTTTCCTTGAGCACAGCAAGGACTGACGCTTCATCATCTACGACCAGTATCTTCTTTTCACCGGCCACGGCCATGACGAATACCTGAACAATAATGGCGG
>DATJBN010000212.1:0-2664 GCA_035515335.1 Syntrophales bacterium | reverse complement strand
TCTCCCACTCGCCTGCGTGCCAATCCCACTCAGGATGCTCCTCTTTGCACACGGAAGCTATCTTGGGCAGCACCTTGTTGAACCATCCGGATACCTTCACCTTGATCTCCGCCTTCAGACATGACCTTCTTGCCGCCTCTGTTAATGCTTCCAGGTTGCGTTGTTCGCCGTGGCCGCAGATGATCATGACTCTTCTAAAGCCCCATTTCGCCAATCCAACGCAGACGTCTTCTACCACGTTTACCACCGTTTCAAATCTTAACGTTATGTTTCCGGGAAACGAGTTGGCGACGTCGGCCAGGGCGTAGCTCAGGGTCGGAGCGATAAGTACTTCCAGACCTTTCCTTTTCAGCTTTTTTGCTACACGTCCCGTGATCTCATTTGCGCTAATGACATCTACCGACATGGGTAGATGTGGACCGTGCGCCTCAGTCGGGCCAATGGGGAATAGGGCCATGTCGGTGCTGGCAGCTAGGTGTTGTACCTGCTTATAGGTCATGTTCGCGAGATAGTTCAATTCCATGCCGTCAACATCCTCGCTCTTAGATTCGTCAGGCACTATCGCAATTGCAATGCCTGTATGACGTGCTCACAGGATGTTACCCAGCCGAAACAGAGTTTGACATTTCGAATGGTGGCGTCCTGCTGCTTGGGTGGTTCTGTAGCCGTTGCATCGCTGATCAGTATCGGGAAATATTCCAGATGATATGCGTCACGTATCGAGCTTTCCACACATATATTTGTCGCCACGCCCGTGAATATGAGATATTTTATGTCATAATTCTTCAGGAACATATCGAGATTCGTCCCCGAGAATGCGCTGTACCTTAACTTTTCAATCACCACGTCGTCTTTGTCCGGCTTAAGTTCATCGATAATCTCTACACCCCAGGTGCCGCGAACAATTAATTTGTCTCTTAATTCTTGCCGTTCCCGGTAGATCGTTGAGGTTTTTGCAAACCAGAAAGGAGAGTTAGGGCCGACTTCGTGCCAATCGGAAGAAATGCGATGAACTATGTAAATAACTTTCACACCGGCCGAGCGCGCCGCAGCGGTGATGCGTTGAATCGGTTGAATGATTTTGATCGAACTCGACAGATCTATCCCAAACGAATCAAACATACCGCCTTTACTGACAAACGTATTCTGCATATCAACTACGATAACGGCGGTCCGGTTCAGGTCCACTTCAATCGGTTGAAGTTCCGCTGGCAGCACAATCAGCTTTTGTTCTCTCATTACGTACTCCCCTTCAAATCGTGCCGTATATCTCTCGATGAATGTGTTGATGTTGGCCGCATAGGTCGGGTCTTCGCTTCAGCGTGAGCGCCCGACGCAAAGAGTGTTATCCACCCAGATACGCTTTTTTTACCTGTTGGTCGGTTAAGAGCTCGTTGGCGTTGCCCTTTGCCGTGATCGAGCCGACTTCTAGAACATATCCCCGGGTCGCGAGGCTCAAGGCCATGCGGGCATTCTGCTCAACGAGAAGAATGCTCACGCCGGTTTGGTTAATGACCTTTATCATCCTTGCCACCTCCTGCACCATCAACGGAGCAAGTCCCATACTCGGTTCATCCATCAGCATCAGTCTCGGTTTGCCCATGAGCGAACGCGCTATGGCCACCATCTGCTGTTCCCCTCCGCTCAGGCTCCCTGCAAGTTGATACTTCCTCTCTTCAAGAACGGGAAAATATTCGTATATGTTTTTTATTCTTCGCATGATTTCTGACCTGTCTTTTACAAGGAACGCGCCCATTTCCAAATTCTCGAGTACGGTCATCGGCGCGAAGACCCTTCTGCCTTCTGGCACCAGCCCGATTTTCGATCGAGCTATTTTGTGAGGCCCTAGACCATCAACTCTTCGCCCCTCAAAGAGTATCCGACCGGAGGTTGGTTTCAGCAGTCCGGAAACTGCATTTAGCGTGGTCGTCTTTCCTGCACCATTAGCCCCGATGAGGGTGACTATTTCTCCCTCGTGCACCTCCAGGGAGATGCCTCGCAATGCCGCTGCCTTTCCGTAAAATATGGTCAGGTCGGTTATCTCCAGGAGCATCGGGTGCCTTTTCCTCTCATCAGCCATACGCAAGCTCCTCTCGCCCGAGATATGCCTCGATGACGAGAGGATTTTTCTGGATCGATTCCGGAGAATCGTGGGCAATGACGACGCCGAAATTGAGCACGGTAACCGTGCCGCATATCTCCGCTATCATGCCGATGTCATGCTCGATCACAATAACGGTGATCTTTCGATCCCTGATTTTTCTGATCAATTCTATCATGGGAGCCTTCTCGGCCTGATTCATACCGGCGCATGGCTCATCAAGCAAAAGCAGGCTCGGATTCGTGGCCAGTGCCCGGGCGATTTCTAGCCGTCGCTGTTCCCCGAAGGGCAGGGCCGAGGAAATATGATCTCTCTTTTCGTAGAGGCCTACAAATCTAAGAATTTCTTCGGATCTTTTCCTGAGCTCTCTTTCCTCGCCCGTTGGCCGGAACGGGATCTTTATCAGAAGTTGCTTGAGGCCGGCTCTTATTTGATAAGGCATTGCCACTGTCACGTTGTCGATGACACTGGCCGATTTAAAGAGTTTGATATTCTGGTAAGTCCTGCAGATACCCAGGCCGGTTCTTTCATGCGGTTTCAATCCGGCCATATCTTTTCCTTTG
>DATJBN010000211.1:0-4386 GCA_035515335.1 Syntrophales bacterium | reverse complement strand
GCCTGCTTCTTCGGTGGTTATGTGATCAGCCGTGAAGTCTTCCATTATGTGCAGCCGGTCACCGCCCAGCGTTACAAGATTGCAGCGAAAGGCGATGTCATCGGTTGCCAACTGTACTCCCATATTTGCCGATTCCAGCGGGCCACGACCCGTGTAGTATTTCTTTGGGTCGTAACCGAGAAGGCTCATGATCGCCACATCACTTCCCGGAGAGAAACCAGCAGGAATGGTGTCAACCAGCCCCAATGTCCCTTCGGCTGCGACGCTGTCCATGTTAGGCGTACGGGCGTACTCAAGCGGCGTCTTACCGCCCAGTTCCGCGAGCGGAAGGTCCGCCATTCCGTCGCCTAAGAGGATGATGTATTTCATGACAGCCTGTAAATCCTGCAAAAGATCAGGTCTATGTACCTTACAACCTCTCGTCTTCGATCCTGATCAATATGGTTTTACCATGAATGATCTCGAGCTCGTCTATCTCAGAAATCGCCTTCTGAACGTTTCTTTCCGTCGATTTGTGTGTGGTCATAACGATCGGGACTGGCCCCGCCTTTTGCCTGCCTTTCTGAATAACAGCGGCAATGCTGATATCATTTTCGCCCAGTATCCCAGCTATTCTGGAAAGCACGCCGGGCCTGTCGAGGGCTGAAAAACGGAAATAGTAATTCGCTATCATCTCATCAAACGGCATCAACCTGATGTCGGCAATTACGCTTTCTCTGAGCGACCTGGCAGGTACACGTCCCGTTGCCCTCTTCTGCAGATTACGCGCGATGTCGACTAGGTCGGCCATGACGGCGCTCGCTGTAGGCATCATTCCCGCGCCCTGTCCGTAGAGAAACACCGAATCCGCAGCGTCTCCCACGATGTGAAACGCATTGAAGTTTCCGTTTACATTTGCCAGAAGGTGGCTCAAGGGGATCATCGTCGGATGGATCCTCGCCTCTATACACTCATCCCGGAGGACCGCAATCGCCAGGAGTTTGATTCTGTACCCGAGCTCTCTTGCGAACTCTATGTCCTGCTGGGCGATGCCCGATATTCCTTCTCTATGAATATCTTCCAGCCCCACGCGTTTCCCGTATGCCAGTGAAAGAAGAATCGCGAGTTTATGAGCGGTATCGATTCCCTCTATATCAAAGGTCGGGTCTGCTTCTGCAAATCCCAGCTTCTGCGCTTCCTTCAGCACAACCTGAAAGGATTTTCTTTCATCGGTCATCTTGCTCAATATGTAATTCGCCGTACCGTTGGCAATCCCGAAGATCGACTTTATCCGATTCGCGACCAGGCTTTCCTTCAGCGTTTTAATGATCGGGATCGTGCCCCCTACACTCGCTTCGAAGCCTATATCCACCTGCTCTTCTTCAGCAGCGCGAAATATCTCGTTTCCGTAGGTAGCAAGAAGCGCCTTGTTCGCAGTGACGACATGCTTTTTCTTACGGATCGCTTCAAGCATGAAAGAGCGTGCCGGTTCATATCCTCCTATGAGCTCGATCACAATGGATATCTCTGGATCGTTAAGAATTAATCTTGCGTCAGTCGTGAGGATATCTTTCTCTGGGACAACCTGTCGCGGTGTAGTGATATCGAGATCGGCAATCCTTTTCAGGAAGAGTCTTGCACCCAGCCGGCTTTCAATAACATCTGCGCTTTCTTGGAGAAGTCGCACAACGCCGGTCCCTATCGTTCCAAAACCTATCAGTCCGATATTTATCGTTTTCATAGGGCCATATCCGGGAGAATTAAAAGGTCGATCTCCGTAACTTCTTCTGTGCACCAAATGCGGTCACTTCTATAACAGTTAACCTACGATTGTCAAAGCAAATTAACTTGTCTTTCAGCCTGTTTTCGTAAGTTCAAACCTTCCAGCCCATCTGCGTGTGAGGACCTTCTTGAGCAGTCGATTACCGACGAGGCCTTTGCGCGCGATATCCTCGGCTACGGAGAATGCATCCGCCCTCGCCTCAATCAATATCTTTGAATCTCTCAGGATGTTTGCTATACGAAAATCAGGAACCCCCGATTGCCTGGTTCCCAGAAATTCACCCGGGCCCCGGATCGCCAGGTCCTCCTCAGCAATCCTGAATCCATCGTTTGTTTCTTCCATGACGCGCAGCCTCCGTGCCGAATCTTCGGAACCGCCTCTATGAGACATCAGAATGCAGGACGATGGAATGTCGCTCCTTCCCACCCTCCCCCGTAATTGATGCAATTGGGAGAGTCCGAATCTTTCTGCATGCTCTATCACCATAAGGGATGCCTGAGGCACGTCGATCCCGACCTCGATGACCGTGGTGGCAACAAGAATCTGGATTTCTCCGGCCATGAAACTCGCCATGGTTTCGTCCCTTAGTCTTCCCTTCATGCGCCCGTGGATCAGGCCCACGCGGCTTTCCGGGAATATATCTCTTTGGAGATGATCAGCCATTCGAGTTGCATCATTGAGATCGAGGCTCTCCGATTCCTCGACGAGGGGATAGACAATAAACACCTGGTTTTGCTTCCTCAGTTCTTCCCTCATGCGGCTGTAGACCTTGTCGCGCTGCTCTTCAAAGAAAACGCTTGTCCCTATCTCTTTTCTTTCGGGGGGACATTCGTCAATGATCGAGACGTCAAGGTCTCCGTACACAGTCATCGCAAGTGTCCTCGGAATGGGGGTTGCGGTCATCACCAGCACATCCGGGTTCGTCCCTTTCTGCCTCAACTGCGACCTCTGAACCACTCCGAAGCGATGCTGTTCATCAATAATGACGAGACCGAGCCTGCTGAAGGCGAGGTCCTTTTGGATCAAGGCATGTGTTCCGCAGATGATATTTGCATCACCTTTGCTTATTGTTTGAATAATCTTTTCCCGTTCGCTTCCTTTCGTGCTCCCCGTGAGCAGCACGGCATTCATGCCCAGACTCTCTGACCAGGCTTTGATGTTATTATAGTGTTGTTCGGCCAGTATCTCCGTAGGCGCCATAATTGCGGCCTCATAAGCGTTTTCACAGGCGGTAATCATGGCGGCCATGGACACGACCGTCTTTCCGCAGCCGACATCGCCCTGCAGAAGCCTATTCATGCTTGCTTGTTTTTCCATATCGGCTTCTATTTCCGCAATCACACGCTTCTGGGCACCGGTTAATGAAAAGGGGAGAAGACTGTAGAATTTACGAATGCCGCTGCCCCCAGTCTTGAAGGCTATGCCTCCATCGGCTGTACCGGCCTTTCTTCTAAGGGCCAGTCCGAGCTGAAGGAAAAAGAATTCGTCATAGATTAATCTTCTGTGGGCGTCAGACCGCATTGCATTGAAGTCTTCTAGCCTTTCGTTCTGCTCCGGGAAATGAACGCTGCGTATCGCGTATTCTATGTCCTGGAGGCCGCGCCTCCGGCAGATCTCTTCCGGGATGGGGCTCTCTACAAATTGTGCGTAATCGTGGACGGCGCTAGCTATGATCCTTCTGATGTGCTTCTGGTTCAGCCCTTCCGTTTCGGAATACACGGGAACAATCCTTTTGAAGTGTAGAAGGTCTCCAGCATCCTCGTCTTCACCCATGACTTCATAATCCGGATGTATCATGTCCTTGCCCCCGAGGTAACTCGTCACTTCGCCGGTCATTATAACCCGTGTTCCTTCTTTGAAAATCCTTCTCAGATATGTCAAATTGCCCCTAAACCACTTTGCCGTAAGTTGGCCACTTCCATCATCGATCGTGACTTCATACGCCTTTCTTCTTTTGTATGGCCTGTACACCGCGTGGGTTACTCGGCCGGTTACCGTCTCCTTGCTGCCGATAGAGGCCGAGTTTATATCTTTAACATTGCGCCTGTCCTCATACTTCCTTGGCACAAAGTACAACAGGTCCTCCACATTCCTAACACCTTTCTTTTCAAAAAGAGCCGCAAGCTTGGGGCCGACCCCCTTCACGAATTGAACGGGGCGCGACAGCCTTTCAAAACTCGCCTCGCTGTTGCGCTCCATAGTTTCGCTATCTCCGGCAACTGGGCGTTCCTCAGAAAAACCAGCTGCCGCCTCTCTCAACCTGCCGAAGATGGTCAGGGCTCTTTCGATGCGTTCCTTCTTTGCGTCAAGCGGCAGTTTGTCGAAGCCGGCGACCAGTTCGTCAAAATCGCTAATCAACCTGTCAAAGCTCCCCCCCCTCCCTGCTTCCTTCATGTTTACTTGGAGGACGTTCTTCAGCTCTCGTGAAAATGCGCTCATTGTGGTTTCAAAATCTTTTACGAGACGCAGATTTCTGTACGAATCTTTCGATAAAAATAATAGAGGTGCTTCGATTTTTAGAAGTATTGCTCCCAAACGATTCATAAGTATAAATATAATAATTTCAACTACAAGGCTTTAATTCGATTAGCAGATTTTCCATTTTTTCGCAAGTAAGGAATTGA
>DATJBN010000210.1:0-2839 GCA_035515335.1 Syntrophales bacterium | reverse complement strand
AAACTTCTATATATTCCGGCGGCAGTATATCGGTCCATTTCATCTTGCCGATGACTTCCTCCCGCGTATAACAGAGCCACCTGAGCTCCGTGTCATTCATCCTGAGAAATGTGCCGTCCGGACCCAGCGAATGGTAGCCGCAGGGGGCGTTATTATAAAGATCGCTGATCTCTTCGGAATACCTTCTTAGCTCGTCCTCCGCGCGCTTGCGTACCGCGACTTCCTGCCGCAGCTCTTCGTTAGCCTCCGCTAGCTCGATCGTCCGCTTCTCGACCCTTTTTTCGAGCGACGCATGGGAATCGCGGAGCTGTTCGAGCAGTTTGTTGAATGCGGATCCGAGCATACTGATCTCATCTTTGCCCTTCACCTCCACCGGCGTCATCCAGGGAGTCTCCGTGTGCGAGGCTATTTCCTGAAAGTGGCCGGAGATGGCGGCCAGGCGCCGGGTAACCTGGGATCTGAATACGACGAGAATCAATCCGAAGAGCAGGGCAAGCCCCGCTATTAAAATCAGCGTCTGCCGCCGCATCTCAAATGCCAGGGCGGCATTCACCTTGTCCATGGGAACAGCTATCATATCGAGTCCCGCCACGTCCCCCACCTTTCTGTAGAAGCTTCCCTTCGCCCCGTATCTCTTTATGAGTTCGGCAGGTGCATCCTTCGGGTCTCCGTGGCAGCGCATGCAGTCGCCCGTTATAAACCTGGGTGTAAAATGAACGAGATAAAGTTTGCCGTTGATCTCGACGTTATCGGTCCGCCTCTTGAACTGCGGATTCGTGCGGAAATAATTTATCATCTTAAGCTCTTCCGGATTGGCCAGATTGGCGGGGTTTCGCGGGTTGTCCGACGAGAAGCGGATGATATAGTCGGGGAACTTTTTCCTCACCTCTTCGAAGATGTGCCTGGATATGAAGGAGGTGGACATTATCTCGGGATTGAAACTGTTTCTCCCCACTAATTTTTCCACATCGGGACGAATCGTCTTGCCGGCGTAGTTACGGATCGCTAGGTCGAATTCCAGTGCCAGGTCGGCCTGCTGATTCACAAGGTCATTGGCATGCTTCCGGCTGGTCTCATAGGTTTGGTAGAGGATGAACACGGAAAAGACGACGGCAAGCAACCAGAAGGGCAGAAGGAAGCGTGTTCCCAGACTTTTCATGGCTCTTCTCCTAAGCGTTTACGCATTACCGGTGTATTGTTGATTCTCCCACAGGTCGGAGTATAGAGAGAAGTCAAAGGCCTGTCAAGGATGCCGACACGTCGCCCTTTTCCCTTGACGGCGAACGCGCCTTTCCCTATACTCTCTTTTAACAAGATCATTTCTTTCATCAACGCAACCCGATACACATGATTCCGAAAAGAAGACTCGGTAAAACGAACGTTGATGTAACCATCCTGGGCCTGGGAGGCGAGGGCATTCTCAGGTCGTACGGCCACGAGCGGGAAGCCTACGAACTCATCAACCGGGCGATTGACCTGGGCGTCAACTACTTTGATTCCGCGAAGGCATACGCAGGATGCGAATCATACCACGGCAAGGCACTGAAACAGAGGAGAAAAGAGATCTTTCTTGCCGGCAAGTCCCATGCCCGCGACTGGAAGGGGGCTCACGCGCATCTCCGTGACACCTTAAAGACGATGAACACGGACCATCTCGACCTCTGGCAAATGCACGATATGAGGACAGAGGGGGATATTCAGGAGGTCGTTTCGCCGCGTGGGGCGCTCGAGGCATTTGTTGAAGCAAAAAAGGACGGACTCGTGCGTTTCATCGGTGTTACAGGTCATGAAAATCCTTCCATACTGAAGCGCATGATCGATCTCGCAGATTTCGATTGCGTACTTATGCCAGTCAATCCCGCAGAGCCGCACCATCAGAGTTTCATCAGCGACCTTCTGCCGTATGCCGTGGAGAAAGGTATGGGTGTCATCGCGATGAAGGTCTACATAAGAGGAATGGCGTCAAAGATCCCGGGCATTGATACGATAGAATCATTCTACCGGTTCGCCCTTTCCCACCGGGTCACTACGGCGATAATAGGGTGCGACACGATTGCTCAGCTTGAAGAGAATGTGAGATGTGCGTGGTCGTTCGCTCCGATGAAGGAAGCGGAGATGAAGAACCTTACCGAACTCGTTGCCCCGTATGCCCGTCAGCTCCTTTACTACAAGCCGTAAAAATTCGATTGCGCAGTATCCGAGCCGTATCCTTTATACCGGCTGCGGCGTTAGGCCGTGGACGGGGAAGACTTTTGCCTCGAGGAAGGCGGCGACACGGCGCGCCTCGGCACGGGCCTCGGCGCTCTTGCTGGGGGATACGAAGGGATAAGTGTCGCGGAGAGAGGCGCCTTCAATGGCGGGAGCGCTGCGGGCTCCCATCTGACCGAAGTAGTCGCCGTCGGGCTCGGCGTCGTGGAGCACTGCCCAGGCGAGCGTCCAGTCGCGGGCGATGTTCCCCGCATTGTAGCCGCCGGCTCCGAGCATGAGCATCTTCGGAACGAGACGGTGGATGTCGTGGATGACCTCGGCATAAATATTGTTCGTGAGCGACAGATGAGACATGGAATCGCTGTACATGGCATCGACGCCGGCCGACAGCACGCAGACGTCCGGTTTGTACGCGCGTGCAAGAGGCGAGACGATGCGGCGGAATACCTCCCCATAGATTTCATCCTCCGTTCCGGGAGCAAGAGGCACGTTGACGTTGTAGCCGTAGCCCAGGCCCTCTCCGAGCTCGTTCTCGAAGCCTGAATTCCAGGGAAACAACGTCCGCGCGGACTCGTGCAGTGATACATTAAGGACGCGGTTGTCGTCGTAGAAGGCAAACTGTACGCCGTCG
>DATJBN010000209.1:0-26990 GCA_035515335.1 Syntrophales bacterium | reverse complement strand
GGTCGTCGGAGGCGTGACTGCCTCTGCCGGCGTTCTGATTCAGTTCCCATTCTACGGCGGTATTCTGGTCATGATCGCAAAATCGGGCATATCAGATGAACTCGCGAAACTTCTCGTTTCGTTGTCGTCTCCTGATTCATTCCCGGTTCTGGTAGGCGCGTACTCCGCGGTTCTCGGGTTGTTTGTTCCATCGGCTGGCGGGAAATGGCTGATCGAAGCGCCTTATGTGATGGCGGCAGCGAACACGCTTCAGGTTCATCTCGGATGGGTCGTTCAGATCTACAATGCCGCTGAGGCTCTGCCCAATCTGATCAATCCTTTCTGGATGCTGCCTCTTCTCGGATTGCTGAAAATGAGGGCGAGGGAAATGGTCGGGTATTCCGCCGTGCAGTGTATGTTCCACGTGCCCGTGGTTCTGTTCTTATGCTGGCTGTTCTCGAAGACCTTTGCCTACGTGCCGCCGATCTTTCCATGACGGCATATTAGAAAGGCACACCCTCGCAGTCTGAACTATGTTTGTCATATCGCCCCTTCACGATGTTATTCCGAGTGAGCCGTGTCCTGAACGAAGTGAAGGGGCTTGCGAGGAATCTTGTCGTCGCGTTCAGGGCAGGCTCCGGGAGATAAGTGAGATCCCTCTCTTCGATCGGGACATGGATTTCTCGTTGCACTCGAAATGACATTTATCAATGATCGGGTAAAAGAAAGGAACATATCATGGATATCTTCAAGTGGTCGCTCGCTTTAGGTTTGTTTCTCATTGCCGTGCAGCCGGGCTTCGCGGACGATCACACCCAGATTCAAGGTGTGTGGAAACTGCTTTCGTTCGAAGTCGAGAGTAAAGCTACCGGCGAGAAAGAACCTCTCATGGGCCGGCACCCCGGGGGCTATGCGATCTTTACTCCCGAGCGCGTGATGTTTGTCCTAACGGGAGACGAACGGAAACCGGCAAAGACCGATAAGGAGCGTGCCGCACTGCTCAACAGCCTGATAGCTTACACCGGGCTCTACCGCCTGGAAGGGGACGTGTGGATTACGAAGGTCGACGCCGCCTGGAATCCGGAGTGGATCGGCACGGAGCAGAGACGATTTTTCAAAATAGAAGGCAACCGTCTTCAAGTGATGACCGTGTGGCGTGTGAATCCGAACTGGCCGGAAAAAGGCATGGGCCGCGGCATCCTCACTTTCGAGCGCACAAAATAAAAGATACATCGTCATCCAGCCCCGTTTTGTCATTCCGAAACGAATGTGAGGAATCTAGATTTCTCACGGAGCCTGCCCTGAACGCAATGACTGGATTCCTCGCCGCGCCTCAGTGAAGGGTTCGAAATGACGGACGGCCTTCTTAGTCAATCTGACGCCGCAAAAATAATGTTTTCCGCGCAATTGCAATACCTTCAATTCGGACTGCAAAACTTTTTTAAATTTTGAGTTGCCTTAAAAGTTGAATATTGATACAAAAATAAGATGTTAAGTGTTTAGCGTATTTTGACGAAATAACGGTTTGGAAGGCGTACCTCGGGTACGTCGACGATGATCGGAACAGGCAATGACACCAACTGGTGAAAAGAAGAAAGACCCTGAAACCAAGACCCCCTTGCAGACCGTCAAGTTCATCTTCTTTCCCTTCAATTTGACGGGCAAGAAGGCGATAAGCTGGGTCAACAATTGCGGAGCCGCCGCGATTTTCCTCGCCATCGCGATCGCCAAGGCCTTCTGGCACAAACAGCTGCCGAAGATCGTCCATCAGCTCTATTACATAGGAGCAAGCTCGACGACGATAATCGCCCTCGTCGGTTTCTTCACCGGCATGGTCCTGGGCCTCCAGTCATACCACGCACTCGTTAAGCTCGGAGCGCAGGGGGCGGTCGGCACACTGGTTGCGCTTTCGCTCGTGAGAGAATTGGGGCCGGTGCTCACGGCCATCATGATTACGGCACGGGCGGGATCGGCAATCACGGCAGAACTCGGCGTCCAGCGGATCTCCGAGCAGATCGATGCCCTCGACACGATGCGCATCGAGCCGATGAGATATCTCATCAGCCCGCGGATAGTCGCCGCCGTCATCAGCTTCCCTATACTGACCGCATTCTTCGACCTCATCGGCATATTCGGCGGCTTCATGTCTTCAGTGGTGCTCCTGGGTGCCAACGCAGGCACCTATTTTCACCGCGTACAGGCAAGCCTGGAGATGAAGGACCTGACGGACGGTTTCATCAAGGCGGTTGTCTTTGCCGTCATCGTCGTCACGGTCTCCTGTTACCAGGGCTACTTCGCGCATATGCGTGAGGACAGCCACGGCGCCAAGGCGGTCGGGCTTTCCACAACCTCGTCCGTCGTCCTCTCCTGCGTGCTGATCCTTGTTTCAGATTATATTGTGACTTCTCTGCTGATATAGAGTTATTTATGGATACGCCACTGATCGAATTCAAGAATGTCACCAAGCGCTTCGGAAGGCGCACAGTCCTCGACAGAGTGAACCTGCAGATCTACGAGGGACAGGTGTCAACGATTATCGGGCTATCCGGCGGCGGAAAAACGGTTATGCTAAAGCACATCATCGGGCTTCTCAAGCCTGATGAAGGAACGATTCTCTTCCGGGGAAAGCCTCTCAATGGAATGAGCAAGGAAGAGAGGGACGCTTCCTTTGCCCAGATGAGCTATATGTTTCAGGACAATGCACTCTTCGACTCAATGACGGTCTATGAAAATATCGCCCTCCCATTGCACGAGACAACGGATATGACGAAAACGGAGATCAATCGCAAGGTGATGGCAAGAATAGAGCAGACGGAGCTTGTCGAATCGGCGCGAAAATATCCGTCGGAGCTGTCGGGCGGCATGCAGAAGCGCGCGGCCCTTGCGCGGGCGCTGGTGATTGATCCGGTGATCGTCCTTTTCGATGAACCCACGTCCGGCCAGGACCCCGTGCGGAAGAACGCGATACTCTCCATGATAGCCCAGTACCAGAGAAAATTCGGGTTCACTGCGATCCTGGTCAGCCACGAGATCCCTGATGTGTATTTCATCTCGAACCGCATTCTCGCTCTTTATCAAGGGAAGATCGTCTTCCAGGGAACGCCGGAGGAGCTTGAAGATTTTGACCATCCGTTTAAAGACGAGGTCATTCGCAGCCTGGAGGGGCTGCAGAAGGAGCTGACGGGGCTGCACTCCCAGCGTCAGTTCAAGGTCATTTACCAGAGCCAGATGAAGCGGCGCTCCATCAGGGACACCTACAGCGTGGTGATCTTCAAGCTCGACTCGCTCGATGACATCATCGCGGGTCTCGGACACGAGTCCGCGCAGGAGGCCCTCCAGTCCATGGGCGCCTATATCGAAAAGCATTTTGGCGCCATCGGCGGTTTCTCGACCCGCCGCAGCATAAACGAGTTCGTCACGGTCCTTCCCTATTCGGAAACGGACGAGGCCGGAGACATAATGCGCGAGTTCATCCATGATTTTCAGTACCGCGGCATTCGCGACATATGGGCAAGCGCTCGCGAGAAGGCGGCGCCGGGGCTGTGCGTTGATTTCGTCATATCCGCCGGACTGGCCCAGGGACAGCCCATCGCAGATATAGAAACGATAGTGGCAACTGCTGAGAACAATAAAAAAGAAATCGGACGGCTGCAGTGTACGGCCGAGGAGTGAACACATGAAAAAGTATGCAATAGAAACAACAGTCGGCGTCTTCGTCGTGATCGGATTGATCTGCATAGCCTATATTAGCATCAAGCTCGGCCACATATCATTGTTCGGCGATAACTCATATCCGATCTACGCAAAATTCACTTCCGTGACGGGACTGAGAGTAGGAAACCCTGTAAACATGCTCGGGCTGGAGGTGGGACGCGTGGAGAAGCTCGATATGGACCAGCAGGATCAGCGGGCCGTCGTGGAGATGAGAATAAACAAGGGCGTCAAGATATATGACGACGCCATCGCCTCCATCAGGACGGAGGGACTGATCGGCGACAAATACGTAAGCATCGATCCCGGCGGCGCGGGCAACCTGCTGGAACCGGGCGGAACTATAATAGAGACGCAGCCCGCCGTGGACATAGCGGATCTTATCGGCAAGTACGCCTTCGGCGACGTGAAGAAAAGCGACAGCGGCACCACAAATTCTGATGACAAAGAGAAACCTGAGGTTAAACCATGAAACGACTATTCGCCCTGTTGAGCATCCTGATCTTTATTCTGATATCCGCTCCCGTTTATGCAGGAGCGCCTATGGACATGGTCAAGGCGAACACCGATAAGGTCCTGGCCATATTGCGCGATCCGAAACTCAAGGCGCCATCCGCCAAGGAGGTGAAGAAGGACAAGCTCCGTGTCATATACAAACAGATGTTCGACGAGGTCGAGCTTTCCCGGCGTGCACTTGGTATGAACTGGAATAAACTGAATACCGCCCAGCGCCAGGAGTTCGTGAATCTCTTCGAGCAGGTTCTCGAAAAGGCTTACGCGGACAAGATCCTCGCCTACACCAATGAGAAGATCGAGATCTCCAAAGAGTCGATGCTGGCAAGCAATCTCTCCGAAGTGAGAACCAAGGTTATTATGTCCGACAAGGAAGTGCCCATCGTCTACAGGCTGATAATGAAGGACAACGTCTGGAAGGTTTATGACGTCGTCATAGAGAACGTGAGCCTGGTGCAGAACTATCGCACACAGTTCAACGACATACTGGCAAAGAATACTCCCGAACAACTGCTCGACATCCTGCGGAAGAAAGTAAAGTCGCAGTAAGAGGGAACAGAAACAAATTTACCGAAGGGGCTCCTGCTGATGAAATCTTTCTCTCTTGCGTTTCTGCTGCTGGCCTTTGTCGCAGCGACGTGGCCTTATGCCGCGACAGCCGCCCCTCAGTCTGAATCTCCGAGAGCGTCATCTCAGATGCAAGCCCCCGCTACTACCGCGTCACCTGACGCGCCGCCGCAGGCACAACCTGCACCTGCAACGCCGGCGGCAGAGACGAAACCGGCGGAGACGCCGGCCGCACCCGCCGAGTCTCAGAGCGACACGAATGACCTTGCAGGCGAGTACAAGGAAGAGCCCCAGGCGGAACAGGCGCCCCCGATCGCAGACCCCATCGAGCCCTTCAATCGTGCGATGTTCGAGTTCAATGACAAGGTGTATTTCTGGGTCTTGAAGCCTGTTGCGCAGGGATACAAGGCGGTTGTTCCCGAAGATGCGCGGGTGAGCGTGAAAAATTTCTTCTCCAATCTCGGGTTCCCGATCCGGTTCGTGAGCTGCCTGCTTCAGGCGGACGTCGAGTGCGCGGCCGCCGAGGTGGGCCGCTTCACGGTCAACACCGTCTGGGGCATTGGCGGACTCATGGATCCTGCATCGACCAAGCAGGTTGACCTCAAGAAGCAGGATGTGGATCTCGGACAGACCCTGGGAATCTGGGGCGTAGGACAGGGCTTCTACATTGTCTGGCCGCTCATCGGTCCATCCAGTGCGCGGGATTCGATAGATATAGCGGGCGAGTATTTCCTCTATCCCCTCTCGTATACCAGCGAGATCGCTCCTTGGTACGTATGGCCGATAGCCCGGTCATATGAAGAAATAAACAGGACGTCGCTCAGGATCGGCGATTACGAGGCTCTGAAATCGGCGGCGATCGATCCGTACTTGGCAGTTCGCGACGCCTATATCCAATACCGCTGGAAGAAGGTTAAGCTGAGGGGGGCGCATATCGATGAACTCGCGCCGAGCGGCATGAGAATCGACAGATAACCGGAGGGAAGTCATACGAAAACTCTCAGAGCGATAACGATATCAACATTCATCATCCTCGTGATGCATGGGATAGCAGCGGCCGGCGGGCCTTTCGGCCCACCCCAGCCCATCGCACGGGATGCGGGAGGGCTGCATACCGCGCTCGGCTACTGGCATCATGAAGACAAGTATAAGAACGGCGCAGATTTCATAATGAGGCAGGATCAGCTTTATTCGGAGGCAGGCTACGGCGCGCACAATATCTGGGACATTTACGGGCGCATAGGCGTATCCACTCTGAAGATCCAGGATGCCTTCAGTTCTTCCAGTGCGCAGACGACAACGGGGAAGACCGATTTTGATGAGAACCCTAAATTCTTCGGCACCCTTGGGGGGAAGGTGTTCTATCCATTCAATAAGACCTTCGGCGTGGGCGCCTTCGTACAGGGAACATATCACTTCAACGCCTACAAAGACGATGTCTCAGGAACGAGCGGCGGCGTCCCTTACAGGGCTGTCTTGAGCGTAGAGGATCTGTGGGACGCGAATTTCGGGATCGGCTTCCAGGCCACTCTTCCCTACAGCGTGAGGGTCTATGCCGGGCCGTACGCCTATTATTCAGAAGCGAAGGCGACGCTCTCCGCGAACGTCACGGGGCTTCCGTTTTCAACCGCGGATACCACGATCAAGAACTCGACGAACGTCGGAGGATTCGCGGGGATCGATCTGCCTCTCGGAAAAGGCTTCCGCTTTAACGCGGAAGGACAATACGCCGAAAGATTCTCTGCCGGCGGCGCAATCACCTTCACATATTGAACGCGGGCAAGATATCTCCCAGAGTTTATCCCGAGTGAACCGAGGGAATCGATATGACAAACGGGGTGTCATTCCCGCGCATGCGGGAATCCAGTTTCCTTTCTTTCTGTCATTTCGAAACGCAGTGAGAAATCTTTTTGTTCTCCCCTGCCCCTGCACCCCATTTCCTATCCTTTGCCCCTCGAATCCTTGAACCCTTCCACCAGACTGCCGCGTCGGGCGTTGCCCTCCTCGCAGCGACAAAATAAAATGCCGCCTTCGATGTGCTAACTCCCGCCTACCTTGCAAGCGCCTTCCCCAGGTTCGCCCTCGCCTCCGGAAAATCAGGTCTTATTCTTACGGCCTCCCGGAAATGCGAGACCGCCTCGCTCATTCTCCCCAGTTGGGCAAGCGCGATTCCCAGGTTGTTGTGAACAGCGGCCTCATCAGGCCGCACCCTAAGAATCCCATCGTAGTAAGAAATAGCCTTCTCGAGCCTCCCCTGTCTCGCGAGCGCGTTGGCAAGATTGTACTGGGTATCCAAATTGTCCGGAGCGATTTTCAATGCTGCTTCTAAATGCGGTATCGCTTCGGCGAACATTCCGCGCTCCAGGAGAGACCCGCCCATATCGGCTTCAATCACGGCATTATTCTTCGTCACAGCGAGGGTGTGAGCAAAAAGCGTGATGCTGTTCTGCCAGTAGCGCACCTGGAAGAACGAGACCATCATCAGTGCGGCCGTCACGCACGCTGCGAGCGCGGGCAGGATCGCGCGCGGGAGGCGCAAGCGCCCTGCTATATCCTGCACCGCCCAGACGATTGCGATGAATATCCCGATCATCGGTATGTACGTGTAGCGATCGGCCATGGACTGGTATCCGACCTGCACAACGCCGATTACCGGAACAAGCGTTCCGATGAACCAGAGCCAGCCCGTCGCAAGATAAGGATGGGTCTTCGCCACGCGGACGATAAGAAAGGTAGTGACGGCAAGAAAGATGACAGCACCAACAATTTCCCAAGCAGGGGGCATGCCGGGATAGGGATAGAGGACGGCGAGGCCGGAGGGCCAGACAGCCTTCCAGATGTACGAACAGTAAGAGACAAGTGCGTTGGCAATACGCGTTGACAGGGGAAAACCGTGCAGAGCGGACGCACCGCTGCTCTCCTGCGCTACGTATGTTATCACACTCGATGCCGAGGAAAGGATGATAAAAGGAATCTTCTCAATTAAAATCTGTGTGAGAGGCCTGTGCCGGATATCCCTTTGGGCCTTGCTCGCATGCGCTCTCTTCATTTCATCCGTCATGTACTCTTTCTTCTTGCTTCCCCTTGAAGATTTTTCAGCGCGATTGTCCGCGGTGAGAGGCAAGTTCAGCCGGAAACGCCGGAGCGGCCAGTAATCCAAAAGAAATAGGACAAAGGGAAGCGTTACCACCATGGGCTTGGCAAGGAGGCCCATCGCAAAAAAGAAAATGGCGAGAAGATATATTTTCATGTCCCGCTTCTCCACATAGATAATGTACACTCCCATCGTGAGCATGAAGAAGAATGTGGAAAGCACATCCTTTCGCTCGGATACCCATGCGACGGATTCCACATGCAGCGGGTGAACGGCGAAGAGGACAGCCACAAAGGCGCTCTGCCAGAGTCCTCCGGTCATCCTACGGAATATAAAAAAGAGCAACAGGGTGTTTGCGACATGGAAGAAAAGGTTTACCAGATGATGCAGGCCGGGCTTCAAGCCAAACACCTGACAGTCCAGCATGTGTGAAATCCACGTTAAGGGATGCCAGTTGCTCGCATAGAAGGTCGTGAATGCCCAGCGTACATTCTCAGATGAGATACCAGTCGCCACGTGGGGATTTGCCGTCACATACTGGATGTCATCGAGGTTGATGAAGCCGTATTTGCCGACCGGCCAGAATACGGCAACAGTTATGCCGATAAGAAAGATGGAGACAATGAGATCACGATGGATGGGTCCTGGCTTGTGCATCGGGAATCCGGCACGCTGTCATTTCGGTGAAACGATCATTTGCCCTGCGAATCGAGCAGGATCTTCAGATTCTTCTTCGCTTCGTCATAATCGGGTTGAATCTCTACGGCCTTCCTCAGATGGCCGATCGCCTCTTCAGTCTTTCCCTTCTGTACCAGCGCCACGGCGAGGCTGTTATGCGCCTTTGCAAATTTAGGATTGAGTTTGATGGCCGTATGGAAATGCTCTATGGCCTCATCCAAGGCGCCTTTATACGTCAGGGCCACGCCGAGGCTGTTGTGGGTTTCTGCGATATCCGGCTTTATCTTGAGCGCCTTCCGGAAATGATAGATCGCCTTGTCGAGATTGCGCTTCTGGGCCATGACGAGACCGAGCGAGACATGCGCGGCCACGAGGTTCGGGTTGAGACGCAGGGCCTCTTCAAACTTCGGAATCGCTTCGTCGGCCTTGCCCTCCTGTAACAGAGTTAAACCCATTCGCAACTGTCCTTCCGCCGTGGAAGGGTCGGTCTGCTCTATGGCTATCTTCTGCGGGACAGTCCTTTTCGTCGCCGCCTGTTTCGAGAGCGCCCTTTCGAGGTTCGCCCCCGCGTCCCGGAAATCGGGTTTTATTCTTATCGCCTCGCGGAAATGCGGGATCGCTTCGTCGGCCTTCCCCAGCTGGGCGAGCGCTATGCCCATGTTGTTGTGGGCCGCGGCCGCATCGGGCTGCTTCTGCAGAACCACGGCATACTGGGAAACCGCCTCTTCGAGCCTGCCCTGCCTCGCCAGAGCATTGGCAAGATTGTAGCGGGCTTCGAAATCGTCGGGCTTGACCCGAAGCGCCTCCTGATAATGGGAAACGGCTTCCTCGAATCTACCCTGTTCCGCGAGAGCGGCGCCCATGTTTGTCTCCATAACATAATTATTTTTTGTGACGGCGAGGGCATGCGTGAAGAGGGCCATGCTGTTCCGCCAGTAGCGGACCTGGAAGAAAGAGACCGTTATCAGCACCGCAATCAGACAAGCGGTGAGCGCAGGCAGGACGATGCGTGAAACGCGAAGCCGGCCAAGGATATCCGGCACCGTCCAGGCTATTGCGATGAATATCCCGATCAAGGGTATGTAGGTGTAGCGGTCCGCCATCGACTGGTAGCCGACCTGTACCAATCCTATAACGGGTATGAGCGTCCCGAGATACCACATCCAGCCTGTAAGCAGATAAGGGCGGCTCTTCCGCAAACGTATCGCGGCCGCCGTTATCAAAACAAGGATCAGGATTGTACCGGCGATCTGCCAGAGAGGAATCGTCTCCGGGTATGGATAAAAAACCGCAAGGCCGGCGGGCCAGAACATCTTCCCGATGTAGGAAACATAGGTAACAATGGCGTTGCCGACACGCGTGAAAAGAGGCAGCGACTCTGTTGTTGCTATGCCGGACCACTGTGCGAACAGGGTCATGCATATCGAGGCCCCCGTGAGGATGAAGAGCGGCGCCTTTTCAATGATCAACCCCAGGGTCGTCCTCTTCCCGCTTGCTATGGAGACGATCTTCACGTCTTTTGGCACCATCTTGAATATCGGTTCTTCCAGCCACAGACGGTGGAGGGGCCAGAAATCGAGGAGCAAGAGGACGAAGGGAAACGTCACGAGCATCGGCTTCGACATGAGGCCCAGGGCAAACAACACAAGTATTGCGAGATAGCGGCTTATGTCCGGACGCTCCACATACCTCACATACGCCCATGTACTCATCATGAAGAAAAATGTGGAGAGAACGTCTTTGCGTTCCGACACCCAGGCCACCGACTCCACATGCAACGGATGAACTGCGAAGAGGGTTGCCACAAATGCGCTCCGCCAGGGGAGGTCGGTCATACGTTTGAGGACGATGAAAAGCAGAAGCGTGTTTACGATATGAAGAAAGAGATTGACGAGATGAGGGCCAGCCGGGTTCGTGGAGAAGAGCTGGCAGTCCACCATGTGTGAAATCCAAGTAAGCGGATGCCAGTTATTGGCATACACGGAGCTGAACGCCCAGACAATCCCGCTTCTTGTCAGCCCCGCCTGTACATGGCTATTTTCAGTAACGTATTTGTCATCGTCGTAGCGGACGAAATCAAGACCGCTGACCTGCCAGAACACGGCAACTGTGATGATGACAAGAAAAAAACAAATAAAAAGATCGCGGTGGATCGGTTTTAGTTTATGCATAAATATTACGCAGCGGTGTACCTCCAGGTGCGCCCGCATTCTATATGTCATTTCGACCGCAGCGAGAAATCTTATTCCTCAATTGACTAGCACCTAAGATTCCTCACATGCCCCTTCGCATTGCTCAGGGCTACGGTTCACCGGAATGACAGTGTGAACTCTGTCACTTGGGCAGCAATGTTTCCACGAGCGTCGCCCAGTAGCTCGCACCGATCGGCAGAATCCGGTCATTGAAATCGTAAAGCGCCTGGTGCAGCCTGCCTGTCTCCTTCGCGTTACCGCCGCCTATCCCTATGTAGGCACCAGGTTTCTCTTTCAGAAGAAATGCGAAGTCCTCAGAGGTCATAACCGGCGTGATATCCGGAAAGACACGGTCATCTCCCGCCACAATTCTTGCGGCGCAGACGGCCTCATCGGTTTCCCTGTCCGCGTTTACCAGCGCTGGATATCGCCTTTCATACTTGATGTCAATCGCAATCTCAAGTGAAGAGGAGAGACCGGCGCATATCTCTCGCAGACGCTCCTCAACTCTGTCCTGCACCGCGGGGAGAAAATGGCGAGTTGTCCCCCGGAGCCTCACCTTATCCGGGATGATATTGTACGACGTGCCTCCATGGATCTCCGTCACGCTCACCACTGCCGCCTGCGTCGGGTTAACATCGCGGCTCACGATGCTCTGAAGGAGATTCACCAAATACGCCGACGCGACGAGATAGGATCCTTTACGTACTGCGGAGTGGCGGCGTGTCCGCCCCTTCCTTTTATTTCTATGGCGAAGACATCGTAGGCCGCCATCATCGGTCCCTTGCAGATAGCGAACGTCCCTTCCGGCAGGACAGGAAAGTTGTGCATAGCAAATACTGACCGGACAGGAAACCGCTCGAATAGTCCTTCCCGCACCATCCTGCCGCCTCCGCCTTCGTTTTCTTCCGCCGGCTGGAAGATGAAGTGGACCGTCCCGTCGAATGTGTCATTCTCCGCCAGATATTTCGCGGCGCCTAGGAGCATCGTCATATGGCCGTCATGGCCGCAGGCGTGCATCTTCCCCTCATTCCGCGAAGCGTAGGGAAGGCCCGTTGCCTCCGTAATATCGAGGGCATCCATGTCGGACCTAAGGCCTATGGCCTGAGATTTCCCTCTGCCTCGCCTGATCGTTGCCACGACGCCTGTGCCCGCGAGACCGCGGTCTACGTCGAGTCCGAAGGAGTGCAATTTTTCGGCTACGAAGTCGGATGTCTCCTTCTCGGTGAATGCCGTCTCCGGAAAGGTGTGGAGTTCGCGGCGCCACTTCGTCATCTCCATGAGCATCGCGCCCATTCTGTCATTGACCGCCACTTTCTCACCCCCCGATTATCTTGACTCGCTGCATCGCGCTTTGAGAGATGCAATATCTTCGGGCGCCAGGCTGAGCGAATCCGACAACATCATACTGTACATTATGGCCTTGGGATTGTCGTTGTGGTCAAGCCCAAGTGCATGCCCGAATTCGTGGGCCAGCACGCGCACCAGCCTGTTTGCATCATCGAACTGATAGATAGTTATCGTCTGCTTGCCGTCCTTGCGCTCGTAATGTCCGCCGCAGTACTCGCTGCCGAGCGCCCTGCCTGTTTCCTTCGAGTTCGCCAGGTCAAGGTTGAAGTTGGCGGCTGTATCGTTTATGACGACGGTCATGCTATTGAGAACATCTGCAGCCCTGTTTAACTCATTCCTGCGTGCCTGCAGGCGTTCATACATATCGTCGAGAGCCCCCTTCTCCGCCGTAAGGCGCCTGTAGGCGGCCTCGGTAGTCAAGCCCCTTTGGGCTTCCGTACTGAATGCTGCAAGACGCCTTTCATACGTTCTCAGATCGGAATCGAGTGCGGCTTTCTTCGCATCATATTCCGCCTTCATCGTGCCGAAGCGTGCCCTCATCTCTTCTAATGTGCCTTTGGTGTTGCCCATTGAGTAGTTAAGTCTCTTCAACTTGTCCGCGGCCTCCTGCCGGTAGTCGTAGATGAGATTTACCTCTATCGCTCCCTTGGAATCCTCGCGGTAAAGGGCGCGGCCGAAGGGTTTGGCCCAGATGGAGGCGGCCTTACTTACGGAATCGGCAAACTCCTGGCGGCTGAGACCAAACCTTGCGTCCACCGTGCCTATGCGATAGGTGATCGGCTCCTGGCACGGCCTGGGCATGCGGATATACACGACTGTGACCCCGGCCAGGATCACGAGAAGAAAGATAAGCCTGAAACTGGAGCGCCCGGATGGGCGCAAACTGATATTTCTAATTGCCTCTTTCATGTATTAAGAACAGCCGTCTAATTCTTGCGGAGCCCCGGCGCCGCACTCTTCCCGCACATATTTTTCATACGTCTGCGGAGTATAATGGGAAAGGTATATACTGTCAATTCCAAATGGGTCCGGGTGATTCGCGCCGTGAAATCTGCGGGAAACTATTTTTTTTGATCTAGCACCCGCCGAAAAACCGGTTAAGACCGATGCTTGACATAATTGTGAGGCCGTCATATAGTAGGTTCAATTCTTAGAGCCGGTTCCTGTCTAAGCCCCTATTCTCTACGCTTGCAGTAAGCGGGTTTACCGGGGTGTGAGCAACTTCCTCGTAAGCGGCATAGACCACGCCGGACAAAGGCAGGTGGAATATGGCAAGGCAGAGTCAAAACAAGTTTCTGAAGAGACAAAAAGAACTTGAGCGTATGAGAAAGGCGAGAGAGAAGATGTTGAGGCGTCAGGGCAAGCGAGAAAAGACAGCGCAACCGCTTGAAGATCCGGCGCGGGAAGAACCCACGGATCAGCCCTGAAGACACGAGGCCGTCTACCTTGCGGCGTTTGCGTCAACAGCTCCGGAGATAGTGTTTGATACTTCAAGTTGCAAAACAACCTGCCCCGAATCCCTTTCACGGATCGCAGCATCCATGCAAGACAGTTTCCGTCTTCGATTACCCTTATTTTACATAGAGAACAGGGCCGTATCAGTTGATGGACAAGTGAGAAATTAGATATACAAGAATGACATAAACGGATATAATGCCGGAAATTAATTGAAGGAGATGTTATGAATATCTATGTGGGGAATCTGCCTTACGCCCTGACGGAGGATGATCTTCGTCAGGCCTTTGGGGAATTCGGCCAGGTGGCATCCGTATCCATCATCAAGGATCAATCTACAGGCCATTCCAAGGGATTCGGGTTCGTGGAGATGCCGGTGTTGGAGGAAGCGCAGGCGGCTATCGGCGCCCTCAACGGGAAGGAGATGAAGGGAAGAAAGCTGAACGTGAATGAGGCCCGTCCCCGCTCCGACGATCGCCGCGGCGGACGGCCCGCCGGCAGATCGCGCTATTGATTCAATTCCAGCGGTATCGTAAGAGCTTTGAAAATTTCCAGACCTGTCATTTCGCCCCGGGGAATATGATTCATCAGCCCCTGGCTAACCATGGCATCATGCGCAGATTTTCGAAGGCGACAAATGAAAGAAGCCGCATCTTGGTTCTTCCATTCGCCGCAGCAATTTGTGGAGGCGTTCACCCCCACCTCTCTTGGGCATCTCAGACCATGAATAAACTCCGACCCTTATTTGTCACACTGTTGTCCGTCACGCTGTCCTTGTCAATATTTCTTATCTCCTGCAACGAGGTCAGTGAAGTCATCACAAAGCCAGATGAATTCAAGAATGTCTATGAGGCAAGCGAAGCGAAGCTCATCGCCGCCATCGCCCGCGTCTTCACAGACAAGGGATACGGAGAGCCCACCATAAACCGCGAAAAGAACGAGGTGGAATCGGAATACCTGATCCAGGACGACTGGAGAACCAAGTGTATAGCTCGTGTAAAGAAGCTCGACTGGAAGGAATGCGAAGTTGCGCTTACAGTAATTACGGAGAAGAAGACCTCCGAAGGCTGGGAAATGCGGAGGCTCCTCGGTCCTAAACAGTTCGAGACTTTTTTCTACGCAATCGAACTTCAGCTTTATCAGGAGATGTATAAGGTCAAATAGGAAGGCAGGAGACGCATGGAGTTCATCCGCGCCTGTGCTTTCTGTTGTGTACGTGAAACTGCTCGACGATCCGCTTCATTTCCCTAGCAGCAATAATCCCATTATCAATAAAGAACCCCCCGATCTTGGGCTGAAGCATTCTCTGCCTGGCAAGCAGGATGTCACGCTGATAACCGCTGATGTAGCCGCAGCGCAGTGCGCATGCACAGAATTTCTCGCCGGCACGCCTGAGGGCAATAATCGACCGCACATCGTTTTTGTCCAGCCAGTCCCATCCTACAGCAATGCTGCCGATCAAAGGACGCTCACTTCTCTGCCACACGATCGCCGCGATCAGGCTCTTCATCGAGATGACCCCGCTGTAGTACAGAAACCTGCCAAAGAGCAGACGCTTTTTCGGAAGCCCCCCCTGCCACAGGTGTTCCGTCATGCCCTGGTGTCTGTTGTGCTCTCCCGCTGCACGGGTTTTCTGCCTTCCTCGCGAAGGATTGTGCGCCCTGTGGCCCGGATGTGTGCTCCCCGGAAATCTCCAAGGGTACTCGAGGAATGAATTCAGTTGATTGTAGGCGAGGTTCACTTCCCGGAAGCGCTCCTCCAGACCGAGGGGCGATTTGGCAAGGGCGGCCGCACGGTCAGGGTGGGTTTCAAAGGCCTTCTTACGGTACGCCTTCTTCAGGCTCGATGCCTTGAGGTATTTCAGGATGTCAGCAGAGGCATTAGCATCGTTTCCAAACAGGACAGAACATGCCCTGTAAAGGTCCGGTGATATAGACGCTGCTCTCTGCTGCATCTTCCTTCTCCGTCCGCTGGATTTGTTAAACGCCTCTGCAAGAGATGTACAGGTGATGTACCTACAGAATTCCTTATATTCTATCTAGCACGGGCTTTCCATAAACCGCAAGGAAGAAATACGGCGGGATGTTTTACAAGCCCCTGACAGCGGCATGAGCGAACCAAAAAATTGGGGTTATCTCCCGCTCTCTGCTCTTCCCCGGGAAGTACTTCGCCCTCAAGTCGGGCGCGTTTATATTTTTCTTCAATTCAAACCCCCTTTGCATGAGAAAGGTTGCAAGCTCATTGCTCTCGAGTCCGAACCTCAAGTACTCCCCGTAGTTTTCGAGGTCTTTCCGAAAATTCTGCACCTCCGTTCTATCGGAGGTCCCGTTGATAACCGAAGGCGGCAGATAGTCAAATACCACTGCGCCGGAAAAACCGCCGTGCTTTGCGATGAATGTAAAGATACGATCGATTACTTGTGCGGGCAGATAAAAGATCAGCCCTTCCATTATGAAGAGCGTTCGTTTCTGGGGATCATACGCGTGTTCCATCAGGCGGGTTTTAAGATCATCGCTCACGAAGTCGATTGGAACAAATCTCACATGCCCCGGCTTTTCTCCGAATATTTTGATTAACCTTTCTATCTTTATCTCCTGGGTAGACGGATCATCCACTTCAAAGACAGTTACGTTTTCCTTTATTTCCTGAATCCTGTAGGCCCTGCTGTCGTAACCCGCCCCAAGAATCGCTATCTGAGCCAATCCTTCTTCCACATATTGCAGAACAATTTCATCAATGAATCGGGCCCTCGCTACAACTGCTCCGTTAATTCCGGGAAACTTCTTCGCACTCTCTATCGCCAGGGCCGTTAACCGCTGCCTCTCCGTGAAGATCTCGGCCCATTCCTGTGAAAGGAATTTAACGGCAAATGGATCTTGACAAACTCTTTCATCCTCCGGACGGAGCATCTCAGTGGCCCTATGAAAGGCCATAATCTCAGCCGTAATGCTTGCCCCGGCACTCATTATGATCTTCACCTGATTAATGTTTGATACCTGATGCGCTAATGGGACTATCGCTCAGAGCCGGGGTCAATCATAGGAAATCCAGCTCACCGTGTATTCGCAAAGGCGGTCGGGCTTTTCAATCTCCGGTTCTTGAACAATCCACTTGCCTGTAAGACCGATCTCAACGGCGGTGAGCTCGAAGTGACTCATTGCAATCCCCAAGTCGACACGCTGCAAATCGGCTATGTGAAGAAGCTTGAAGGTCAGGCTGTTTCCGTATCCCTTCGTGCGCTGCATGTAGAAATGCCAGGCCGTCCCGTCTTTTACGATTCGCCACGGCTGTTTGTTGGAGGCGGAAGGTGCTAGGCGCAACATCTCGAGCGGCACTCCATAGACACCCGCCTCCTCAGGCAAAAGGGGAATGCCGAACCGCTCCAGGAAAAACAGGTTTTCCCACGGCATCCGGTTATGCCCGCCAACCAGCCGGCGAACCGTCACTCCTGATTTTCTCTTTTCGGCGATGTATCCGAGAGACACGACAGCGGGCACAATCTCGTCTTCTCCGGCGGAGATCTTTCTTGCAAAACTGCTTCGGGTGAAACTGCCTCCCAGCCAGCATGTGCCGAGTCCGATATCCGTTGCACACAATACCGCGGTCTCCATTACGTAGCCGAAGTCTTCCAGGTTCTTCTCGGAAGTCCCGACCGCGCCCACGATGAATGCCGTCGCACCTTTGATGAAACCGTATGTACCCAGGCCTTTTAATGCCCGGCGGTCATGTTCCGATGCCGCGATGAGTTCCAGACGCACCGCCGCTCCGAAGGGGCCCGCATCGCAAACGGAAAGAAAATCCGCAAGAAGCCCACGCTCTTCGCCTGCGATGGGTTTGTGAGTGCATGTGCGGCAGGAGAAGCGCTTTTTTATGATCTCCGTTACCGGCTCGCTGTAACGCATGATCTCTCTCCGTTACGTTTATAGGTCAAGACATTGCCACGTTGCTGTACTTCTTTCAATAACAAATTACATCAGACAGGCCTTTGAGGTATACTATGCCGCCGCCTCTCTCTTCTTCACGGTCACGAACATGCCCACGACACAAAGGCCGGCGGCAAATAGCATCACACCCCTGTATCCCCACAACTCCGCGATGAGTCCTCCCACTATCGGCCCCACGGCATTGCAGAGGTTAAGAGTGGACTGGAATATGCCCCCTGCCGTTCCCTTCTCTTTCCCTCCCCTTAGAACGATGAGCAAGGCGCCGACGTAAAGGCATGACCACGCGACGCCCAGGATCACCTGCGATACGACCAGGGCCGGCTTGCTAGTCAGAAAGGCATACGACGTGAATACGACAATCGAAAGGACCTGGCCCCAGAAAAATGTCTTGAACTCCGAAAACCTCTCGAGCTGGCGCATCACAAGAAATTGCATCCCATAGTTGATTCCCCATAGGGTACCGATCCAGAAATTGTCGAGACCTATAGAAACCAGATAGAGCGGGAAGATCACCCATACGGCGCTCGCCCCCAGGTGTCTCAAGAACACGGCCAGGTAAACCCTGTAATCACGCCGCACCACTGACAACAAATTCGGCGGCCTCTGGAATTTGTACGACGGCGCATGCCGGAAGCCGAGTGAGATGAAGAAGGCCGCGAGACAGAATAGGCCGCTGAGCCAGAAAAGGATCTCGATTTTGCCTACCAGGGCCGAAGCCGCAGCACCGAAGATCCAGCCCAGGGATCCGTATGAGCTGTACTTGCCCATGTTGGCGCCGCATTCGAAGGCATAAGTTATCATGGCTGCAACGGCAATCCCGAGAGCCAGGCCTACGGCCCCTCTCGCGATGATCAACGCCGGTACGCTATGGGCGAGGAGCTGAGCGGCAAAGGCGATGCTGCTTATCAACAGGCCCCACCTCACGAAGACCAGCCTGCCTAAGTGATCCGACTTCCACCCTGATATGAGAGAGGAGATGAGAAACGCGAGTCCGTAGACCGAGCCGATCACCCCGACCTCAAGGTCTGATGCCCCCAGTTCACTTCCCAGGAGGGGAACAAATATGAACGAGCTCATTGTGGAAAAGCTCAGAAGAAAATTTACGAGTCCGATGAGCCGGCGATGAGATGAGTCCTCTGCGTGATCTCCCTTCCGTATTATGATATCCTGTTCCAACATGACTCTTCCGTCTCACACATACGCCTCATGCCCTGCGCCAAAACAGAAAACCCCGGAAGGTGCTCCGGGGTTCATTTCCTGATTCGGAAACACGCTGCTCTTCGCTCTCATCTCTTGGCGCGCGACTTCTCCTTTTTCAGGATGCGCACGGTATCCGCTATCTCCTTCGGGGTGACGGTCTTTCTAATCTTCTCCATCCTCTCCATCACCTCCTGAAAGCGGAGCCCCTCGGCGGCGCTTATCCATTCGAGGGCGAGCCTCCCGGTGCGAAGACCCATCTTCTCCATCTTCTTCCAGACGCGCTTGATCCGTCGCTCGGTCCACTGATTGGCGTTCATGTAATGGCAGTCGCCGATGTGACAGCCCGATACGAGAACCACGGGAGCACCCTTGGCCAACGCTCGCCAGATGAATTTCTCGTGCACCCTTCCGGAGCACATCGTTCGGATCAGGCGTGTGTTGGGCGGGTAGTGGAGCCTGGAGACGCCCGCGAAATCGGCCCCCGCATAGGAACACCAGTTGCACGCAAAGACCGGTATCCTTTCCGCCGCATTTCCTTCGAGTACCGCGTCGATCTGCGCCTCGATCTGCGCGTCGGTGAAATGGTTCATCGAGATCGCCATCGTGGGACATTCCGCCGCGCATGTCCCGCACCCGGCACAGGCCGCTTCGGTAACCTCGGCGCCGGTCTTCGCCTTCGTATCCACCCTGATTGCGCGGTACGGGCAGACCTTTGCGCAGAGCCCGCATGAGTTGCAGAGGTCTTTATCGACACTCGCCGTGATCGCCTCAACAGTCAGCAGTCCCGGGTTCATCAGGCGCATTGCGCGCGCAGACGCCGCTGACGCCTGGGTTACCGAGTCCTTTATGTCCTTGGGACCTTCGGCGCATCCGGCAAAGAATATCCCCCTTGTCGCAGCGTCCACGGGCTGGAGCTTCGGGTGCGCCTCCAGGTAGAAACCGTCAGACGTCGTCTGGAGGGCCAGCATCTCTTGAATCGCCTTCATATCCTGCGGAGGTTCAAGGCCGACTGCCAGGACAACCATTTCTGCACGGTGGCTCTCCAACTCGTTCGTCGCCGTATTCTCCACTGTCAGTATCAGGTCCCCTGTCGCCTGATCCTGCTTGATGTCGCCGGGAAGGCCGCGGACGTAACGGACCCCCATGCCTTTGCTTCTCCTGAACAGGTCTTCGAACCCCTTGCCGAAGGCGCGGATGTCGATGTAGAAGACCTTCACCTCCATGCCGGGATAATGTTCTTTCAGCATGATCGTACTTTTCACGGTGTTCATACAGCAGATATTGGAGCAGTACGGGCGTCCCCGCCTCTGGGACCTGGACCCCACGCACTGGATGAAGGCAACGGACTTTGGTGCCCTGTTATCCGTCGGGCGGATTACCTTGCCTCCCGTGGGACCGCCTGCATTGATGAGCCTCTCGAGCTCCATGCTCGAAAGTACGTTCTCATACCGCGTGTAGCCGTACTCATCGAGCGTAGTCGGATCGTGCACCTCCAGACCGGTCGCCACGATAATCGTGCCCACGTCGAACTCCAGCGCTTCGTCGTTCATGTCGAAGTCGATGCAGTGTTTCTTGCATTTCTCGATGCACTTGCCGCAGATGATCGGATTGTTGCCGAGGCAGCGGGTGATGTCCACTGCATACGCGGAAGGCACCGCCTGGGGGAAGGGCGAATAGATGGCCCGACGCGAGCTCAGGCCCATGTTGAACTCGTCCGGGATGATGACCGGGCAGACCTCGATGCAGTCGCCGCAGGCCGTGCATTCACTCTCCTTCACGTACCGCGCTCTCTTCAGTATGCGCACGTGAAAGTTGCCCACGAAGCCCGTGATCTCTTTTACCTCACTCATCGTCAGCAGCGTAATGTTGGGATGCCGACCGGCATCCGTCATCTTCGGCCCGAGTATTCAGATGGAACAGTCCATCGTGGGGAAGGTCTTGTCGAGCCTCGCCATTACACCGCCGATACTGGGCTGCTTTTCGACGAGTATCACCTTGTAGCCCGCATCAGCGAGATCGAGCGCCGCTTGAATGCCTGCCACGCCGCCCCCGATTACAAGGGTTGAGCGCCTGACGGGGACCTCCATCTCCGTCTGCGCATCGAGCAGGCGTACCCGCGCGACCGCCGAGCGCACCAAGTCCTTCGCCTTGGTGGTGGCCTCCTTCGCCTCGTGGCCGTGCACCCACGAGCACTGCTCGCGGATGTTCGCCATCTCGAGAAGATAGGGGTTCAGTCCCGCCTCGCTCACGCACTGCCGGAACGTCGGTTCGTGGAGCCGCGGCGAGCAGGAAGCGACTACGACCCTGTCAAGCGTGTATTCCTGTATGTCGCTCTTGATCTGGTTCTGGCCGGGCTCGGAACACGTATAGCCCTGATTCCTGCAGATCACGACACCGGGCAGCTTGCCTGCGTATTCGGCCACTGCGTCGCAGTCTATGACGCCGGCGATGTTCGATCCGCACTGGCATACGTAGACGCCGATTCTGATCGCATTATTATTCTTCGTCTCTTCCATTCATGTTCTTCCTATTTTGCATTTTTCATTTTACTCTTTCATTTTGCCTTTTGCATTTTGACTTTTTTCACTCCATCTGGTCGGCCAGTATGGAGACCAGATCCCTTATTTCCATTTTTATCTTCCTGCCCTGCATCAGCGGATCGCGGATGGTGCACGTGAGATGGATCATGCATTTGGGACACGCCGTGACAAGCAGGTCCGCACCTGTTGCCTGCGCCTCTTTCAGCCTCTGCACCTGAATCTGCTTGGAGAAGGCGTCGCAGTTGATGAACCCGCAGTTGCCGCAGCACAATGCGCCCCTCTCGGAGTTTTCCATCTCCTTAAGCTCCATCTCCGGTATTAGGCCGAGCAGCTCTCTCGGACCTGCATAACGGTTCAGCATGCGCCCCAGCCGGCACGGGTCCTGATATGTGGCCTTCCGTTTAAGAGGACGGAAAGACATGCTGCCCATCTTCATTTCCTGTTGAAGGAGGTCGACAAGCAATGTCACCCTGATATCAAATTCCGGTATGACCCGGGGCATATGCTCGCTTAAGACCTGGAAGCACTCGGGACAGGAAACTATGATTTCCTTCACGCCGGCATCTTTGAAAGAACTGTAATTCAGACGGCAGAGGGCCTCAAAATTTTCAACGTCGCCCGACCACAGAAGGTCGTGCCCGCAGCACCTCTCATTCGGAAGGAGGACAGGTTTGATGTCCAGAAAATTCAACAGCCGAATACTGTCTCTCGCTATCCCGAGGGTATCGACCTCAATCCCGGCAAAGAAGACATTGAAGTATGGCGCGCATCCGGCGAAGAATGCCACCTCGCCCGAAGCGGCCGTCTTGATGCGGTCGTCCAGCCAGTCGAGTCGATTCTGTCTCAGGTGCGGGGCCGTCATCATCCTCATCCATGAATGGATGGCACCGTCATGGGCGCGGTAGCCCTTGAGTCCCTTCGTCTCCGCGAGTAGCTTGCGCATCTCCATTATGAAGCGGTTGAAATCAACACCGGAGGGACACCGCTCCCTGCACATGCCGCAGGTCAGGCATTCCCAGACCGAATCCTCGATGTAGGCCTCGTCCTCGCGCTCGCAGATCACCTTATGGGCCAAGAGCCTGGGAGAATACTCCTTGCCGGACAGCCTTCGTGGACATGAAGCTGTACACTTGCCGCATTCCAGACACTGGTAAAGCGCCATATCCACGATCATCCGATCTATCTTCGGGTCTTTCACCTCTTCTTTGCCTCCCGCTTCCCGCCGTCCCTAGACATGAGCGGTCCCAGGGTCGTTATCTCGCCTGCGAAATCCCATAGGGTCCGGACCAGTTCCTCTTTCTGATGTGCGCCGAAGGTGCGCTCCACGAGGCGCTCCTGGCGGATTCCCAGGAGGTGGAGAAGTCTACGCACGCGGTGAACATTCTCATGGCCCACATCCGGTCCGGGACCGTAGCGGCAGTCCTCATCCGTGCACTCGAGAAGTATCACGCCGTCAGCACCGAACTCAAAGGCGCGGAGGATCAACGCCTGATTGATGCGGCCGATGCACATCACACGTATCAGTTGAAAGTTTGCAGGCATTGTCATCCCCGTCATCCCGGCTGCGTTGTAGCAGGCGAAAGGGCTCCAGTTGCAGCATATTCCCAGGATGCGCACCGGTTCCATATCATTGCTCCCCGGCCAGCGTGCCCGCAACGATCTCTTCGAGGAGACGGTTGGTGAAGTAGGGCATGTCCATCGCGGTCACCGGACAGCGTCCCACGCAGCCGCCGCATCCGACGCAGTTGTAGCGGAGCACCTCCGCCGTATAAAAACCGCGGTCATTGGCTACGAGCCGCACGGCGTCGAATGGACATATCTCAACGCAGCGGCCGCAGCCACGGCATCTCTTTCTGTCTACCCTGGGACTAAGCTCATGGTCCTTCAGAAAGGCCTCGGCCGCCGTCGTCGCCACATGCGCAGCCAGTGCCGCCCCGGCCTGGAAGGCCGTCACCCTTCGCAATGTCCTCGGCATTACCCTGTAGACGCCGATCTGCGGGCTGTGGAAGAATTTGAAGTTGTAGCGATAAAATTTCTTGAGCCCGAACATCCCCACCGGGATTGCGAGTGAGAGTATGTTGAGATCGGCAAGGCACACTATGTCGGCATGGAAATTCTTCCGCATGCCGTCCTCTCGCACCGCCACGGTGAAATCGCCCAGGTGCCCCTTGATGCCCTCGATCAGGGCCTCATCCACATGGGTAATCGAGGCCCCGCCGATTCGCTTCACCTGCCTTTTTTTGATCTCTTTAGGTATATCAGCATCCCTGAGCGCACAGCGGTGAACGATGCGCACGTTGAATCCCTGCATGGCAAGGTTGAGCGCCGAGCTCATGCCTACCTCGGACCCGCCGAGAATCAGTATCCTGTTTCCGATCTTTGTCGTTCCCTGGCGGAGCGGTCCCATGACGCGCGCGCGGATGAAGGCCTCTTTCAGGAAATTTCGCATCCTCTCCACAAGCATCTCTTCCGACAGATTCTGTGAGCCCAGATGATCCTTGATGTTGATCGTCTCAAACCGGCAGCGATCCAGGCCATGCGTTCCGAAGAGATGGATGCGGGCGCGGTTCCTCTGATCGTTGCAGGATATGCACTGGAACTCGAGAGGACAGCAGACACACGAGGCCAGTATCACTCTGGAGAGCCCTTGCCCCTTAACGGCCTCAGCAATCTCGCGGGCGCCGTCCGGATGGCAAGCCGAAAAAATCAACTGGCCGTGGGCAACGCCGGGCATATTAAGCGCCATGTCACGTATACGGTCAAGGGTATCCCTGGATGCGAGCGTCTCATTGCATGTACAGATAAAGACTCCGAAGCGCACCTCTTCTTCGGATAATGTGACAGCCGGGCGACCGGGGACGCCGTTGGCCCGGAGCGTATGGCACTCCGCCATCGCCTGGCCCGCCGAGGCGCTGCCTGCAATCAATACATTCACGAGGTCCGTGGCGCCTTTAAATTCTCCTACACGGTAGACATGCACATCATCCTCGAGGTCGAGGTGTGCAATCTCTTCCTCGCCTGCGACGATGACGGCGGGGCTGGAAACAGTCATGAGCCTCTGGCCCCGAAAATGATTGATGGCCCCTATGTCCTTGCATACGCTTTCGCAGAGACGGCACTCACAGCACGAGCTGCATTGAGCGCAACGCGACGCTTCAGCAACCGCCTGAAGGGCGGTGAGACCCAGCTCCACTTCTTCGAAATCCCTTCTTCTCACGTTCGCCTCGCGGCGCGACGTCTCCGGACGCGCCTTCCGGGTCTTCCCTTGAACTATTTCCACATGCTCGCCTGCACTGTGCGATTCGTCGGGCAGCACACCCCATGCAGGGGACTCACCCGTAAGATATTCAACGGCCTGAGCGGCCGCACGGCGGCCCTGGGACATGGAGCCCACCACCGTATCCGGCCCTGTCACGGCGTCGCCCGCAGCAAACACGCCTGCCTGCGAGGCCGACAGACGTTCATCGACATTTATAGTCCCCGACCGTCGCGTGATCAGTTCTTTTGCAAGCCCTGTTTCCGAAAGCGACGGCTGCTGTCCTATGCCCACGATTAGGGTATCTGCAAGGTGGAAGAACTCCGAACCCATGACCGGCTCCGGTCTTTTCCGTCCGCTCTCGTCCACTTCACCCTGCTTCATGCGGATCAATTCCAGACCCGCGACCCTTCCCTTCTGTGATACTACGCGGACCGGTGCCACGAGGTATTCTATCTTTACCCCCTCCTCCTGCGCCCTCCGTATTTCAGATGCGTGAGCCGGCATGTCGCCGCGTCTTCGCCGGTAGCAGATGGTGACGGATTTTGCACCCAAACGGACGGCCGATCGGGCTGCGTCAATTGCGGAGTTCCCGCCTCCGATGACCACAACGTCGCCGTGAATCCGGGGTTTGACGCCGGTGTTCAGTTTCCTCAGCATCTCCAGTGCACCATACACGCCCTTGGAATCTTCACCGGGTATGCTCAGGCGGAGGTCGCGGTGGGCTCCTGTGCAGAGAAGCACCGC
This sequence comes from Syntrophales bacterium, assembly GCA_035515335.1. GTDB lineage: Bacteria > Desulfobacterota > Syntrophia > Syntrophales > UBA2185 > Fen-1135. The sequence continues at coordinate 1,764 of DATJBN010000209.1, read as the reverse complement.
CTGGAAATCCTGATCAATCAAGTCCTTTATGGAACTGATGCGTGTGCCTGTGCGTATCTCCACGCCAGCCTCTTCGATAGCCCGTATCTCCGCGTTGAGTATCCTTCGGGGAAGTCTGAATGCATTAATCCCGATCCGCAGTATTCCTCCCGCCTGGCGATGGGCTTCAAACACGGTGACCTTGAATCCTTCACGATTGAGGAAGTAGGCCGCCGTAAGGCCGGCGGGACCGCCGCCGATTATGGCCACGCGCTCGGGCCTCTGCGGTTTTCGACGACCTGGTAGCCGCGGCCGGCGCCTTTCCATCTCATGATCCGCCAGAAAACGCTTGATGCTACAGATAGCAACTGCCTGATCTACGGGGCCGCGGCGGCAGGCCTCTTCGCAGGGATGGTGACATACGCGCCCGCATATGCCTGGCAGTGGATTGTCTTCGCGGATCACATCCAGGGCCTCATCGAAGCGGGAGGCCGCGGTGAGCGCCATGTACGCCTGGACGTTTACACCCAATGGGCAACTCGTCCTGCAGGGTGCAGGCTTGCGCTTCTCCATGTCGAGGGCCCGGGAGGGGCAATAGGCCGGCGTTCTCCTGAGGGGCGGGTGATCAGAACCCTGAAGGGGACAGATCTCCATGCAGCGCCCGCACCCTGTGCAGAGGTCGTAGTCTATGTAAACGGGGTCCTGAATGATAACTGCTCGGTACCCGTCCGGGCCCCGCTTGATGGCCTCGACGCGAGCATGCGTCAGGGCTGTGACCAGCGGATGACGCGTCACCTGCAGATACAGCGGACGGAACTGAAACTCCAGGTCTTCGGGATAGTCCGTAACAGGCGCGGCTTCACCAGGCTGCTCCAGAAAATGGATTGCCTTTGTCACCCACACGAGGGGCAGACCGGATTGCGACAGGTCCTGTGCGACCTTGAGGGCGCCGTAGCCGGAGCCGACGAGAAGAACGGCCTTCTTCAGGTTGCCGGATGAGGAACCGTTATACATCATTAATCCCTTGCCAGCCTGCCCTGTTTCGCCCGGCTCTTGAGGGCTGTCTTCCCGTATTCGCGGCCGCGCTCGAACGCGCGTGAATTGTTTTCCCGCGTAGGCGCGGGCACTGCCGTGAGCACGGCCTTACGCAAGGCATCCACACTCACCAGATCAGACACGGCAGCAAGAAATCCCAGCATAACGATGTTGGCCATCATCTTATTGCCCAGCTCCTCGGCGAAGCGCGTTGCCGGTATGTTGTACGTCGTTACGCCTGAAGTGGCGTCCTTAATCTGGACAAGATCGGTCTCGAAAATAAGTATGCCGCCTTCCCCGAGATTGCCTATATTCTTGGCATAGCCTTCCTGGCTCATACAGATCAAGACATCTGGCTCCTCTATGTAAGGAAACAGAACCTCGCGATTGCCGATTATGATCTGTGCGGAGCATGCGCCCCCTCGCGCCTCCGGACCGTAGGCCTGGGTCATGGTCGCGAACTTCCCGTCGTAGATCGTAGCCGCCGTTCCCAGAATATCGCCGGCCATGATAACACCTTGGCCGCCGAATCCCGTCATGAGAATGTGTCTTTCCTTATCAGTCATCGCCGATGCCATTACACCGCCTGATTCTCCGGATCGGCCGTACCCTCAAAATCCGGCCAGTCACCGATCTGGTTCCTGCAGCTCAGTTGATAGTTGTCCATAAACGTCGGCCTTGCCCTGTCGACGAACTTTCCCACCACTATGTTGCTTGCGAAGTCTATCGGCGCTTCCTTCGGGTCGATGT
>DATJBN010000208.1:0-3372 GCA_035515335.1 Syntrophales bacterium | reverse complement strand
AAGATAAGGAAATTGGCGAGAGAAAACAATGTTCCGGTTATTGAGAACAAGCCTTTGGCACAGGTATTGTATAGAATGGTAAAGGTGGAAGAGGTCATACCGGCAAACCTATACAGGGCCGTGGCCGAGATACTGGCCTACGTTTACGGCCTGAGAGAAAGAAGGATGGCGATTTAAGCAAAAATGGCGACTGATGCAAGGGTTGATTCCTTAGAGGGATGGGAAAGAAGCGGGACGGCTATTCTCGGAGTCGGCGTCATCGGTGTGCTCGTAATCATGATCGTGCCGCTGCCGACGTTTCTCCTGGATTTGCTCCTCTCGTTCAATATAACGATCTCTATCGTTATCCTCTTGATGTCCATGTATGTTCTCAGGCCCCTAGACCTCTCTTCTTTCCCCTCAATCCTGCTGACCGTAACGCTTCTTCGGCTATCCCTGAATGTGGCCTCGACACGTTTGATCCTGCTGCGCGGAAACGAAGGGACCGCAGCCGCAGGACAGGTCATCAAGGCTTTCGGGACATTCGTGGTCGGAGGCAATTATCTCGTCGGTCTGATAGTATTCTTTGTTCTCACCCTCATCAACTTCGTCGTCATCACGAAGGGCGCGACTAGGATCGCTGAAGTTGCGGCTCGTTTTACCTTGGACGCGATGCCCGGCAAGCAGATGAGCATCGATGCTGACCTGAATGCAGGCCTCATCACGGAGGCCGATGCAAGAAGGAGGAGGGCAGAAACAGAGAGAGAGGCCGATTTCTACGGGGCGATGGACGGTGCGAGCAAGTTTGTCAGAGGGGACGCTATAGCGGGTATCGTCATAATCCTGATCAATATCGTGGGAGGTCTCATCATCGGTGTCTTGCAGAAGGGCATGGATATCTCGGACGCAGCGCGTACGTATACACTTCTCACGATAGGCGACGGGCTCGTGACTCAGGTACCTGCGCTTATTGTGTCGACTGCCGCAGGTATGCTTGTCACGCGATCAACGGCCTCCTCCAATCTCGGCGCGGACCTCACCGGCCAGCTCTTGGTGCAGCCGAAGGCGATAGCGACGGCGTCGATAATGCTTTTCATCTTCGGTCTGATCCCCGGGATGCCGAAGATCTCTTTCATGATCATGGCCGCTCTCAGCGGAATTCTTGCCTTCAATCTCTTCAAGTTCGTAAAGAAGACGGAAGCAATAAAAGAGGAGGTGCCGCAGGCCGCGCCCAAGGAGGCGGTGGAGAGGCTTCTGGCACTGGACCTGATGGAACTTGAGGTGGGCTACGGTCTGATCCCTCTGGTCGATGCGGGACAGGGGGGTGAGCTCCTCCAGAGGATCAAGTCCTTGAGAAAGCAACTGGCGCTCGACATGGGTTTTATCATTCCCGCCATTCATATAAGAGACAACCTTCAACTCAAACCGAACGAGTACACGTTTCTATTGAAAGGAGTTGAGATAGCAAAGGGCGAATTAATGCCCAGCCACTTCCTCACCATAGCCCCCGAGGAAAGAGGAATCATAATAAAGGGGGTTGAGACGAAGGAACCGGCTTTTGGCCTTCCGGCGTACTGGGTTAATGAGAAGGAGAAGGAAAGTATCCAGGCAAGAGGTTTTATCGTTGTTGACTGTGCCACCGTGGTCACGACTCATCTCACCGAAATAATCAAGTCACACGCGGACGAGTTGTTGGGCAGGGAGGAGGTCAGGTCGCTTTTGGATAATCTGGCGATCAGCCATCCGAAGATCGTCGAGGAACTTGTTCCCACGGTCGTCCCGCTGGGGACCGTCCAGAAGGTCCTGCAGAGGCTCTTGAGAGAGAGGATATCAATCAGGGATTTGCTCACGATACTGGATACTCTTGCCGACTACGTGCCGATTACAAAGAATGTCGATGTCCTCACGAGTTATGTACGGCAGGCCTTGGCAAGGACCATATCGAAACAATACAAGGACGATAAGGGAAACATTTCCGTTGTAATTGTGTCCCCGGAGGTTGAAGATCATATCAACAACGCCGTACAGCATTCCGAATACGAGTCGTACCTGGTTGCTGATCCCAATTTAATACAGCGGATTGTTAATAATCTGCAGAAGTTCATCAGTGTCTTTACGGCGAGGGGGCTTCAGCCTATAGTCCTCTGCTCTCCAAAAGTGAGGATTCATTTGCGGAAGGTGCTGGAAAGGTTTTTCCCGAACATAATCATCCTTTCCCACAATGAGATCGCGCATGACGTAAACATCAATTCACTGGGCATGGTGGAGTTGTAAGATGCAAATCAAAAGGTATGAAGTGAATAGTATCCAGGAGGCGTTGAACAAAATCAAGATGGATCTGGGTGAAGAGGCAGTCATCCTTTCTACCAAGAGGCTGAGGGGCGGGAAGGTACCGCTTCTCGAGGTAACCGCTGCCAGGGACGAAACCGGGAAGAAGTTCGACGCGCGCAAGCATGATGGAAATGAGATGGTCGAGCGCAGCGCATCTTCCGAGATCGATATGATGAGGAGCGATCTTTCGGAAATGAAGGCGCTTATCAAGGACATGAGGCGAGAGGACCCCATCCGGAAGGAACTCTCCCAATTAAAGGAACATCTCCGCAGCCTGATGAACGTCCTGGGTACGTGGGAGAAGAACCTGTTTCCCGGGCCTCAATCAAAGATATATTATCAGCTGGTGGTTAACGGCGTATCGCGGGAAAGGGCTTACAAGCTTGTCAATAGTGTTAACAGGGTGGATAACTTCGAAAATACGCGGGCGTCGTTGGAGGATACGATCACGAACTCCATACCGGTTCCCGGGGCGAAGAAGAAAAAAGGTGTTATCGCCTTTGTCGGTCCGACAGGCGTAGGTAAGACTACGACGCTCGCCAAACTGGCGGCGCGGTATTCCATGAATGAGAAGCTCAGCATAGGCCTTGTCTCGGCGGATACGTACAGAATAGCGGCAGCCGATCAATTGAAGACATACGCCAAGATAATGGGGCTTCCCGTAAAGGTGGTGTCCGAGAAGGGGGAATTCAGGGAAGCCATAATGGGATTCGCAGACAGAGATCTCATCATGGTGGATACGCCGGGAAAGAGCCGTAAAGACCGGGGCTACATGGAGAAGCTCTGCGACTTCCTGAATGTCGATGTACCGGTCGAGACGAACCTTCTTCTCTCCCTGTCGTCGAGCAGGGAAAACATGCTTGAGGCGGCATCGAGATTCGGCTCCGTGAATTACGACAACATCATATTTACGAAGGTGGATGAAGCGACCGGTCTCGGCTCCATGTACGACGTGATAGATGAAATCAGGAAGCCGGTTTCTTATCTGACCGTCGGGCAGAATGTACCCAATGATATAGAAGATGCTAATCCTGAAATAATCGCGAGACTGATCATGCGTCA
>DATJBN010000207.1:0-4754 GCA_035515335.1 Syntrophales bacterium | reverse complement strand
ATCTGATCCCCAAGGGGATCGCTGTCGAGGCAAGCAACAAGTCTCTCGCGGCGTTGGAGAACGAAAAGAAACAGATAATGAAGAAAATCGAGACCGAAAAGAAAAAAGCCGAGGCTGTGCTTGAAAGCCTGTCCGGCGTCGCCTTGAGCCTCTCCAGGCGTGTGGGCGAGCAGGATAAGTTATTCGGCTCGGTAACAACCAAGGACATCGAAAAGGCCCTCGCTGAACAGGGGATAGAGATTGACAGGAAGGTGATTCTTCTTGACGAGCCTATAAAGACGCCCGGGGAATTCAAGGCAAGGATCAAACTTCATCCGGGGGTCATGGCAGAGATAAAGATTACGGTCATCGGCCAGGAATAAGTAAGCGATGAAGGACATCGACACCGCAATACACAGGGTACCGCCGCAGAATCTCGAGGCCGAACAGTCGGTCATCGGGGGTATCCTTCTCGATAACCAGGCCATCAACACCGTTCTCGAAATTCTTGATGCCGACGATTTCTACAGCGAAGCCAACAGGAAGATCTTCCAGGCCATAGTTGAACTCTACGACAGGAATGAACCGAGCGATCTCATCACGCTTTCCAACATACTGAAGAGCAAGAAGCAGCTCGACCAGGTGGGCGGCGCGTCCTATCTTTCCTCACTCGCGGATAACGTACCCTCGGCAGCGAACATTGACCACTATGCCAAAATCCTAAAAGAGAAATCGATCCTCCGCAAGTTGATCGGCACGGCGACTGACATCCTGGGCAAGAGCTACAGTGCGGGTACGGACATCGACACGGTGCTTGACGAAGCTGAACGCGCGATATTCGACATATCGGAGAACAAGATAAAGCCCGCCTTCAGTCCCTTCAAGGACATCATTAAGGAGAGCGTCAGAACCATTGAAAGACTTTATGAAAGAAAAGAACTGGTGACAGGCGTGCCGACAGGGTTCGACAACCTTGATGACAAGACGGCGGGATTGCAGAAATCCGAATTGATAATCATAGCGGGCAGACCGAGCATGGGAAAAACTGCCTTTGCATTAAACATTGGCCAGCATGCCGCACTGGAGGCCAATATCCCTGTCGCCATCTTCTCCCTTGAAATGTCGAAGGAGCAGCTCGCATTGCGTATGCTTTCTTCGGAGGCGCGGGTCGATTCGCAGAGGATCAGGAGGGGCTTCCTCGGAGAGGCCGATTGGCCGAAGCTGATAACCGCGGCCGGAAGGCTTTCGGAGGCGCCTATATATATAGATGATACGCCGGCGATGACGGTACTCGAGATGAAGGCCAAGGCGCGACGTTTGAAATCAAGCGTAAACCTGGGACTGATCATCCTCGACTATCTCCAACTCATGAGGAGCGGCGGATATCGGGAATCACGCGAGCAGGAGATATCCGAGATCAGTCGATCGCTCAAGGCCCTGGCAAAAGAGCTCGATCTCCCGGTCGTCGCGCTCTCGCAGTTGAACAGGAAGGTTGAAGACAGGGGCGATAAGAGGCCGCAGATGGCGGACCTCAGGGACTCCGGCGCGATCGAGCAGGACGCAGATGTCATAGCCTTTATCTACAGGGACGAGATCTACAACAAATCGGAGGCGAATCCCGAGAAAGGTATCGCCGAAATCATTATTGGAAAGCAGAGAAACGGTCCGACGGGCGTCGTGAAATTACTGTTTCAGGATAAATTCACGAAATTCGATAACCTCGCGAGAAGCATCGACGCGGAACCTGAGTCCCGCTTTTAAACCGCTCACTCGGCGCCGGAAGCCTTCGCGCCTGACCCTTCCATCAAGTCCTTACTTTCACCTAAATACGGGAGAGCCAATCTCAACTTCTTGAGGGCCTGTTTCTCTATCTGCCTTGCCCGTTCTCGCGTAATGCTGTATTTGTTGCCGATCTCCTGCAGCGTCTTAGGGCTGTCTGTCATTATCCGGTTCCTTATTATATAGCTCTCCCGCTCAGTGAGATTCGTGAGCGCACCAGCGATGTTTCTCTTGACCAGGTCCATCTCCTCCTTCTTGATTAACGACGTCTCCTGATCCTCGCCTTCGTAGGTGAGCTGATCCATGTGCGACGTCTCCCCTTCTTCGCTGATGTGGGAATCGAGGGAAAGGTCGCGGTACGAAAGTCTCTGGTCCATCTCTTCGATCTCTGTAGTCTTCACGCCCAAGGACTCTGCAATTTCGGCAAACTCGGGATTCTTCTGCGAAAGGGCCTCAAGCTTCTTTTTCGCCTGACCCAGTTTGAAGAAAAGTTTTCTTTGAGCCTGCGTAGTTCCGATCTTAACAAGGCTCCATGATTTGATAATAAAATTCTGAATATATGCCCTGATCCACCAGACAGCATATGAAATCAGCCTGTACCCTTTGTAGGGATCGAATTTCTTGACGGCATGCATGAGCCCGATATTGCCTTCCTGAATAAGGTCGGCGAGCTTCACGCCGTAGTTTCTGTATTCGTGCGCAATCTTGACTACAAACCTGAGATTCGAGACGACGAGTTTCTCAGCAGCATCCATGTCATTGTATTTCTTGAATCTTACAGCCATGCGGAATTCCTCGTCCGCACTGAGAACGGGATAACGGTTGATCTGCGCTATATAGATATCAAGCGTACTTGTGACGGATGGAAGTTCCAATCAACACCTCGGTAACATTTAAGTATTTCGATTTTTTGATTTTATTACGGATCTCACCTTTCAGTCAATAGATTTGACGCTCTTTTTATTTGCGGGCCACCTTGACAGAGCTGTCTTCCATGCTTACATATTTAATGTAATTAATAATTTGGGCTGGATTTGACGGCCCGGGACTATTGGAGAGAATATGAGATTCGATAAATTTACCCTGAAGGTTCAGGAGGCGCTGCAAGAGGGTCAGTCTCTCGCACAGCAGTACGGACATCAAGGTGTCGATGTGGAACATCTTCTTGCTGCCTTTCTTGCGCAGCCTGAAGGCATAGTGGGAGAGATCCTGAAAAAGTTGGGAGCCGACCCGAAGGCGGTTGATGCAGAAGTCAGGAAAGCTTTGGAAAAACTGCCCAAGGTTGAGGGCGCTGGTGCGGGCCAGATCTACATAACGCCGAGATTGAATAAAGTGCTGGATGACGGGCTCGTTGAAGCGGCCCGTTTGAAGGACGAGTACTTGAGCGCTGAACACATCATCGTCGTCATGTCTGAGGAAAAAGGAGGCGCTGCAGGAGGGATACTCAGAAGCAAAGGAGTGACCAAGGACGGCATATTTCGTGTCCTCCAAGAAATCAGAGGCAACCAGAGAATCACCGACCCGAATCCCGAGGAAAAATATCAGGCGCTCAAGCGCTATGCGCGGGACTTCAACGAACTCGCGAAGAAGGGCGCATTTGACCCCGTCATCGGAAGAGACGATGAAATCAGAAGGATCATGCAGGTGCTATCCCGAAGGACGAAGAACAACCCCGTTCTCATAGGCGAGCCCGGCGTCGGCAAGACGGCCATTGTGGAAGGACTGGCTCAACGCATCGTGAACGGCGACGTGCCGGACAGCCTCAAGGATAAGCGTGTGATCGGCCTCGACATCGGTTCGCTCATTGCCGGCGCAAAATATCGCGGTGAATTCGAGGACAGGTTGAAGGCAGTGCTCAAGGAAATTACGAGTGCACAGGGCGAGATCATCCTCTTCATAGACGAGATTCATACGGTCGTGGGCGCGGGCGCCGCCGAAGGGGCAGTGGATGCATCGAACATGATGAAACCCGCTCTGGCGAGAGGCGAGCTCCGCTGCATCGGTGCCACCACTCTCAACGAGTACCGCAAGCATATAGAAAAGGACCCCGCACTGGAGCGAAGATTCCAGCCGATTGTCGTCAGGGAACCATCGGTCGAAGACACAATTGCCATCCTCCGAGGATTGAAAGAACGATATGAAGTCCACCATGGGGTGAGAATCAAGGATACCGCAATCATCGCGGCGGCGACACTTTCCGCGCGCTACATCAGCGACAGATTTCTGCCCGACAAGGCGGTAGACCTGATCGACGAGGCGGCGTCACGTCTCAGGATCGAGCTCGACAGCATGCCTTCGGAGATCGACGCGATGCAGCGGAAAGTGACTCAATTGGAGATCGAACGCCAGTCGCTCAAGGATGAAGCCGACAAGACCACGCAGGACAGGCGAAATAAGATCGACAAGGAACTCAAGAATCTCAGGGACTCGATGGAAAAGATGAAAGCCCACTGGGCCCGTGAGAAGGAGATCATAAAGAACATACAGGCCGTAAAAAGCAAGATCGAGGAGATGAAGACTGAAGAGCAAAACGCAGAGAGGGAAGGCAATCTCGCCCGTGCGGCCGAGATACGCTACGGCAAACTCGTTCTGCTGAACAAGGAATTGGAAAAGGAACAGACAAACCTCACCGAGGTCCAGAAAAAAAACCGGATGCTAAAAGAGGAGGTTGACGAGGAAGACGTGGCCGAGGTCGTTGCAAGCTGGACGGGGATTCCCGTTTCACGCATGATGGAGAGCGACGTCCAGAAGCTCATTCACATGGAAGACAGGCTGAAAAAGAGGGTCATCGGCCAGGACGAGGGCATTGCCGCCGTTTCCAGCGCGCTGCGAAGGGCACGCTCGGGACTTCAGGATCCTAACAGGCCGATCGGCTCTTTCATCTTTCTAGGTCCTACAGGCGTCGGCAAGACGGAACTCGCCCGCGCACTCGCAGAATTCATGTTTGACAACGAACAGGCCATGATACGGATCGACATGTCGGAATACATGGAAAA
>DATJBN010000206.1:0-8924 GCA_035515335.1 Syntrophales bacterium | reverse complement strand
CTTTTCTGGTTTCTCGCCCTTCTTCTGGCGTTCGAGCATCTTCTCATTGAAAATATGATTCTTCACGCGGACGGCATTGATGATAAAAAAGACAATAACGGCTTTCTCCCACTCTTTCGTTGAATCGAAATTCTCCATCTTGGCCTTATATTTTTCCCAGAGACCGGCAAGGGAGGCCTCGTCAAGGTTGAGGATCTTCGCTGCAATCTTGTTGAGGGCCGATTCAAGCACCGTTTTATTCCTCTCTTGTTTCGTTAATAGATAGTATAAAAAGTGGTCATACAATGTCAAACTAAAACAGTGGAAAGCACATCACAGGTGTGCCTTTAAGGGCCACGCAATGCGCGTCTTCCTGGCCTCGCTGGGTCTACTTGTCTCGAGTCGTAAGAGCTTTATGTGGAAATAAAGCTTGTCTTTTTGGGTTCAATCGATATAATCCTCATAAACATTTGAGGAATTCTACACGGTGAAGATCGGGGTTATATCGGACACCCATCTCACGAGCTGTGATGAGAAGCTGGCGCGCATCGTCGCGAATTACTTTCGTGATTGCGATTTGATTCTGCACGCCGGGGATCTGGTTGATATCAAGGTCCTCGATGCATTTGCGGGGAAAGCTGTGAAGGCCGTCTGCGGCAACATGGACCTGCCTTCCGTAAGACAGCTGTTGCCCAACAAGATCATATTCGATATCGGCAAGCACAGGATCGGTCTGATTCACGGTTGGGGGATGCCCTTCGGCATAGAAGGGAAGCTGCTCAAAGAAGTGGGACATGTAGATTGCCTTGTCTATGGCCATACTCATCGCGCTGCTGTCGAAACGCGGGACGGCATACTCTTCTTCAACCCTGGCTCGGCTACAGACAGGCGATTTGCATCCTCAAATACCATCGGCATACTTGACGTAGGAGATCGGATGAGAGGGGAAATAATAGACCTTTAAGGCGTGATTAATGGAAAAGATATACGCGCCCTGGCGCATGGAATTTATAAGAAGTGAAAAGCCGGATGGCTGCATCTTTTGCCGGGAATCGCTCCGCAAGGACGACCTGGTGCTCTTTGAAGGGAAGACCGCATTCGTGATGGCCAATCGCTATCCGTACATAAGCGGTCATCTCATGATAATTCCCTACCGGCACGTGAACCAGCTGGAGGACCTCACTGACGAAGAGAAGCTGGAAATATTCAATCTGCAGGATATGTCAATCAGAGTACTAAAGAAGGCCATGAACCCCGAGGGGTTCAATATAGGCATGAACCTTGGGAAGGCGGCCGGCGCCGGCATAGACGACCATATCCATGTGCACATCGTCCCGCGTTGGCACGGCGACGCTAATTTCATGAGCGTGGTGGGCGAGGTACGTGTGATACCCGAAGACATCCATAAGACATGCGAAATGCTGCTCCCGCATTTTAGGAAATATCATCCGGAGGTTTAGAGATGAAGGTCATATACACCGTTATCGTTGTTCTAGTCATGCTCTTCGTAATCACTTTTTCTCTGGAGAACACCCTTCCCATCAGGATCAAATACTATGATTTCTTCAACGTTACGGCGCCCACCTACATGCTGATCTTCATATCGTTCCTTTGCGGCGTGATCTTCACCGGCTTCATGGGGATCGTGGAGCGCTTCAGGTTGAACAGGACGATAACGAAGCTCAACAGGACTATCAGGGAGTTGCGGAGAGAGGTCAGGGACAGCAAGAAGGACGTGGTCAGCGAGGACGAAGCGCAAGGTCCCGCCGACCATCAGTGATTCCTCCGGGGAGTGAACACGGACGTCTGCACGCATGAAGTTCATGGCGGATGCCAACCTTGGTAAACTCGTGAAGTGGCTCCGCATACTGGGCTACGATACGGTGGTATACCGCGGAGTTCCTGGGCGAGACTTCCTGAGAAAAGGGGAAAGGGAAGGCAGGATTATCCTGACGAGAAAGAAGAACATGGCATCGCGCCAATTTGCGGGCAAGCTCATTGTGGTTGCCTCTGACCGTGTCCAGGAACAGCTTGCCGAAGTTATGGATAGGCTCTCCATCTCCCCCGACCCGGATCTGATATTCAAGAGGTGCGTTAAATGCAATGAGGTGTTAGAAACGGTTGAAAGGGGAGAGGTTGAAGGTGCCGTTCCCGCATTCGTGTACGACACTCAGGGCTTCTTTCACAGATGCCCGGTCTGTAAAGGAATCTTCTGGTCCGGGACCCACGTAGAAAATACACTTAATTTTCTTAAGACGCACATTCAGCGTCATCACCACGAATCTTCTCAATAGCGTGCCCGAGCGCGGGCAGGATGACAGCCAGGTTCTCACGCACTGCCTTCGGTGAACCGGGGAGATTAACGATCAGCGATGTCCCGCGGATCCCAGCAACCGCGCGCGAGATCATGGCGTGGGGGGTCTTGGCGGCGCTTGCCTGACGCATCGCCTCCGCCATGCCGGGTATCTGTTTGTCTATAACTTCCAACGTCGCATCGGGTGTCACATCCCTGGGGCTGACACCTGTGCCGCCTGTCGTGATGACGAGTGGGAGATGATGGTTGTCGGCAAAATCGATCAGAGCCTCCTTTATCAGCTCCTTTTCGTCGGGGATTATCTTTGCGAGAGCGACAACAATGCCGGCAGCTTTCAGCATCGCGATGATCGCCGGGCCGCTCGTGTCCTCCCTTTCGCCGCGGGAGCCTTTGTCGCTTATCGTTATGACGCCTGCGCGAATCGCCAATTTACTGCTGTTCCTTTTTCGATTCCGCGATTATCTTTTCGACGATAAAAGGTGGAACCTCTTCATAGTGGGAATGCGTGTAAGTGAATGTGCCCCTGCCGCTTGTCATAGAGCGGAGATCGGGCGCGTATCTCAGGATTTCGGCCAATGGCACCTGTCCTTTTATGATCCTGTTCGGCCCCTTTGACTCCATACCGAGAACCTTGCCGCGGCGGCCGTTAAGATCGCCTATAACGTCGCCCATGTACTCGTCCGGGATCTCGATATCTATATTGACGATCGGCTCGAGGAGCACCGGCTGGCAGGCGAGGACGCCTTTCTTGAAGCCCATAGAGCCTGCGATCTTGAAGGCCATTTCCGACGAATCGACGGTGTGGTAGGAACCGTCCACCAGAGAGACCTTTACATCAACAACGGGATACCCTGCGAGAACGCCTTCTGACATTGCCTCCACGATACCTTTTTCCACTGCCGGTCTATACTGCTGGGGGATCACGCCGCCAACGATCTTGTCGACGAATTCAAAGCCGCCACCCCTGGGGAGCGGTTCGATATCAAGCCAGCAGTCGCCGAACTGCCCGCGCCCGCCCGACTGCTTCTTGTACTTACCCTGGACATTGGTCTTGCCCTTGATTGTTTCCTTGTAGGGAACCTTAGGGGTCTTCAGCGTCAGCTCTACGCCGAATTTCCTCTTCATCTTCTCGACGGATACCTCTATATGCACCTGGCCCATACCGGACAGGATCATTTCCTTGGTCTGCTCCTCCCGCCTGAAGGTCAATGTCGGGTCTTCCTCGATGATTCGGTTGATGGAGGAGACTATCTTGTCTTCGTCGCCTCTGCTCTTCGGTGCGACTGCAAAAGACATGATAGGGGGTGGGGGCTCGACCTTTTCAAATACTATAGGCGCCTTTTCATTGCAAAGCGTGTCCCCCGTCGATGTCTCCTTGAGCTTTGCAACTGCTGCAATATCCCCCGGCACCAGCGACTCAACCGGCTTCTGGTTCTTGCCTTCCAGGAAGAAGATGTTTCCAAACCTCTCCGAGATCTTCCGGCACGAGTTGTAGAAGTTTGAATCGGAGCTGATCATTCCGGAGAATACCCGGAAAAGGGTCAGGCGTCCGGCGTACGGGTCCGCGATGGTCTTGAAGACAAGCGCGGAGAACGGGGCGGAGGCTTGCGGGACCCTTGTTTCAGGTTCATCCTTGCCCGGCTTCTTTCCGGAAACGGAACCGCGATCGACAGGAGAGGGCAGGGCGCTGATCACGAGGTCGAGGAGCGGCGCAATGCCTATATTTTTTAACGCGGAACCGCAGGCCACGGGGATCAGGGTCCCCGAAATGACGGCCTTGCGCAAGCCCTCATTGAGTTCATCGATGCTGAGTTCTCCCGCATCGAGATATTTTTCCATCAGCTTTTCATCTGACTCGGCGATATCTTCCACCATGGTCTCACGGTACTTGGCGACCGCCTCTTTCATATCGGCCGGGACGTCGGCTCCCTTGTAAGTGCCGCTCATGCCGTCAAAGATGAGAGCCTTATTCGATATCAGATCCACGACGCCGTTAAAGGCTTGTTCTTTGCCGATAGGAAGCATTACGGGCGTTGCTTTCCTGCCGAGGCGCTCTTTGATGGTCTCGATACTTGAAAAGAAATCGGCGCGCTCACGATCCATCCTGCTTATAAAAATAAGGCGGGGCAGCTTGTATTCGTCCGCATATTCCCAAACCTTTTCCGTCTGAAATTCCACGCCCCCTACGGCGTCGATGACAACCACCGCTCCGTCGGTTACATGAAGACAATTCCTAGTGTCGTAGGAAAAGTTCGAATCTCCGGGTGTATCTAGGACGGTAATCTTATGCTTCTGCCATTCTACGAAATTCGCGGCTGCGCTGATTGAAATTCGTCTTTTTTGCTCTTCCGGTTCAAAATCCATTGAGGAGGTTCCATCGTCAACCCTGCCGGGCCTGTCCGTTTTTCCGGCGACGAAGAGAAGGGACTCGCAGAGGGAGGTTTTGCCCGTGGCACCGTGTCCCACAATTGCTATGTTTCTTAATGAGTTAGGTTCATACTTTGACATGGGAACTCCTTTCTTGGGTTACCTCTTCCAAATGTAAATATGTTTGCGGTCTGTAGCGTATTCACGCTCACAAAGTCAAGTCAATTTTCCCCGGAATAAAGAAACTCTGCTTGACTTTTCTTGTCATTATGCTAGTTATACAATCTCGTTTTGTTTCAAGGATACTCGAAAGGATATAAAGATGCCAAAGGATTTTTATACCTTCCTGATCATCCCCAAGAAAAAAAGCTCGGCTAAGAAACTGACCCTTTCAAACAAGGTTCTGAAGGGTATTGCGTTGTGCGTTGTAGGACTTGTCCTCGCTTCGATGTATACCTATTACGACTATTTGAGAATAAAGAGAGACAAAATAGAGCTCGAACGCTTGAGACGCCAGACAAAGGAACAGAAGGTGCAGATTGACGCCCTGGTTGACAAGGTAAATAACTTTACGATGAGGATGGAAGAGTTGAGCCAGCTCGACAAGAACATCAGGGCGATGGCGAATGTCGAGGACAAGCGCTACAAGGGGCAGATACTTGGCATCGGCGGCTCGACGAAAGATGAAACAAGAACGACATCCCACGTAGAGACGGACGACCGAACAGTCATGGCGAAGATAGATCAGGATATAGAGCAGCTGTCAAGAGACGCGGTCGAGCAGAAGAACAGCTTCAATGAACTCTTCCGCTTCCTCAAGAAGCAGAAGTCAATACTCGCCGCAACGCCGTCGATCTGGCCCGTTCAGGGGTGGGTGACATCCGAGTTCGGCTATAGGGCATCGCCGCTAGGGGGAGGGCGAGAATTTCACAAGGGGATCGATATTGCAACCAGGATAGGCGTGCATGTGGTTGCGCCTGCCGATGGGCTGGTTTCCGAAGTAGGCTATGACCGCGACATAGGACACATGGTCAAAATAGATCATGGGTACGGGGTGAGCACATGGTATGGTCACTTACAGCGATCTGCGGTAAGGCAGGGCAACATGGTTAAAAGAGGGGACGTGATAGGATATGTCGGCAATTCCGGTCGCAGCACAGGCTCGCATCTCCATTACACGGTTGTTTTCAATGGAATTCCGGTCAATCCGAGAAAGTATTTGAATTAGAGACACTGTGCCGCCTTGACTTATGCGGCTCGAATCATTATTCTCGTAGGAACAGCCCGGTTTTACGCCGGTTTTTTTTTGAGAGGGTTATGTATGCTTGGTTCTTTGCTGGGTAAGGTTATAGGCAGCAAAAATGACCGGGAATTAAAGCGACTGTCTTTAATCCTTGATGAGATAAATGATCTTGAGCCTGCCATTGTGCGCTTGAGCGACGAGGAATTGAGGGCAAAAACGCCGTACTTCAGGGAGCGCCTGGCGAACGGTCAAGAGATCGATGATATCATGGTCGAAGCATTTGCCGTGGCGCGCGAGGCGGCGCGGCGGACCCTCCTGATGAGGCCCTTTGACGTCCAGGTTATCGGCGGCCTTGTCCTCCATGAGGGTAAGATTGCGGAAATGAAAACAGGAGAGGGAAAAACCCTCGCGGCCACGATGCCGCTCTACCTGAATGCACTGTCCGGTCAGGGCTGTCATCTGGTTACCGTGAATGATTATCTGGCCCGAAGAGATGCGGAGTGGATGGGGCCTATCTACAAGTTTCTCGGTCTTACCGTAGGTATCATAGTCCACGGCATGGAAGACGCAGAGAGGAGACAGGCGTACAACGCTGATATCACCTACGGTACGAATAATGAATTCGGGTTTGATTACCTACGCGATAACATGAAGTTCAGTCTCGAGGATTATGTCCAGCGCGAGTTCAACTACGCAATCGTCGACGAGGTGGACAGCATCCTGATTGACGAAGCCAGGACCCCTCTTATCATATCGGGTCCGTCGGAGGAATCCACAGACAAGTACTACAAGATAAATCAGGTGATACCCAGGCTGCGCAGAGAGAAGGACTACACGATTGACGAAAAGAGCCGTACGGTTGTCCTCACAGAGGAGGGCGTGGCCAGATGTGAGGGTTATCTCAAGGTCCAGAACCTCTACGAACCGAGGAATATGGAGTTGCTCCATCATGTGAATCAGGCCTTGAAGGCGCATACCCTGTTCAAACGTGACGTAGACTATCTGGTTAAGGACGGGCAGGTCATAATCGTGGATGAGTTCACCGGCAGGGTCATGCCGGGAAGGAGATATAGTGACGGTCTTCACCAGGCCCTGGAGGCAAAAGAAAAAGTTAAGATAGAGCACGAAAATCAGACGCTTGCAGCTATTACATTCCAGAATTACTTCAGGATGTATAAGAAGCTGGCAGGCATGACTGGTACGGCCGACACCGAGGCTGCCGAATTCAACAAGATCTACAACCTCGATGTAGCGGTGATACCGACCAATATGCCGATGATCAGGACAGACTATCCTGATGTGATCTACAAGACCGAGGCCGAGAAATACAATGCGGTAATCGAAGAAATCAAGGAACTGCACAAGATGAAAAGGCCCGTCTTGGTGGGCACAATATCGATAGAGAAATCGGAGCTCTTAAGCAGGTATCTTTCGCGCACGGGAGTCAAACACCATGTGCTTAATGCGAAGCATCATGAAAAAGAGGCTGCGATCATCGCCGAGGCGGGGCAGCCGGGCATGGTGACGATATCTACGAACATGGCCGGTCGCGGTACCGACATCAAGCTCGGTGAGGGTGTTGCAGAGCTGGGTGGCCTTCATATCCTGGGGACGGAAAGGCATGAAAGCCGCCGCATCGACAATCAACTCCGGGGACGATCGGGACGACAGGGCGATAAAGGTTCATCGCGTTTTTATCTTGCCCTTGAGGATGACCTTCTCCGCATATTCGGTGCGGAGAGAATCGCCTCGGTAATGGACCGCATTGGTATGGAAGAGAATCAGCCCATCGAGCACAACCTGATCTCCAAGGCGATCGAAGGGGCACAGAAGAAAGTCGAGGCGCATAATTTCGACATCCGCAAACACCTTTTGGAATTTGACGACGTCATGAACAGGCAGAGACAGGTGATATACGAACAACGTAAAAGGGCGCTGAAGGGGGAGGAACTCTGGTCGGACGTTGCAGGCATGATCGAAGAACTTGTTGAGGAGACCGTTTCTCAATTTACCGATGAGAAAGCGCATCCGGAAGACTGGAATCTAAAAGGGCTCGACGACATCGTATTTAAGCAATTTTCACTCCGGCTCAACCTCGCGGAAACTGGAAGGGGCATGGGTATAGAGGCGATTGAAGATACGATCATCAACGCCGTGACGACGCTGCTTAAGAAAAAAGAGGCGGAATACGGTAAGCCTCTGATGGATTATCTGATGAAGGTAATCATGCTCCAGTCTATCGATACCAACTGGAAGGATCATCTCTTGAGCATGGACCATCTTAAGGAAGGAATCGGACTCCGAGGTTACGGGCAGAAAGACCCGGTGCGGGAATATCAGAAAGAGGGTTACGAGATGTTCATGGAGATGATCCATCGCGTCAAAGAGGATACGGTAGAAAAACTCTCCATGGTGAGGATCCAGAAGCAGGAAGAGGTCGACCAGATGCAGGATGAAGCGAGCCAGGATTACGTACTGAGCAGGGGCGAACAGTCTGGAGAGACGTCAACAGTGAAGAGGGAATCGAAGAAGGTCGGACGTAATGACCCATGTCCATGCGGGAGCGGGAAAAAATACAAGAAGTGCTGTGGACAGTGAAGGATTGCCCATGTTTAGCAAAGACACTGATACGTATGCCATCCCCGGGTTTCTCGCAAACGGGATATATGCTGGCATCAAAGAGAACGTAGCGAAAGACCTTGCCTTGATCTTTTCCGTCGTACCGTCTACGGTAGCAGCCGTATTTACGAGGAACGCCTTTAAGGCGGCACCGGTGCTGCTCGATATGGAAAGGATCAAATCAGGGAAGGCTCAGGCCGTTCTTGCTAATAGCGGCAACGCCAACGCCGCGACCGGTGACGCAGGGTATGAAGACGCAATCGCTATGTCACGAAGCGTGTCGGGAAAACTTGGCATATCGGACGAGCTCATTCTGGTTGCCTCTACGGGGATAATTGGTCACAGACCGCCTGTTGAGACAGTGAGGGGGCGCGCGGAGGAACTGGTGTCCGGCCTTCACGA
>DATJBN010000205.1:0-8111 GCA_035515335.1 Syntrophales bacterium | reverse complement strand
AGATACGCGCGCAAGGTGTCACCCTCGTTATAGTTGAGCATGTGATGGAAGCAGTCATGGAGATTTCAGACCGTGTCATCGTCCTGAATTCGGGGAAAAAGATCATGGAAGGGGCGCCCAAGGAAGTGTGCGCAAGTCCGGAAGTCATTCAGGCCTATTTAGGGGATAAGTATCGTGTTGTCTGTTAAAAATATTTCCGTGGGCTACAAGGGCCTGCTTGCCGTACAGGATGTTTCTCTAGAGATCAATAAAGGGGAAATCGTAAGCCTTGTCGGCTCCAACGGTGCCGGTAAATCCACCATAGTGAAGACAATAGCGGGTCTCATGCATCCGGAAAAGGGAGAGATTATTTTTGAGAATCTTGCGATCGAAAAGATGCCTCCCTACGAAATCGTGAAGAAGAGGATCTCCATGATCCCCGAAGGACGCCGTCTCTTCGGCCGTCTCTCTGTCATCGACAATCTCGTTCTTGGTGCCTATGCCCTGGATTCCCAGGAGGAGACTGACAAGATGATGGAGCGTGTCTTTGACATCTTTCCCATCCTGAGAGAAAGAAAAGGACAGCGGGCAGACACCTTCAGCGGCGGCGAACAGCAGCAGCTGGCCATTGCGCGCGGGCTCATGTCCCATCCTTCGCTCCTGATGCTCGATGAACCGTCCCTCGGGCTGGGCCCCAAGCTGGTTTCGGAAATATTCAAGGTTGTCCAGGACATCAACAAGAACGGCGTTACGGTACTCCTGGTGGAGCAGAACGTTCATGAAGCCCTTCAGATATCCCACCGCGCCTACGTGCTCCAGACCGGACGCATCGTCCTCGAAGGAAAAGGAGAAGATCTCCTCAAATCCGATCTCGTAAGACAGGCCTATCTAGGCATGTGACAACCAAAGGCGAAAAAATCATGCGCATCGCCATGAGATACGGGAGAAAAGGGCTCACGCTTGACCTGCCGGAAGACCTCGATGTGACTGTCATCCGCAAGAAGGCGATGCCCGTTATTGCGGATCCGCAAGGCGCCGTGAGTTCTACCCTCGCAAATCCTGTCGGATGCAGATCCTTCTATGAAGAGGCCAGAGGGTGCGAAAGTGCATGCATCCTGATCTGTGACATTACACGTCCAGTTCCCAATGGCATTGTTCTACCTACCCTCGTGAAAGAACTTCTGCGTGCGGGCATCAAGCGCGAGGCCATAACCGTGCTTGTTGCCACCGGCCTTCACAGGCCGAACGAAGGGGAAGAACTACGCGAGGTCGTGGGGAACGATTGGGTGCTTGAGACAGTCTCCGTTGTCAATCATTATGCCCGCAATGAGAAAGAGCATATTTCTCTCGGGAACGTATCCGGCGACATACCCGTGAAACTTGATCACCGGTTCCTGCGGGCCGAACTGCGCGTTGTCGTGGGACTGGTCGAACCCCATTTCATGGCCGGCTATTCAGGCGGACGTAAAATTATAGCTCCTGGTGCCGCCCATGAAGACACCATTCGCGTATTTCATTCGGCGCGGATCCTGGAGGACTGCCGGGCTGCCAACTGTATCCTGGAGGGCAATCCCCTTCATGATGCGCAACTCCAGATATTGAAGCTGGTGGGCAAGGCCTTTGCGGTAAACACGGTGATCGATGAAGACCGCAGGCTTTCGTTCGTTAATTTCGGCTATATCGAACCGAGCCATCTTGATGCCGTTTCCTTTGTCAGGCCTTACGCGGAAATCTCCGTTCCGCGGAGGTTTAAGACTGTCATAACCAGCGCCGCGGGTCATCCTCTCGACGGTACATACTACCAGACGGTAAAGGGGATGGTGGGAGCAATCGATATCCTGGAGCCGGGAGGGGATTTGATCATCGTGTCCGAATGTGCCGGAGGTGTGGGATCATCCGAATTTGCAGCGGCTCAGAAGGAATTGATCCGTCGGGGCTCCGATCTCTTTATCGAAGGGCTTCTTAAAAAACGTTCTGCAGCTATCGACGAGTGGCAGTCAGAGATGCTTGTCAAGGCCATGAAAAAGGGGAATATCCATCTCTACAGTGAGGGGCTCACGAAAGATCAACATTCGCTCACGGCGGTTAATTGCATCGCATCGCCTGTTAATGCAGTCACAGCAAGCGTCAGGGCGCATGCCGATTCCCATGTTGCGGTTATACCCGAAGGCCCTTATGTTATACCCCGCTACATCGAGGATGCGGCGGTCAACTAATCGACGGAAAAGAGAGTCTGAAGCCGCCTTTCAATATCTTCCTTTGACAGTACGCCCACCATTCTGCTTGCGGCTTTCCCGTCCTTAAATATGATCATCGTCGGGACGCCCTGGATACCGTATTGTGAACATGCGGCGGGATTTTCGTCCACGTTAAGCCTTGCCACCTTCAGCCTATCCTCATATTCCAGCGCAATGCGGTCGATTATGGGATGAAGCATGCGGCAGTATGCACACCACGGCGCCCAAAGGAAGAGGAGTACAGGCGTCGGAAAAGCGAGCACCTCATGAACGAAATCTCTGTCGGAGACATTGACAGCAGGTGTCTTCTTTTCATCCGGTCCCTGCTTCATCTTGCAACCCTCACCCGCCGCGGCGAGAGTATCCGCATGAGGTCTGCGGTTGCCATCTCTGCAAGAAGCCCCTTCCTTCCGGCATTGATGAGAATCTTCGGAAAATCGAGGATCGTCTCTTCTATGTATACGGGGAGCTTTTTCCTTGTGCCGAAAGGGGACGTTCCCCCCACCATATATCCCGTGTGCTTCTGAGCCGTTGCCGGATCACAGGGTTGAACAGACTTGACTCCCAGAATCCTCGCCAATTCTTTCGTGGACACCTCTCTGTCTCCGTGCATGAGGATGATGAAGGGCCTCTTTTCGTCGTCTTCCATGACCAGTGTCTTGACGGCCAGGTGCTGATCCACACCGAGTTCCCTTGCCGCCACCTCTGTGCCGCCCCTTTCTTCATATTTGTACGGACGGAGGGCGAAGTCCACCTTTTCATCGCGGAGGACGCGAATCGCCGGAGTCGACGAGAAATGTTCTTTTATCATAACCGCTTTGCTCAGTCTTTTTCGGGCGTGCCTTTTTCTTCAGTGTTGATATCGGGTATCGTCCTGTATCGTACGCCGCACTCCCTCCTAAAAAAAGCCCATTCTTCACATTCGTTGCCGTCCGTGAAGATGCAGACACCGTACTGGCCTCCGTCCGTGTTTGTCCTGATCTCCAAGGTATAGCCCGAATCTACGCAATACACCGATGCGGGGTTGGCAATACGAACCTGATCGGAAGCCTCCACATTTCTGAGCAGAACAACTAACGCCAGCACTGCGATCATTCCGGTTACGATAAATCTCCGCACTATACGGCTCTCCGAAACCTGCCAAGCAGGAAACTTCCTGTGCCAGTATTACGACGTTAGTAAATATATGGATGCAATGCCCAGGACTATGCCGGCTATTTGCTTGGTCGTTATTGCCTCGCCCAGAAAGAAATATGACAGGATGCACGTTACGATGACATACAGCGTGCTTACCGGAATGACGATGCTCGCCGGCGCCTGCTTGAGGATACTGTAGAAGATGATGACAAGAAGACCCCCCATGAGCCCGCAGCCCGCAGCGAGCCACACTCCGGTCTTATTCTGAAAATCCAGCCTGGAAAAAGCAACCGCCGTCACAGGGACAAGGGCGCTGATGCACACGATGAAGGACATGGTGAGAGGATTGAGGCGGTCCGAGGCAACCTTGACCATGGTGCCCCAGATGCCGGCAACCAAGATGTAGATAACAATTAAGAGACGCCAGCTGATATTCTCCATATTTCTGGTACTTAACCCATCCCGAGGCCGCTTATTAACCCATAATTTGGCCGCTTTTCGTTCTTAAAACCACACAATATTGTCCTCAAAAAAACTTTTGGAAGCATGCTATGGCCGAGAGTCTTTTTGGGAAGCATTTTTTGGCCGATAATTAAGCAGCAAGTGTTAGAAGTTGGTTAGAAGCAAACATAACAGCTGGCAATTTCGGCATTTTTATGACGCAATGGGTAAATTGCTTTCGTGGCCGAGCCCTGCGGCGCTTTTCCAATAACCTACTGTTTTTTAGGGAAACCTAATTTTGAATAAACAACCGTTTCCAAAAATGGTTACTCATTTCAAGGATTATTTGCCAGGTTTGTAAGTCTTATTTAATTCATCAATTATCCTTTGTGTCAGATCGACATCCTGCGCATGGTATATCGAATAACGTGAATCCACAATCAGTGCATATTTCTCTCGTTGGCCAATCGTTTCTATTGTCTTCTCAATCGCCGGCGCAAGCTTACTTAGCATGTCCTGTTCTTTACTCTTCGCTTCATCAGCCAGGTCCTTGGACATTATCTGTATATCCCTTGCTTTCTTCTGGAGATCCATCTCCTTTTGCTTTAAAGCATCAGCAGCAAGCTTCGTTTTCTGCTTGTCCAAATCCTCCCTAAGTTTTTTCAGTTCAGCCTCTTTTTCCTCAATAGGTTTAAGCCTATCAGTCTCGAACTTTCGCATTATCTCGACATTCTTTTTCCCCTGGTCACATTGCGTTAAAACCTTTTGGAAGTTAAATACCCCATACTTTCCTTCAGCAGAAGTAGGTGTCGAATAAGAGAGAATACAAAGCACTATAAAAAGACCAAGAATTAACAAGCCACCTCTTTTCATAATCCCTCCCGCAGGTTTATTTATCATAAAAGCATTCTAATAGAAATCTATCGATTTAGCGTTTTTTAGACTCAAACATTTGAGGAGACTGTTTGTTATTATACTGTTTTCTCGCAATACGTTCAACCTCCGGTTTCAGGTAATTGAATAGATCGTTCACTGCGAGTGTACCGTCCTTCTTCACAACGTTCTCATCCTTTATTCCCTTAAGCATGAAGTAAGTGAAAAGCCCGTGTCCTTTTTCTTCATAAGTTGAGCTGAGCTGATCTCCCGACGCTGCGCTGAGTATAACTGTGTTCTTCGGAACTGAGGAAAGACTCATCGTCATGACCAGGGGTCTTGCGCCCTTCGCCAGCACGCTTCTCCCTCCGGCACCAGAGAAGCAAGAATCAAGAGTAACGATAACCTGTTTTGCAGGAAGCTTCTCGAGAGCACCATACATTCTCCTTAAAGGATACCCGGTCTGGTCGATGAAAGATGGATCGCCATCATATGGAACAAGATATGCGTCACCAGTTCTGGAATTAGGAGCACCGTGTCCAGAATAATAGATGAAAACAATGTCATTCTTCTCTACATGGTTCGGAGGCCATTTTTCAAAATATTTAACAAAGTCCCCCAACTCCCCAGCCCAAAAGAATGACTTGACAAACAATTTGATGGCGAATAGCATTATCTTATCAAGAATGATTCCGAATAAGCAATGTTTAAAAGAGAGTCAATAATCCAAATACTTAAAGAAAAGGGCCTCAGACTCACAAGTCAGCGGCTCGCCGTAATTGATGTGCTGGTTGAGAAAGGGCATCTTCATCCAGGCGCACGCTTCATATACAAAGAAGCAAGAAATAAAGGTAGCCATCTCAGTATGTCATCTGTCTATGCAAATTTGAGCGAGCTTTCCCGGCATGGCATTATCAAATCGCTTGAGTTTGACGGGATGGAAAGCCGCTGCGAGCGTAATCTTGATGAGCACATCAATCTGATCTGTGAGAAATGCGGCAAAATCATCGATTACGAAGTCCCTATTTGCTTGGATCGGAGAAAAGTGGCAAAAACAACAGGGTTCATGATTACAAATAACAGGCTGGAGTATTACGGATACTGTCGAGAATGTACAAAAAACAAAAGGAAAGTCACACAAAAACTAAATAAATAAGATGAAAGGAGGAAATATCATGAATGAAGAAAGCAAGTCTAAGGTAACAGACAGGGCTCACACTGTGGTCGGCGGAACGACGACCCAAGACTGGTGGCCGAACCAGTTGAGACTCGATATCCTGCACCAGCATTCCTCCAAGTCCAATCCGATGGGCGAGGGTTTCAACTATGCTAAAGAGTTCAAGAGCCTCAACCTGCCGGCTCTGAAGAAAGATCTCGCGGCGTTGATGACGAAGTCGCAGGACTGGTGGCCGGCGGACTTCGGCCACTATGGGCCTTTGTTCATCCGTATGGCGTGGCACAGCACCGGCACCTACCGCACCGGTGACGGCCGCGGCGGCGGCGGCAGGGGCCAGCAGCGCTTCGCACCGCTCAACAGCTGGCCGGACAACGTCAGCCTGGACAAGGCGCGCCGGTTGCTCTGGCCAATCAAGCAGAAGTATGGCCGGAAGATTTCCTGGGGCGACCTCATGGTCCTCACCGGCAACGTCGCACTGGAAACGATGGGATTTAAGACATTCGGTTTCGGCGGCGGTCGCGAGGACGTCTGGGAGCCGGATCAGGACGTCTACTGGGGCACCGAGAAGACCTGGTTGGGTGGCGACAAGCGCTATTCCGGAGAGCGGGACCTCGAGAACCCGCTCGCTGCCGTGCAGATGGGTCTGATTTACGTTAACCCGGAAGGCCCGAACGGCAACCCTGATCCGATCGCGGCAGCCAAGGATATTCGTGAGATCTTCGCTCGCATGGCGATGAACGACGAGGAGACTGTTGCTCTCATCGCAGGCGGCCACACCTTTGGGAAGACGCACGGCGCGGGCCCTGCGTCCCATGTTGGTCCTGAGCCCGAAGCAGCCGGAATCGAACAGCAGGGTCTGGGCTGGAAGAGCAGCTTCGGCACGGGCAAAGGCGGCGACACGATCACCAGCGGCCTGGAAGTCACCTGGACCAACACGCCGACGAAGTGGAGCAACAACTTCTTTCGAATCTTGTTCAACAACGAGTGGGAGCTCACAAAGAGCCCGGCCGGCGCACAGCAGTGGAAGCCGAAGGATGAAAAGCGCGCCGGAACTGTGCCGGATGCGCACGAGCCGGCTACGCGCCACGCGCCAGGCATGCTGACCACGGACCTCGCCCTGCGGTTCGATCCCATCTACGAAAAGATTTCCCGGCGATTCTACGAAAACCCTGATCAGTTCGCGGACGCGTTTGCCAGGGCATGGTTCAAGCTGACGCACCGCGACATGGGCCCCCGCACACGCTATCTCGGCCCGGAAGTTCCGGCCGAAGAGCTCATCTGGCAAGACCCTATTCCTGCAGTGAATCACAAACTGGTCGGTGCGAAGGACATCGCCTCGCTGAAGGAAAAGATTTTAGCGTCCGGTCTGTCCGTCTCGCAACTGGTTTCCACTGCGTGGGCGTCGGCGTCCACGTTCCGTGGCTCAGACAAGCGCGGCGGTGCTAACGGTGCCCGCATTCGCCTTGCACCACAGAAGGACTGGGAAGTCAACGAGCCGAAAAAGCTCGCGAAGGTGCTCAAGACCTTGGAGGATATCCAGAGTACATTCAATAAGAAGGCAAAAGGCGGCAAGAAGGTATCGCTGGCTGACCTGATCGTCCTGGCCGGTTGCGCAGGCATGGAGAAAGCCGCGAAGAACGCCGGTTACAAGGTCACGGTCCCCTTCACGCCGGGACGCATGGACGCCTCGCAGGAGCAAACCGATGTGGAATCTTTCGCCGTGCTTGAGCCGATCGTGGACGGCTTCCGCAACTACCAGAAGACCAGCTATGCGGTATCGGCCGAGGAGTTGCTGGTTGACAAAGCACAGTTGCTGAGCCTGACCGCACCCGAAATGACGGTGCTTCTAGGCGGCATGCGCGTCCTAAAGACCAACTTCGGAGGGACTAAGCATGGTGTCTTCACGAAGCATCCGGAAGCGCTGACTAACGACTTCTTCGTGAACCTGCTTGACATGGGCACGGAGTGGAAGGCTGTCTCGAAAGACGCGGAATTGTTCGAAGGTCGGGACCGTAAAATAGGCAAACTGAAGTGGACCAGCACCCGTGTCGACCTAATCTTCGGTTCGAATTCCCAACTCCGGGCCTTGGCTGAAGTTTACGGATGCAAGGACTCCCAGGGGAAATTCCTGAACGACTTTGTAGCTGTTTGGAACAAGGTCATGAACCTTGATCGTTTCGACCTCGCCTGATAGCAGCATAAACGTCTTCTAGGGCTTTTGACAGGACTGGAAGAATGGTGTCAGCTACCAGCCTGTTCAGCGGCCT
>DATJBN010000204.1:0-5558 GCA_035515335.1 Syntrophales bacterium | reverse complement strand
ACCGCTCAACACATTATACAACCGCCTGAGAGATTCCATCTTGTATATTCGCCTGCAAACATTTACTGCTAACGAGCGCAAGTGGATTGCGACTACTCATAAATACCATCTTAAATTCAGAGGAAGGAGAATTTAGAGAATGAATGCTTTAACTTTAGTGTTCGTTTCGCTCTGCGTGTTTGCCATCGGCTACCGTTTCTATGGTCTCTTCATGGCAAACAAGGTGCTCGGTTTGAAGACGGAGCGCGCAACGCCAGCCGTCTCCATGGCGGACGGTCATGACTATGTGAAAACTAATAAATATGTCTTATTCGGGCATCATTTTGCAGCGATTGCAGCGGCAGGCCCCCTTCTGGGCCCGGTACTTGCTGCACAGTTCGGCTACCTGCCGGGAACGCTCTGGATAATCATAGGGTGCGTCCTCGCGGGGGCGGTGCATGATATGGTCGTGCTCTTTGCTTCCGTGAGACATAAGGGACAGAGTCTCGCAAAGATTGCGGAAAGCGAGATCGGAAAGGGCGCGGGAACGGTAGCATCGTTCGCATTTCTTTTCATCCTCATCCTGACACTTGCCGGCCTTTCCATCGCCGTTGTCAACGCGATGTTTGAGAGTGCCTGGGGAACTTTTACCGTTTTCTCCACATTGCCGATTGCTTTCCTGATGGGTATCTGGATGTACAAAATACGCCCGGGGGACGTGAAGGGCGGAAGCGTCATTGGTGTCAGCCTTCTTGCAATAGCGATCCTTGTCGGACCGCATGTCGCAGCCAGTCCCACATGGGCTTCGATATTTACACTTTCAAAGAAACAGATCTCTATTTTTATACCGATATACGGCTTCGTGGCCTCTGTTCTTCCGGTCTGGATGCTGCTTTGCCCGCGTGATTATCTCTCAACATACTTGAAGATAGGAACGATCGCTGCGTTAGCCGTGGGAATTGCCGTTGTTCATCCCGATTTCCAGATGGCGGCCCTTACACCATTTATTTACGGTGGAGGCCCGATTGTACCCGGACCGGTATATCCTTTTGTTATGATCACCATCGCCTGCGGTGCTCTTTCCGGATTCCATGCAATCATCGGATCGGGGACAACACCTAAGATGATTGGAAATGAGAGGGACGTCCTCTTTATCGGATACGGGGCAATGCTCACTGAAGGATTCGTGGCAATCATGGCTCTCATCGCTGCGTGTGTGCTCGTTCCGGCCGATTATTTTGCCATTAACGCCGCTCCCGCAGTTTACGAAAAGCTTGGTATGGTTCCCGTCAGTCTTCCGGATCTTGCCGCTCAGGTTCAGGAAAAGATCCAGGGCCGTCCGGGCGGCGCCGTATCTCTTGCCGTAGGCATGGCGTACATCTTTTCGTCTATTCCCTTCATGAAGGGTCTGATGTCATACTGGTATCACTTTGCGATCATGTTTGAGGCCGTATTTATTCTAACGGCAGTGGACACCGGTACGCGCGTCGGGAGATTCTTCCTCCAGGAAATGGTCGGCAAGGTGTTCCCCAAGTTCCTTGAAAAGCGCTGGATACCGGGCATCGTTATAACCAGTTTCTTCTTCACCGGCGCCTGGGGCTATCTGGTTTACACCGGAGATATCACGACCATCTGGCCGCTTTTCGGCATGAGTAACCAGTTGCTCGCCTCCTGCGCTCTCATTATCGGGACAACGATGCTGATCCGTATGGGGAAATTAAAATATTCCTGGATGACCGCCGTTCCCGGCGTCATTATGGCCGTAACAACCCTCTATGCCGGATACCTCAATATCACGCTGAACTATTTGCCGAAGCACAATTATCTTCTTGCGATTCTATCCGTCATTGTTATGATATTAGTAACAATCATCTTTGCATCAGCGGTTAAACGCTGGTACGACCTTCTTCAGATTGAGATGCCGGTACTCGATCCGTACGGAGATCTCGTTCTCGAGGTGGTCGAAGAGTAGAGATCGCATCAGTGGAGAGGATGTATTATTATGGAAATCAAGAAGATTCTCTTGGCGACGGATTTCATGTCAGGCGCACTGCACGCAACGCCATACGCAGCGGATCTCGCGCTGCGTTACGGGGCAAAGCTGTATATTCTTCACGTGATCCAGGACATAGGCAAGATGACCGAATGGTACGCGCCCAAGGTCAATCTTCGTGAGCTCCGAAAGGCCATGGAAGAGCGCTCCAAACAGGAGCTCCAGCAATGCTGCACGATTGGTCTCGGGGGCTATAAGAATGTCGAGTACAGCCTGCTCGTTGGAACTCCCGACGAAGAAATCGTGAAATTCCAGAAGGACAACAACATAGATTTAATCGTTATCGGAGCCAATAACCGCAAGACAGCAGATGACAGACAAATTTTGGGCAGTACGGCAGACCGGGTCGTAAAATTTGCCACCTGTCCGGTGTTGACGGTAATGCCCACTGGTGAAGAAATATCGGAAAGCACAGATCCCAAACTCTGCAGCGACGGAGAAATCCGTTTCTAGAATCACAAAAAAACCTGGGGCGCTGTACTGAGAAGCAGCGCTCCTTTTTTATTCCAGTAAACGTTACTGAAGTCGATTGCCCGGCATGATTCAACTTTAGAACAAAATGAATAAGAACCTGGACGATTATAGACGGGAGATGAAAGAGCTGCAGTCCCGTTCTGACAGCCTCCAAGGCCCTGATCGCCGGGAAACAAAGAACCCGCACGAAGAGAAAGAACGGCAGGTCACGGTCTCCCCCTCTCTTAAATGGGCAAAACTCATACCCGGGCTTATGGCAATCCTGATGGCGATTCTCACCCTTCTCTTCCTAATCATTTCCGAAGCACTAAAGAAGAACTGAGCCCCGTCGCGCAATAGCCCGAACGACATCCTACCTCGGGAAATTATTAAGCGGGGCGGGTTTGCCGTCAGGAACGGCCGTGCGTGTCCCGTTCATAACCATCGCAAGGAAGGTGTAATAACCGTTGATGCCGAGCATGTCGATCACGCCCTTCTCGCCGAATCTCTTGAGGGCTCGCTCGTAGGTTAGGTCAGAGACGCTCTTGTTGTTGTGGAGCTCCGTGCAGAAGTTATACACGATGTCTTCGTCATCCGTCATGCCTGCAGGATACCGGCCGTCGGCAATTGCCTTTATAATCTCTCCCTTGATGCCGGCCTTCAATGCTATCGGTTCGTGGATCGCCCATTCCACCTGCTGCGTCCACGCACGTGCGGTAATGAGGATGACCAGTTCGCTCAACTTTGTCCCTATCGCGCTCTTATAGCGGAGGTACTCGCCCATGCGCTGTGCCCTGTCCATGAGTTCGGGGCTCCGTATGAGCGGCACGAAGGGGCCGTACACGGCCCCGCGCGGTCCCTTGATAATCTCCTCTGCATACTTCCTCTGCAGATCCGTCATCTTATCGACAGGGATATTGGGCATCCTGTCCTGACCAAAAGCATTCGACTGTATGGCGATGGCAAACATCGCGAACAACATAATACCGATAATCTTCATATCAACCTCCGTATGTGATCAAAAAACAGACGCATCGAACCTCGGGGGAGCGCTGCGCCGGTTATTTCGTTTCCTTATTATTCCAATATCAATTCATCCTGGAGTTTGATGCAGTCTTTGACTGTCTGCGCGGCCGGGCAGCGCGTAATGTAATTCGCAAAACTCTCCTTGGCATCGGCAACCGTGTCTTCGGCCGCCTTGAGATGGTACTTGACCCGGATTGTTGTGATCTTGAGTACGCCGCCAACGTTTTCTATGTCGCCCTCCACGTCCGCCCAGTACACGCCTTCAGGAGTAGGGATTTTTTTTCCGGCCATCACCGTGGCCAGTGTTCCCATCATTCAAGCCGCCGTCGCGGCAACTATATGGTCGAGCGTTGCCGCGTGTTCCTTCTCCGGCTCGACCTTGTAGAACTTCATGATGCCGCCGTGCACGCCGTAGTAGACGGGCTCGGCGAAACCCTCAATCATAGCGCGTCTGGTGGGCCCCTTCTCTCTTACGATCTTTATCTTCGATGTATGAACAAGTTCACCCATATGCATACCTCCTTTCCTTTTCTTAATAAAATACCTTAACGAATATTCATTTACAATAAAATACGGGGTGAATTACAGGAGGCATGCGCACTACCTTCTTGTGCTTTAATGTAGGTTCATGTATACAGGTGCAAGATGCCTTTCTGAGGGGAGTCAGAGAGATAAATCGACTTGTCTTGGAAGGACTGACGGGCACAACAGTCAAATAGCTCTGGCTGCGGAGCCGGATCCCGCAAGGTTAAAGCGATGGGTTTACTGAAACTTCTCATGAATGATCCTCTGGCATTTATCCTCCTTGCCATACCCCTTTTATATTCTGTGATTCTCCACGAGCTGGCCCACGGCTGGGTCGCCTACCGGATGGGTGATCCGACGGCCAAATGGCAGGGCAGACTCAGCCTCAATCCCTTAAGACACCTCGATCCCATCGGCACCATCATGCTCTTTCTCTTCGGTTTCGGCTGGGCGAAGCCGGTGCCCGTGAATTTCAACAATTTGCATGACACGAGGAAAGGCCTGATACTCGTATCTGCCGCAGGAATTATCACAAATATGATTCTCGCATTTTTTGCCTTCTTTCTTTATCGCCTTCTCTCTCCGGAATCAGGCGGCGTAATTTCCACCCTTCTCTATTATCTCGCCCAGATCAACATCATCCTGGCGTCCTTCAACCTGATACCGATCCCTCCGCTCGACGGCTCGAAGATCCTCATGGGGTTTGCACCCCCAAGCTTTCAGTATACCCTATCGCGACTCGAACCTTATGGTTTTTTCATCATCATAGGACTCCTCTACATAGGCGCATTGGATCCCCTTATTGATCTCTTCCGATGGATTATTCTCACCGTGATCAGCGCGTTGCTGCCCTAGGGTCTTGTCCCGGCCTCTCACAACTCAAGAAAGTATCTCCTCAATACATTTTGCCTTGACGACAAATTTTTTTTATGTATAACGGAAACAGTCCTTGGGCGTTAACTTAAATTCTTTTTTTGGAGTAAAACAATTTAAATGGAACCTCCTGGTCATAGGGGCAGTGATGATTGCCTGACCGTGGCTCCCGGTAAGACAGAATAGAATCTTTATCCCGGAATTTTAAAATTACCCGTCTGTAGACCATTCCATAGCAGATTTCCGGGGTATCTGTTTGACCGGAAATCACTGTCACTCTTCATACCTCTATCTCCGAATATCGAGTAACCCGACTTTCTAAATCGTTCTGATTTTTTGAGTCTTCACGGGGATACTTCGTTTTCCCTATCGCACGAAACGCTTTTATGTTCTGGGTAAGCAAGAGCATCCATATCCTCAACCGTATCCGCAGGCAGTTCATCATCTTCCTGTCGGTTTTGGGTCCGGGGATTATCGTCATGATTGCGGATAATGACGCCGGCGGAATTTCCACTTATGCCGTAACAGGCTCCAAGTATGGATTTTCCCTCCTCTGGATATTCATAATCCTTCTTCCCATGGCGTACTATGTCCAGGAGATGACGGTCCGTCTCGGGGCTGTCACCAAGCGAGGCCACGCCGAGGCGAT
>DATJBN010000203.1:0-8843 GCA_035515335.1 Syntrophales bacterium | reverse complement strand
GTATCTCCAGAATACCTGGAAACGGCAGAACGTGAGCTCCGCAAGAGTTCACGTGCGGGAGGCGTAATATCCTTCCGGCATCAGAAGGCAGATTCGCCAGAGGCCCAGTCTGCCATTGATGAGTATGAGGCTTTTCTCGATTACTACGTCGCGGGGCTCCGGTGGGCGGGCTCACCCTATGCCTTTCACACCATCGGCTCCTGCATCTGTTTTACAGCCCTGGTATATATCCGTGCCGGCGGGTTCTCTGCGAGGAGACAGGCGGGGGAAGACTTCTACTTTTGTGTTGAGCTCGCAAAAACAGGAGGCATCTGTGAGATAGAGAAGACCACGGTCTTCCCGTCGGCGCGCATATCCAGACGCGTACCCTTCGGCACGGGAAAACGTATGGACGAAGCGCTCCGCGGCGAAGAGCCTCTTCTGGCGTATGATCCGCAAGTCTTCACTTGTCTTCGTGAACTTCTTTCCGCGGTCTCTCAGTGTGTCGGTGAAGATGCAGAGGGTATACTTGCCGCAATTGTAGAACCCTCGACTCGAGAATTCCTGCTGTCTAAGAATTTCCCGGATATCTGGAACCGCTTCCGGCGTCAGTATAAGACGAACGATGCGATACTTTCCGCATTCCACAGATGGTTTGACGGATTCGTCACCCTCAAGTACATCCACTTTCTCTCGGAAAAAAAATGGTCCCGGCGGCCTATGAGAGAAATTGAAGCTCATTCTCGCCGGAGACCTGTTCGCTAACCGGACCTGCCGTACCGGCAGGAGAAGATTTCATCAGCCCTGATATATTCCCGGTATGATGCCCGTCAATTCCGACTCTATGCCGTGCTCTGCAAGCGCAATGAGAATATCGAGGAGTCCACAAGTCCCATCCGGGACAATTTAGACTGCATCCGCCGTTTGCCTTACAATGAATCCTTTTTTCTTAAGCACGCCTGCCGCCCCATCGAGGTTGCTCACAATAAGGCGGAGGATGCCGAGGTCCGAGGTATAGGCAAGAGGGAGAATCTTCGCGCTGATTCTGGCATCATTATGCATCCAGGAACCGCGCACGCGGCCATTCTTCTTTTCGAGGAATATCGGCATGTATTCCGCATTCATCTTCTTTCTTTCCTGAAGAACAGTGTTACGAGGACACTGCTTTTTAATCAATCGGACCTCTTGAACATCGATCCCTTGGTCCCGCACACCGGGCAAATTCCAGGCGCCTCCTTCTCTGACGTCATACCGCATACCGGGCAGATGTAATAAGGATAGGATTCCGCCGATTTCCCAAGGCTGTCGAGAAGACCCTGATAGAGCTGCGCATGGATCTTTTCGACATCGTTTGCATAGGAGAATGATCGCTCTCCCACCTTATGCCCCTCCGCCTTCGCCGCAA
Organism: Syntrophales bacterium; assembly: GCA_035515335.1. Classification (GTDB taxonomy): domain Bacteria; phylum Desulfobacterota; class Syntrophia; order Syntrophales; family UBA2185; genus Fen-1135. The sequence continues at coordinate 7,459 of DATJBN010000203.1, read as the reverse complement.
CGATCATTTCCGGATACATCTTCGTGAACTCATGGGTCTCGCCTGCTATCGCCTCGAGCAGATTCTCCCTCGTACTCTTTATACCGTTGAGCGCCCGAAGATGGTTATGTGCATGGATCGTCTCGGCCTCACCGGCTGCCCTGAATAGGCGCGCAACCTGCGGATAGCCTTCCTGGTCGGCCTTTGCCGCAAAGGCAAGATACTTACGATTGGCCTGGGATTCTCCTGCAAATGCCTCTTTCAAATACTGTTCTGTTTTCGACATCACTGCACCTCCTGAATATTATTTTTTTGATTTTGTCTTTCGTTTACACTTTGGGCAAATCCCGTAAAAATCGATATGGTTTCCCGTTATATCGTAGCCGCATCTTTCCGCATCCCTGAGATCGAGTGGAAAACTTCGGTGAACGTCGACGATTGAGCGGCATCTCGTGCATATCAGATGGTGATGAGGTTCAGGATTGGGATCGAAGCGCCTCTTCCCCGTGTCGAGGGAGAGCTCGAGAAGCTGCTCTCTTTCTTTCAGTGTATCGAGGGTGTTGTAGACCGTTGCAAAAGACATCATCGGATAGCGCTCCGATACCGCCTTGTATATGTCGGCTGCCGAAGGATGGGCCTTGTTGCCGTCGAGGTATTCGAGGATGGCGAGCCTCTGGGGCGTTAATCTCAGCCGATATTTCTTCTTGAGTGTCATTTGTTTCTGCCTCTACATTATAATTATTATAACATAAGAAAAATTATTATCAACAGAAATATTCTCGCCGCCGGACGAGTAACAGGATCGCATATTCCATACGGATTACGGTTTGTTATGTGTTTTCTGACATATTGACAAGCTTCATTGCTTCTGTAGAATAGTACCGTTCGGGCGTTCCTTTATCAATCATTTTCCTTTTCACGGTCAGCCTTTAGAACTAGGGCGGCAAATTGAATCTCTTGTTTATCTATAACTCTTGCCAGGATCAGGGACCGGCGCGTCTCTGAATTCTTGCGAGATCCCGCAGGGAAAGGAGGATATATATGGACAAGATTCTCAGGATCAACATGGGGGCCGAGGGCGGTCCTAAGGTGAGCGCGGTTCCGGTCGGAGAGTATGCAGGATTGGGCGGACGGGCAATGACGTCTTCCATCATCTCCAAGGAAGTACCCCCACTCTGTCATCCGCTCGGCGAAGACAATAAGCTCGTCATCGCGCCGGGTCTCTTGAGTGGAACGAACGCCTCCCAGTCAGGGCGCATCTCGGTGGGCTGCAAGAGTCCATTGACAGGGGGGATCAAAGAGTCCAACTCGGGAGGGCAACCCTCGCAAATGCTGGCGCGATTGGGTATTGCCGCAATCGTCCTCGAAGGAAAACCGAAAGACGGCAACTTCTACAAGATCTTCATCAACAAGGACGGGGTGAAGATTACGCCGGATAACGGCCTCTGCATGCTGGGCAATTACGATCTCGTTGAGAAGATGAAGAAGGAGTATGGCGACAAGATCGCATGCATCTCCATCGGGCCCGCAGGCGAGATGAAGATGTCCGCCGCCTCCATTGCCTTCACCGACATGGAGCAGCGTCCCACCCGACATGCAGGTAGAGGCGGGAGCGGCGCAGTTATGGGATCCAAGGGCGTCAAGGTGATCGTCGTCGACGATACGGGAGTGACGGCCCGTGTTGCGAAAGACCCCGAGGCCCTGAGAAAGGCGAATAAGTCATTCGTCGACGGTCTCAGAAAGCATCCCGTCACCGGGGAAGGACTTCCCACTTTCGGAACGAACATCCTCGCGAACGTAATAAATGAAGCGGGCGGTTATCCGACACACAATTTCCAGTGGGGACGATTCATCGGAACGTCGAAGATCAGCGGAGAAACGCAGGCGGAGACTGAAAAGGCCCGCGGCGGCAATCCCACGCACGGCTGCCACCGGGGATGCGTGATTCAATGCTCGGGTATTTATACGGATAAGGACGGCCACTTTCTGACGAAGCAGCCGGAGTATGAGACGGTCTGGGCCCACGGCGCTAACTGCGGCATAGACAACCTGGACGCCATTGCCATGCTGGATCGCTTAGATGACGACTTCGGTCTCGATACGATCGAGATGGGGGCGACCGTCGCGGTTGCCATGGAGGCGGGTCTCGCGAAGTTCGGCGATGCTGAAGCTGCGATAAGACTGGTAAAGGAAGTGGGGAAGGGCACGGACCTGGGACGCATACTGGGTAATGGGGCCGCCGTCACCGGCAAGGTCTTCGGCATCGAGAGGGTCCCGGTAGTCAAGGGCCAGGCGATGCCGGCATACGACCCGCGCGCCGTTCAGGGCATCGGCGTTACCTACGCCACGAGCACAATGGGCGCAGACCATACGGCGGGTTATGCAGTTGCTACGAACATCCTCAAGGTGGGAGGTTACGTTGATCCGCTCAAGCCGGAAGGGCAGGCCGATCTTTCGCGAAATCTCCAGATAGCCACGGCGGCGGTCGATTCGACTGGCATGTGTCTATTCATCGCCTTTGCCGTTCTCGATCAGCCCGACACATTCCAGGCTTTGATCGATATGCTCAATGCATTTTACGGTCTGAAGTTGACGGCGGATGACGTTGTGGCGCTGGGCAAGAATGTGCTAAAGATGGAGCGTGATTTCAACACCCGCGCAGGATTCACCAAAGAGCAAGACCGCCTGCCGGAATACTTCAAGAAAGAGCCCCTTCCGCCCCACAATGTTACCTTCCAGGTGAAGGATGAAGACCTGGATAAGGTATACAACTGGTAGGAAGAGAAAGCGGACGCGTATTCGACGGGGCGGCCCGGTGCGGTCGCCCCGTTTCCATTTGCGGAGATAATAACAGATGAAAGTCTCTCTCACGGTCGAAGCCGGCTTGGTGCCGACATTTCTTAGTCTCCTCCAAGAGGGATTCAGGATTCAGGGAAATGTCGGATCCAGTGTCAGGTCATTCCTCTGCGAGCAATTAGGCATATCGCCAGAGTACGTTGAGAAGAGAATCCAGACCATCTTCTTGAACGGCAGTGCCGTAGACGACGTGGAAAAAGCGGTCGTTTCGGACGGGGCGACGCTGTCCCTTTCTGCTGCACTCCCGGGGCTTGCAGGCGCGGTATTGCGCAAGGGCGGTTACTATGCGGCCATGCGTGAAGAGATATCCTGCAAGGGAGAGGCATCGTCTGCTTCTGTCAAATCAGGAAAGGTTTTGATGAAGCTTTTCAATATGCCGCTTCAGGAATTGGGCCCGGTTTTTCTTGAGCGCGGTGTATGGGTCAGAGGTGAAAGACTTGGGGATATCCTCAGGGCTCATGCAGATGCATTTCAGGCGGGATGCAGGTCTGCTCTCATCGATGGCCGAGAGATTACGTTCAAGGATTTATTGAATAGGGATTGGCAAACCGAAGACGTTCTTTTGAAGGTTAAGACAAACTAACCGCCGGCAACCGGCGGAAAAACACCCACCCTGTCTCCGTTTTTCAGAACCTCTTCACCTGTCGCGTGAAGGCCGTTCAAGAAAATCATCCTGATCTTCTCGACAGGTATTCTCTGGCTTTTGATAAGCTCCATGACCGTTGTTCCTTCATCGATATCCAGCACGTGATTGCCGTGGCTCCCGGCCTTGACCGGCGCAAACCTCGCGAGCGATGCAAATAGAATCAGTTCAACCTTCATTACCTTTACAAAAATCTCCCCACGTTTTTGTTATTATAAAGCTTATCTTTTGTTTCCTCAAATATTTTATGTAAAGAGTTATCCAATCTATCTGCTTGCCCAGCGGGCAGGAATGGTTTATGAAATATAAGACACGTGAGAATTCGTTAAAACGAGGAACGACCGTGGAAGAGCGCACCAAGAAATTGCACAAGCGAATATGGGAGAAGGCTGCAAGCATCGAAGACCTGGCGGGGCGCCCGTTGCAGGCCGTCAAAGACAGCGATGCCACGGCTATTGCCCGCGAGTTTGGTCTAAGCCTCCACGACGTCTATAGAGAGCTCCTGAAGCTCGGCGTATATCCCTATCGCTACCTCCGGAACCGGGGTGCTATTTCAGCGGATGAGCAGCTTAAGCTTGCCGAGTCGAAGATAGCCGTGGTCGGCGCGGGCGGCTTGGGCGGTCATGCGATAATGCTCCTCGCTCGACTCGGAATCGGTTCTCTCGTCGTCGTCGACAGAGAGGTGTTCGATGAAACGAACCTGAACCGTCAGGCCTTATGTAATACGGAAGCAGTGGGAACCCCGAAAGCGGCTGCTGCGGTCTCCGCTGTTGCGGCCATCAACCCGGGTGTAAATGTCTTTCCATACCAGACGAGACTCGACGCCGGGAATGCCAGAGAAATCCTTGCCGGGTCGGATGTCATAGTGGATGCCCTCGACAGTGTGGGGGATCGGTTTCTTCTCGAAGAGGCGGCGAGAAGTCTCGGTACACCTCTCGTGCACGGAACCTTGGCCGGCTTTGAAGGCTGGGTGATGACGATATTCCCCGGTGACGAGGGACTCAAGAATATCTATGGGGCTGACGGCGCAGAACGCGCCAGTGATGAGCGTCCGCAGGATCTTCTCGGCGTTCCCGGTGTCACGCCCGTTCTGATAGCAGCCTTCCAGGTAATGGAGGTTCTCAAGATCCTCCTGGGACGGGAGAATATTTTCCGGGACAAGATTCTTCACGTTGATCTCGAACGCGGCTGTCTGAACGAATTTTCCTTCCGCACGCCAGTTTTGTCGGACGGCAAATCTTAAAGAAGGATCGATCTCCATGGAATTGAAGTACGGCCTTGACGACCGACCGCCTCCCGGAGAATCTCTGCTAATGGGACTTCAGTGGTGTGCGCTGATGCTCCCGTTTCTGATAATCCTCGGAAAGATCGCCGGGGCTTACCATCTATCCGATCCCGCCGACCAGACGGTATACTTGCAAAAGCTGGCATTCATAATCTCCGTCTTTCTGATTCTTGAAGTTCTATGGGGACACCGCCTGCCGCTTGTCATGGGGCCTTCTTCGGTGATCCTCATCGGCATTATCTCCAGTCACGGGCTTGATCTAAATGCCGTGTCGACCGCGATTGTCGCGGGCGGTGTGATGCTCGTAATTCTCGGGGTGACGGGCGTGTTCGGTTATCTCCAACGCCTCTTCACGCCCCGCGTCGTTGCCGTGGTGCTCCTCTTGATTGCCTTCACCCTCGCTCCGACGATACTGAAGCTCATATCGGAACCGCGGGGCCCAAGTCCACAGGTGAATATGGCCTATGCCCTTGCTCTCGCCCTGGTTACTGTCACTCTCCACAGGCTGCTTGGCGGGATATGGAGGTCGGTCCTGATACTGCTTTCGATGCTCGGAGGCAGCATCGTCTATTTTTTAATCTTTCCAGAAAGCATCGACGTAGCGGCTTTAGGTTCTGCAAAGATGGCCGCGCCTTTTTTTCGTGACATGATCGGCCATATTTCTTTCGACGCTGGGCTCTTGATCTCATTCTTCATTTGTTTTGTGGCTCTCTCCATTAACGACCTCGGCTCCATGCAGTCCATGATCGGCATGGCGCACACGAGTGATAATGCAAAGAGGCTCAACCGCGGCGTATTCTTTACGGGGCTCGCCAACATTACGGCAGGCGCCTTCGGTGTCATAGGACAGGTAAACTATTCCATGAGCGCCGGTGTTGTTGCGGCAACGGGCTGCATGTCGCGATTCACGCTGCTTCCGGCCGCGGCAATTCTCTTCTTGATATCTTTTTCTCCAGTGACGATAGGCGTCATGGGGCTGGTTCCTCCGGTCGTGATCGGCAGCATCATGTTTTACGTTCTCTGTTCCCAGGTATCGGCGGGTCTCATTGTGGCCTTTGAGTCCTTGAAGGAACTGACGTTTGAAGACGGAATGATTATCGGTATGCCGATTCTGATTGCGACGGTGATTGCCTTCCTCTCGCCTTCCTTCTTCCAGAACTTTCCCTCGATATTGAGGCCCGTTGCCGGAAACGGCTTTGTGATGGGAGTCGTCATTGTCCTTCTCATGGAACACGGGATCTTCAGGAAATGATTCTGCGGGCGTTAAGATGAAGGTAATCCAGACCTGGGATGATGGGATCGTAGATGACGTTCGTCTCGTTGAAATCTTACGCGGCCATAATGCGCGCGCGACGTTCTGTCTCAACCCGGGCCTGTACGGCAGGGAACGGTCCCTCGGCTGGATTCATGAAAATAAAGAGGTGTGGCGGCTAAGCATTGGAGAGCTTCCTCACGTATATGAAGGATTAGAGGTTTGCAGCCATTCGATGACGCATCCCTACCTGACTCACCTTCCGGCAGAGCTGTTGGACTGGGAAGTGACTGCGAGCCGCGACATGCTGCAGGAGATTTTCCGGAAGCCTGTCCTCGGATTCTGCTATCCCTTCAATACCTGGAATGAAGTGGTTAAGGCTGCCCTCCGGTCTGCCGGTTATTTGTGGGCCAGAGGCGGCCATGATAACGCAGGCCTTTTTCCGCCCCGCGATCCTTTGGAATTCAATTTCAGCTGTCATTTTCTATCTCCCGATTTTTGGCCGATGTTTGATGCTGCAAAAGAGAGAAACAGCGTCTTTTCCTTCTGGGGCCACAGCTTCGAGATGGCGAACGACGCCATGTGGCAGGATTTCGAGGGCACGCTAAAAAAGATTTCAGAGGATCAAGATGCGGAGTGGTCATTCGTTAACGATCTCTTTGTATAGTCATTGAACGGCATTTCAGCCGTGCCAAATACTATTACCCATTTTCCTGCCAACCCTAACCCATCCATCAAGCTTGTTAACCGGACAAATAGTCCTCTTATTGATTCTGTCTGCATCTCCCGTCTGGTTAACATTGCTAATAACTATAATGATGCGATTCACCGCTTCTTCAATTTCGTATACTCCCGCAAAAGATATTCGCAGCCGCGATTAGAGGAGTTGAAATATGGACAGGGCAAAGAGGATCAGAGCAGGTGACGTTCGCACGGCTTCCCGCCTCATAAGGGATATTGAAGACGATGCACCGGAAGCGCGTCACACGGTAAGAGATATCTTCTGTCATACGGGCAATGCTCATGTTGTGGGTATTACTGGATCCCCCGGTGCGGGAAAGAGCACAATCGTGGACGGTCTCATTGACTGGCATCGTGCAATAGGAAAGAAAGTAGGCGTTCTCGCTGTCGATCCCACCAGCCCGTTTACCGGAGGTGCAATTCTCGGTGATAGAATTCGTATGCAGCGGCATGTGGTGGAAGTGTACCCGCGCACCCGGGCCGATTTTTTTCTTGCCATAAGAACCTGCCGCAGATATTCTTCAGCATCCCATCGTAGACCAGGATTTCAAGAATGAAGGAATGCCCTTTCTGTAAAGCCGCAATCGAAAAAGGGGAGACGGCCTGTCAATTATGCGGAAGGAGTTTGCCGGGACCTGAAGCGGGTATTAGAAGCATCTTCTACTGTCCAAGATGCAAGACAGAAGAAACCTATACCGACTCC
>DATJBN010000202.1:0-6925 GCA_035515335.1 Syntrophales bacterium | reverse complement strand
TGAAAAAGAAGTTGATCGTGTTCAGATCGAGCGCCGCCATGACTCCCTTTGTGGCGAAGAGATTCGCCAGGTAGGTGAAACCTATTGCGGCGATCAACACCGTCACGATGGGGCTGAACTCGAACCATTCTCCAGGCGTCTTTCTTGGTTCGAGGGGTACGGTAAGCGGTTTCAATTCAATGCCGTAATCCTCTGCTGTGTGTCCTTTCCCGCTTGACGGCGCCGTGTAGTAGGCAATCACGAGGGAGACAACGAGGATGACGACAGCAGTGGCCGCGCCCTGCCAGGTGAAGATCGTGTGGGTTAGCGGGATGAAACCGGTGATCTTGTAAAGGTCGGCCGGAATCGAGCCCTTCGTGGCCATCAGGAGCGCCGCAGACGACGAGAGACCCAGCGTCCAGATCGTGCCGCCGCCGAGAAACGCTGCCGCGCCCATCGCACGATAATCGATGCCTTTGATGCGGCGGCAGATTTCAGTCACGAGGAAGCCGCTGAATATCAAGCAGAAGCCCCAGTGGATCAACGAGCTCAGCATCGACAGGAGCGCCACATACGTGATCGCGCCGCGCGGCGTCTTGGGAAAACCGGCAAGCCACTCGACAAGCCGGTATATCGGGGGGGCGCTCGCGACCACATAGCCGCCGACGATGATGAGCGCCATCTGCATCGTAAAAGGAATGATGCTCCAGAAACCGCTGCCGAAAAGCACGGCGAGCTTCACAGGACTGTTGCCGAGGAAAAGACCGACAACATAGACAATAAAGACGGCGAGAATGGCAAATACCAGGGCATCGGGGAACCATTTCTCGCACCAATCCGCAACAGACATGCCGAAGCGAACCATTGCAGTCTCTTGATGAGATTCTTTAGCAGACATAGATTTAACCTCCTGGAAACAAGCATCGATAAAAGGACTGATCTCGCCAATTGCCGAGTGCTTGAAAGAATTTTGATTTGCGTATTTTAGATTAGAGTTGCAGGATAATCAATTCCTAAATGGTCAGCTGGATTCCCGCCTCCGCGGGAATGACATGAGGAAGCGGGAATGACGGAAAGGTAATATTCGCTGCCGGGTTTAGCTATAGAGCTTCTTCATCATCCATGCGATCTTTTGGCCGAGGGCCCTGGCATTGGCGATGCCCTCCTGATCCTTTTCCACATCTCCTTTGTCTCTGGCGACGCTTGCTGCCCGGCCGGCGATGATAAGCTCGTTGCTTAAGAAGAAATGATTCATCGTTTCTATCGTATGCGTCCCGCCGCTCCTGCGATAACAGGATACGGAAGCGCCGATCTTGTTTCTGTACATCCTGCCGTTTGCCAATCCGACGAAACCGGCGCGGTCGACCAGCGCTTTCATCTCCGCAGTCACATCCTGAAAATATGAGGGCGACCCCAGAACGATAGACTGCGCCGCTATCATCTTCTCGATATATTCGTTCGCCGCGTCGTTCTTCACCGCGCACCGCTTGTCCTTGTTCTCGAAACACTTGTAGCACGCAATGCATCCGTGGATCGTCTTGTCCGAGAGTTGAACGACTTCCGTCTCGATGCCTTCTTTCGCGACCTCCTGCAAGAGATAGCTCATCAGCGTGGTCGTGTTTCCGTCCTTCCTCGGACTGCCGTTGAATCCTGTAACCTTCATGTCGTCTCTCCTTTTCGTTCCGCCTTGATTCTTGCCTCTATGTCCTTCACCAGATGTCCTTCCGCACGCCACGTCCAGCAGGTGTCTGCAACCATGTCGAGGAGGTCCGGCTTAAACCGCGCGGGCTCCTGCAGCCTGTAGGCAACGTATCCCTGGATCGCCGAGGCACCCATGACCGTAAGAAGCTCGACCAGATGGTTGCAGCCTCTGCCTTTACCGACGAGCCCCTTCACCCTTGCCGTAAACCCGTGCGTGATCCTTTGTCCTTTTATAGGATCAAGACTTTTCATCGTCTCCAGACAATCTTCGCGCGGGACGGCAGGCATCGCAACGTGCAGATCCTCGATCACGAGACTCGTCTTGTTGACGAGCAGATGGATGATCATCTGATGCAATATGCCGGGTTGCCTTCTTTCGCCTGTCGCCAGATAATATTCCTGCGAGCGATGATCCGTGAGGCTCCCTTCCACGGCAATCCTCGCGTCGTCGTATTCGTACGTATTAATCTCTATGTCCCGTGTGTGATATTTTTTCCCCTTCTGCTTTCCGAACAAGTTCATCCCGTTCCCTCTCACGCATCAGATATCCTTAGCTGCCTATTTTTCGGATAACGGCCATTGCAGTATCATAGAGCAACTTCGAAATGGTGGACAACATCTGCAGGGTCTGTTGCTGTTTCTGCAATGCACTTTGCATGTCGACGTTCGCCAACTGCGAGTCGTCTCCCACCGTGTCCATTTTGTCTTCTAAGTCTTTGATGCTGTCTTGCAGTTCTTGTTTCGAATTAATTACATTTCCCTTCTGCATGCCGAATTTGTCGGGGTTTCCCCGCTCAATCACATATACATTTCTCTGGAATGGCTGAATCCTGCCGCCAGACCGGCTGAGAATGGCGCGTTCGCTATTTAATTCCTGTGCTATGATTTTTTTCATCTCATTGTACTTCTGCACCCTGGCACGAGACCGATCCATGTTTTGGCCGGCCTCCCGCTTGGCCTCGTCAGTGACAATGTTGATTGCCCGATTAATATCCATGTTCTTCGATCCGGCTACCAGCTGTTTCCAGGCGGGGAGATACTTATCCTGCTGCGCGCCTCTTCCGATCATCACGCCTATGTTCTTCAGCTCGAGAACAGTCGACGGCTGAAAATCGGAGGCTGCCGCAAGCTCTGTGAAACACAAAGCCCCGCAGAAGGAGAGGCAGAGGAGGGCAATCCAGAGGAAGAGGCAAACATTTCTTTTCATACCATCCATCCTTAATCCGTATTCGAGGGCTTTCCCTCTCTATTTATAGAACCGTATCTTATCGAGCCACATGCTGCCTTTTTTCGATTCCTCGGTCACCATATCGTTGCAGGTCCCGAATATCAGAGTCTCTACGTGCGTCATATCCCGCACCTGCTTCCCAGGTTTATACCCTTCTCTTTTGATCAGCCCTTCGCTCCTCGTGTAGGCGAATTGATCGAGCGGTATCCTTATAACCTGCCAATCCTGGGTCACCTCGTATCTCGCAAACCACCTGTTCCTCACAGTCGGGTCGTCGCGATCCGATATGTCGATATTCACGAAGCCCGTTATCGGATGTGTTGCCTTCACGTAAAATTCTATTCCGCTGAAAAGAGAAAGGTCTCGCTTTTTGGCGTTTCTTATACCCGGACATGTTCTTTCATCCCTCTTCAGGTCAAAATAATAGTCCAGTCTCATTGATTTCTTGGAGCCCGCGGCTCCCGTCGTATCGTCCGTCCTCACGAAACCGTCTCGCCCGCCTTTTCCTCTTGGTCCGATTGCCCAGGAGTGATCCTGCAGCGTTCCCTCAAAATCTTCGCTCAAATCACTGGAATCCCGTCCCTCAACGGGTTTGAAGAGCGGCGTCGTTACGTTGATGGCGGCGATCGCCTGTCCGGTCCTGACGTTGAGGAGACGGAGATTGACGTCGTACTTGTCGCTAATCTCGGCCAGCGTTCCCGTCAGGATCAGGTCGGCAAACATCAGTTTCGGCCTCAAGTGTTCCGGTATCTGCTCGGTCATTCCCGACTGGATCAGTTTGATCTCTTCCATGATGGTATTGAGCTTTGCCCTTTCCACGACGACGTACTGCTTCGACTCAATCAGCGACGTGGATATTTGCTCCATCAGGATCGGTCCCGCTTCCTTCATTCCTCCTCTTATCACCGTGAAATCGACGACCGCGATCCTCTTCTTCGGTATTTCAAGATTTGCAGTCTGGCCGATCGGATATTTTTGGGGCTTATCGAAGGCGATTGTGATCTGATTTCCCGTAACCTTTGTTACCTCTCCGCTGTTGCCTTCTATGGCAACATTTATCCCCTCGATGAAGAGACCCTTCTGCACGATTTGCTGCGAGATTTCTGCGGCGGGCGTGTCCGCCATCTTCTTAAACTCGGGAAGCTTTAATGCAAGGACAACCTGATTGCCCGATATACTCTGAACGACACCCTCTACGTACTGAACCCTGGTCGGATCCACCTTTGGTGCCTGGGCCGTTTCCACGCAGCCGGCATAAACTATTATGGCAAGCAGAAGAAGTGCGAATCTTTTCATTACATCCTCCTCTTTATTTCCGTATTTCCGTAGATTTCTTACGCTGCTCTTTCTCTCATATTTCTGAAATCTTTCCAATCGAAATTTGCAGTAATTCAACGGAAAGGATGTCATTCCCGACCCCTCTGTCATTCCCGGACGAATGTGAGGAATCCGGATTTCTCCCGGAGCTGCCCTCGAATTTTTCAATCAGGGGCGGCAATGACAAAAACGCTTATTCTTATTTCCTTGCAGTGTAGTGGTAGTATTTTGCGAGGTAGGTTGCGGCTAAGGCTGCGTCCTCGGGGGTCTGGAAGACGGGGATCCCTGCCTCCTGCATGATCTTCTCATCCTCAACGATCTCGTCTCGCGAGGCGAGAAGGCAGGCGATGATCGGCTTCGGCGTCCGCCGCTTCAGTTCGGCGAGCGCCCGCGCCGAGGTCTCAAAGTTCCTGTGGATCGCGTAAATGGGAATGACCATGTCCACGCCGTCGTCCTCGATTACCGCCTCCACGCAGCGCGGATAGATGTCTACGAAGAGGCCGGAACCGGTGAGATCGATAGGATTCGGTGCAAGGACGATGGGGATATGCTCTCCGATAATCTTCTTTATCTTGCGGCGCGTTTCTTCCGATGTCTGCGCGATGGGACAGCCGTTTTCGACGAGCGTGTCGAGGGCGAGGATGCTCGGTCCCGCCGTGTGCGTCACAACGGCAACGCGGTCACCGCACGGGCGCGGGGCGATGGCCAGGGCCTTGCACACCGTCACCAGGTCCCTAGAGTTTCCGACATTGAGGATTTTGTACTGCCGGCAGGCGTCTTTGAATATCGGATATGTCCCTCCCATGGTGCCCGTGTGGCTCGATGCCATGACGCTCGTCACTTTTGCACGCGCTCCCTTGAGGACAACGAGGGGCTTCTTCATGGCGAGGACCCGTGCCGCGTCCATGAATGTCCGTCCGTCCTCGATGCCCTCTATGAAGGCGGCGACCGCACCGGTTCCTTCGTCATCCGCGAAGTACCGGAACATGTCACTGAACTCAAGGTTGACGCGGTTTCCCAGGCAGACCATCTTGTTCACGCCGACCCGCCGGTCGATGAATTCGTTGAACATCGTGCACGCCGTACCGCCGCTCTGGCTTACGATGGAGACAGGGCCCAAGGGGTTTCCCCTCTTGAAGGACCAGAAAAGAGCGTAGAGCCTGGTCTCGTTGTTTATCACACCTAAAATATTCGGCCCGAAGATGATGATATGATTTGCGTCCGCGACCTCCTTTAATCTCTTTTCATACCGGAGGCCCTCGCCGCCGACCTCTTTGAAGCCGCCGGCAAAACAGACGATCCCCTTGACGCCGATCTTTGCGCAGCTCTCGATGACGTACTCCGTGGTCAGCTTGGCGTTCAGGCTGCAAACCACCAGGTCTACGGGCTTGCCGATCGCTTCGAGGCTGGAATAGACGGGGAGTCCCGACAATCCCTTGAGACGCGGGTGCACCGGGTATATGGGACCGGGGAATCCTTCCAGCATGAGGACATCCACGACCTGGTTGCCGAGGTTGTTTGCCGACTCGGAGACACCGAGGACGGCGACGCTTTTCGGGTAAAGGGCTTCTTTGATTCTTGACTGCTTCCAATCTTCCATGAATCTTTTCCCGCACAGAATGACAAGCTACTTACTCCTTTTTGAAGAAAAAGGGAACAGGGTTTTGAGGGAATGCAATGGCAAAAAACTTGTCAGAACTTCGGTTCACCGGCATGACTCGACGGCGCACCTCCGCGGCTGCTAACGTTCATCCTCATTCGCTACTGCGTAATTGAGGTAGTGCAGGTCCGTCGTCTGTTTGTATCCCTTGTAAAATTTGGCCGCGATGAGATTAAGAAGCTGGTCTGTGAATCCGTTCAGGAAGGCATAGCTGACATTGTTTTCAAGATGGTGGTGCGCATGATGGCGCTTCGCGAGGAGGACGCCCATATTGCCGAGGAGGATGGACATCTTCGCATTAGAGGTGTGGCACAGGTAATGAGAGACCTCAGCCACGGAAGAGAGTATACCGATATAGACGAGTATGTATGAGATAACAGGCGGAAGCCCCATCTCCACTAAGACCAACACGGCAACGAGATAGCCGACCAGCCAGACCTTCGAGCCCGTTTCATTGAAGTACACGACGGCAAGGTTATTCTTTCTGTACCGGGGAATCTTATGGTGCATGTGAAAATTGGCGACTAAAGGGCCGGCAATCGAATCATAGCGGTCGTTGTTATCCATGTATATGTGGACGAGGCCGTTGATGAGATCGGCAAGGACGTAGGCAACCATGAAGGCGAATACCTGTCCGAGGACGCCGATGGAATGATGCCACACGCAGAAAAGAAGATATATCTGAAGGAAGATATTTGCCGAGGCGATGAACCGGCCGAACAAAGTGTAAGCTCTATTTGACGCGAACCGCGCCATGGCGGCGTTGAACTGTTCCTGTTTTTCCGTCAAAGCCAATATCCGATTCTCCTGAATTTCACCCGTGTCTATTTCTAAAAGGGCCCTTGGGGGATTTTGTCTCTCCCCCCCTGTCATTTCGACTGAAAGGAGAAATCTAAGATTCCCCACTCCGCGTCGGAATGACGAATAGGGAAAGTGTCATGCCCGCCCCCGATTGAAAAATTCGAGGGCAGGCTGCGGGAGAAATCTGGCTTCCTCACATGCGTTCGGAATGACAATACGAAGTATTACACCTCTCTGAA
>DATJBN010000201.1:0-3336 GCA_035515335.1 Syntrophales bacterium | reverse complement strand
CGTATTTGCGTTTATCTGCACCCACGTGCTTCTGGATATCTATGCGGACGTCCGCGACCGTCTGTTCAGGAAGGGAGACAAGCATGAATAATAAGAATATTCCCACAGAGATCGAGAGGTTCGACCTCTCTGCAAGGATTCAGCATGTCATCATGTTTACGACATTTTTGCTCCTGTCCTTCACAGGCTGGGGGCTTAAATACGCATACCAGGACCCGGCGAGCGCCTGGATCCGGTTCTGGGGCGGGGCAAAGACGGCGGGGATCATCCACCGCGCGGCAGGAATTACCATGCTCCTTGATTTCATTTACCACCAGTTCTATCTGCTCAATCTGGCCCGAAAGAGGGACCTGCGGTTGACGCTTGTGCCGACGCCCAAGGACGTCGAGGACGCGTTCTATAATTTCATGTACTTTTTCGGCTTGCGGAAGGAGAAACCGTATTTCGGGAAGTTCAACTATATGCAGAAGTTCGACTACTGGGCGGTTTACTGGGGCATGTTCATCATCGGAGCATCAGGCTTTTTCCTTGCCTTTCCGGTGATGGTATCATCGATCTTCCCCATGTGGTCGATTCAGTGGATCTGGGATGTCCTCTTCATCATGCACAGTGACGAGGCGCTTCTGGCCATCGTGTTCATCCTCATCTTCCATTTCTACAACGAACACCTGCGGTCAGAAGTGTTCCCGATGAACTGGATGTGGCTGACCGGGAAGATGTCGATCGAGCAGCTCAAGCATCATCACCCGATGGAGTATGACAACCTCTTTGGGGGAAAGTCCGAGAAGAAGAAGTAGGCATAGAAGAGAGTAAGTTCACTGATCAATGATAACGGCGGCCCGCAAGGCCGCCGTTTATTTTGCATATATTTTGATCCAGGAACGATGGTCCGCTTGCGGGTGCCGGAAGGTAGACAATAAACTAGTTCAGCTTTTCCAGAACGCCCTGTTTCATTCTGAGCCGATTCGGGGCGCGGAGTGCGATCTCGGAACTATGGGTCACCATGATCATGGTGACCTTCTTCTCGCGGTTGATCTTTTCAAAGAACGCCATGATCTCCGATTCTGTTTCTTCGTCGAGGTCGCCCGTCGGCTCGTCGGCAAGAATGACCTCCGGATCATGAATGAACGCCCGTGCGATGGCCACACGCTGCTGCTCGCCGCCGCTTAATTCAGATGGATACCGGTCGACCTTGTCGCCGAGCCCTACGAGATTAAGCAGTTTCACGGCGTCTTCCGCGGTCTTCTTCCCACCAAACACCGTGGGGAGGAGGACGTTCTCGGTTGCTGTAAGGGTGGGGATAAGGCTCGCAAACTGGTAAACGAAACCATACTTCTCGTTTCTCAGCTTCGAAAGCCTCTTGTCGTCGTATTCCCAGATGTTTGTTCCGTCAACGGTAACCGTGCCGGTATCGGGCCGGGCGATACCTCCGACCAGGCTCAAGAAGGTGCTCTTCCCGCTGCCCGAGTGGCCGACGATGGACACGAATTCGCCTTGCTGGATCGTAAGATCAAGGGGCTGGACCGCCTTTATGGTTTTTCCTGAAATGGAGTAGGTCTTTGATAATCCTTTCAGCTCAATCATGTGTTTCCTTTCTTTCGGGTGCCTCTCACGAGGCTGATGATGGCGACGACCATGATTATACCGCCGATGATGGCGATGAACCTGATGCCTGGCACCGTGCCGTAATTGCACGGCATCCGGCTACTGTGACAGTATCCATATAGATCCGGGAGCAGGAAAGCAACAATGTACAGGATGATAGACACAGCGGCGACGATGATGGACGTTCTGGTCGATTTGAGCAAGAACGCTCCGATTCCCGACGCTAGGAGCAGCGCGCCCACCACATACTCTGCGCGGGCTGTGTCCGAGCAGTGCATCGCAGGATATCCCTCATACTAGCATACGGGGAGGATGAACCGCGGCACAAGGATAAGGAGGATACCACTCAGCGATGCTGTAATGGCGGTGAGCGTTTTCATTTCGTTGCCTTTGTCATAGAGTCGAAATCCATGGCAGCTCCGAATCCCGTGGCATCCTTCTGGTCTTTAAATGAAGCGATTCCCCATCCCATTGGGGTACTGAATATCTTCTCGGCATGAACATAATAGGCCGCACGCGCGTCGATCCATTCGCCGGTCTTGTAGTCTTTGACCTCCGCCTTGACGCCATTCTGCTTAGTCCTCTTCAGGTAAGAGAACAGATCGCCTATATCGCAAAAATACAGAGTCCTGTCAGCTTGCACGATCTTCGATGCAAATTTCGAATTAACATCCACCATCATTCCGCATTCAGCGCATTTGATCGTCTCCGCCGCCGAAACAGTGGCGAGAAAAAGCACGATCGCTGAAAATGTCAAAACTATGGTTCGCAGCAATCTGGCCATATATTCTTTCCTCTATTATTTCCTCGTTGCATCAATTTCTTTCTTGAGGGCATTGGCAATTCCCTCATCAAATTTTTTGAGCTCGTCATACTGGTGCAGAGCCAGTTCGCGCTTTCCCTTCTTCAGGAATGCCATGCCGAGATTGTACCGTGCAGTCGCATAACGTGGCCGCATGGAAATGGCCTTTTCAAGCTCGCGGATTTCGTCATCCGGTTTTCCTGCCTTGCCGTAGGCCACGGCAAGGTTGTTATAGAGCACTGGGTCCTTGGAAAGATATTTCTTTGCTAAATTAAATTGTTTGATCGCCTCCTGGTATTCGCCGAGCCTGCTGTATGCGGTGCCCAGTTTCATGTAGGCGTAGCCCTTATCAGGTTTGAGGGCGATAACATGCCGGAGCGCATCCACCTCTTCGCGGTACATCTCGGAACGTTCGTAGAGATCGGCAAGGTGATACCATGCCTCCGCATCATTGGGATTCTTGACGGTCTGATCCTTTAATTCCTCGAACATGCTCTTTTCGGTGTTAACCGGTTCAGCCGCTTTTTCTTTTTCCCCGGTACATGCGAAGAGAAGCAGGGACGACATGAAAACAATGAACACCAATCTCATTCAGAGCTCCTTATGGCTTCATAGGGTTCCACTCTTAGGACGCTGAGCGACGGCAGGAGCGCCGCGAACAGACCGGTCAGCACAGAGAACAGGAGCGCGCCTGCGGTAAGGGCGATCAATTCACCGGTGCCAGGGAAGAGATAGGGGAGCCTGAGATAGTGAAGTATCAGGTTTTTAAAACTTGCGAGTAACACATATCCCAGAATGATTCCTGCAGCACCGCCGGCAGCCGAAAGCAGGGTGGCCTCGTTCAGAATGATCGTAGCAATATGGCCCTTGTTCGCGCCCATTGCGCGCAGAAGGCCGATTTCCCTGCGTCGTTCGTTCACAATCATGTA
>DATJBN010000200.1:0-4037 GCA_035515335.1 Syntrophales bacterium | reverse complement strand
ATGTTGACGCGATAATTCTTCAGCTCCTTCCCGAGAATGCCTTTCATCCCCACTATCCGGAACTGTTGCGATGTCGCATCAACCGTGAACACGGACCCTATTCGTGCACCGGTCAGCGTCATGGATTTTTCCAGGAGCAGGTTCAGCATTTCATCCATGTCCAGTATCTTGCTTGCCACTTCTGTGAGTTCCTTGATCGAGACTAGTTCGAAGGTCTTCTGGCTCAAGGCTTCGGTCGTGTGCTCAAATTTCTCCATCAATCTGTTGAAGGCCACAGAGATGTCGCGCAGTTCGGCCACATCGTTTTTTATCTCCATCGAGACCGCATCTCCTGATGCCGCCTTCTTCATGGACATGGCAACGTCGAAGAACCTGTTGAAAACCTGGCGAAGGATTACAAGTCCTGAACATACGATGACGAGTATGACGGTTATTATCGTGATATGCGTAAGGCTGAGTACGATGTCGCTCTGATGGATTATGAAGAGGAGCGCAAGAAAGGGCAGGGCAAAAACAAGGAACTCTATGATGGAGAGTCTGTACCTTAACTCCCGTCCTTCGATACTGCTTAAACGCAATGCCATTGCAATTCTCCCTGTTCGCGAAGAATCTTTCTGTGAAATGCCCAAGCGGATGCGTATAACGCTGCCAACACCTCTGCGAGACGCACAGCGAGCTTAACTCACAAAGTCGTAAACCACAGGCTGATTTTCTGCCGCGGTCTATTACATACGTCAGGTTGTTCACATAGTTTATGAATTAACTAATATGATCATCGGCATTTTCTGCCCGTAACATTAGCGAACAAAAAGATAGAATGGAAAAATGTCGTCTCTTGCCGTCCACCCGGCATTAATGTATAAGGAATTACAGTTTGCGCAAAGATTTTACAGACCTAAAGAGAACGTAAGGAAACGGATACAGCACGGGAATGAATATCAGCGAGACGATACTGGAGAGACTCCTGGTCTTTCAGAAGAACGAGATCACAGAGCATCACATCTATCGGAAACTGAGCCGTAAGGTGGAATCTCCTGCGAATCGGAAGGTGCTGGAAGACATAGCAGCCGATGAGCTCAGTCACTATCGTAAGTGGCGCGAATATACAGGCCGTGATATCGAACCCAACAGACTGAAGGTATGGATATACTATTTCATCAGCCGCATCTTCGGGTTTACATTCGGCCTAAAGCTCCTGGAGAAAGGGGAGAAAATCGCCCAGGATAGCTACGGACATCTGCGGGATGCGATTCCTGAAGCCGATGAGATCGCGCATAATGAAAGCGAACATGAGGCGGCGCTGCTGTCGCTCCTCGACGAGGAGAAACTCAAGTATACCGGTTCCATGGTGCTGGGCCTGAATGATGCGCTGATGGAGCTGACAGGCGTGCTTGCCGGCCTGACCCTGGCGCTGCGGGATACAAAACTGATAGCACTTGCAGGCTCTATCACCGGCATTGCCGCAGCCATGTCCATGGGAGCGTCTGAATACCTTGCCACCAAGACGGAAGAGACTGGCAAGAACCCTTTAAGAGCATCTCTCTATACGATAGGCGCCTATGCGGCCACCATCGTGGTGCTCATACTGCCATATCTGATACTCGAGAACTACTATCTGTGCCTCATGTGTTCTCTTGCCGGAGCCGCCCTTATCATAGCGGCTTTCACGTACTATATTTCCGTAGCCAAGGATCTGCCCTTCAAAAGGCATTTCATGGAAATGGCGGTCTTGAGTTTTGCAGTCGCCGCGATAAGTTTCCTGATAGGCTACGCGATGCGCCTTTTTTTCGGTATTGATGTCTGAGATGTGACCCGTGTTCAAGGCCGCTGCTTCTTTTCCCGTTTCGGCACGTTCACTTCCGGTGACAGGATGAGATGGGGCGGAAGCTCCTGCGCCCCGAGGATATGAACGAGTTCATCGAGCGACGAGGCTATATCCATGAGTCTTGCATGATTAAGTACCTCCAGCCCGGCGGCCAGAAGCCCCTGGGCCACCTCCGGTGCCCTGGCAACAAGGGCCTTCCCCTCACTCGTCAGATTGACGTCGACAACCCTTCTGTCCTCACGCATACGGACCCGCACGGCCAGCCCCTTATCTTCGAGGCGATTCAGTATGCCGACAACTGTCGCCGGATGAAGATACATTTTATGCGCCAGCTCCGAGACCTGAACCGGAGCGGATTCGGCAATCATCTTGATGGCCCACAGTTGGGGTCCTGTGAGACCGGTCTGCTTCTTCGCCTTTTTGGACTGCTCGTTTATGACCTGGTACACCCTTCTGAGATTGTCGAATATGTCCGCAATGGCCGCCTGTTTTTTAAGCATGTTTATGCCCCCGATTCGTAGGCGTAGTATAGCCCGGCTACGGTTTCTATACAAATCATTTTTACAAAAAACAATTGACTTTTTTAAAAAAAGTTATAAAAAGGAATCATTATTGCTCAAATTCATAGAAAGGAGTATTTCGCATGCGAAGACGAAAAGCACTTTATGGGCTATTGGCATTCATTATCAGCCTCACATTGATCTCTGCAGGCGCCTGCACAAAGACGGCGGGAGTGAAGGACGTTGGAGCCGGAGGCCAGGCTCAGAAGGAAGCGACAGCCGGGAGCCAGAAGGTAGCGCCCGAGTCACAGGCCGGGGCAAAAGCGGCACCCGCGGGTGAAGCCGTGACAGGCGAGGCAAAGGCAAAGGCCAGGGGTAAGGCAGCTGCCGGCAAACTCGAGACCTACGTCGTTAAGAAAGGCGATTGCCTCTGGACGATAGCCAAGAAGAAGAGTGTCTACAACGATCCGTTCTTGTGGCCCTTAGTCTTTGAGGCGAACAAAGACAAGATCAAGAATCCGAACCGCATCTACCCCGGACAGAAGCTGCAGATTCCACGCGGCGGCCTGAGCATGGATCAGATTAAAGATGCTAGGAAGAAAGCCGGTGCGAAGAAACCATATACGCCGCCGAAGGCCGCGGTAGTCCCGGTGAGCTAGCCGACGAAACCTCGTTAGGAGTTTGCTCCGCGATGCACTCAGTGTAAACTGATGCCAGTTTCGGAGCTGTTTGTTGCCAGACGAATGATGATCAACAAGGAGGGGCTCTGTCTTCGTGACAGATGCCCCTTTTCTTTGGTGTTACACTTTAGGCCTTCCATCTTTCCCTTTCCATATATTTTCGTTCTGTAATATGCTCTCTGAATAAGGAAGAAGGCGAATATGAATCCCGCGGGCCCGGAACACCGATCCATACTGCGCGAAATAGCCAGGCGATCCATGATTGAGAAAGGATTGCTTCCTGATTTTTCCCCCGAAGTGACGGCCGAACTTTCGGCCATTAAAACGCACGCCGCAAACTACGGCGAGGTTCGTGATCTTACGGAAATGCCGTGGGCCTCGATCGACAATGACGATACCCGTGATATAGATCAGTTAACC
This sequence comes from Syntrophales bacterium, assembly GCA_035515335.1. GTDB lineage: Bacteria > Desulfobacterota > Syntrophia > Syntrophales > UBA2185 > Fen-1135. The sequence goes on along the minus strand of DATJBN010000200.1, from coordinate 612 downwards.
GTTGCCCAACAAATGTCCGGAGGCTCAGTGAAAATTTTTGTCGCGGTTGCCGATGTGGATTCAATGGTCAAAAATGGTTCGGCTATCGACGACCACGCCTGCCGGAATGCAACCTCCGTATATACAGCGGCCCAGATATTTCCCATGCTGCCGGAAAAGCTCTCCACCGATCTCACATCATTAAACCTCCATGAAGACAGACCGGCTGTTGTATGTGAAATGGAGATAGGCCCGGGCGGGGCACTGCTTGCGGCAGATGTTTACAACGCCAGGGTCAACAATTGCGCAAAACTCGCGTATAATAGCGTCGCAATGTGGCTGGATGGAAAGGAAAACGCACCTCCCGCCCTGTCCTCAGTAAAAGGACTGGAGCAAAATCTTCGCCTTCAAGACCGGACTGCTCAGACCATGAAGAATTTTCGCCGCAGTCGCGGGGCGCTCGGTTTCGAAACCGTTGAGGCGAGGCCGGTATTTGACGGAAATGAAATCAGCGATCTCGAGATAGAGAGGAGGAACCGAGCGAAGACGCTCATCGAGGAATTAATGATAGGCGCGAATATAGCGGTGGCCGATTATCTGGCCGGGAGAAGATTCCCTTTCCTTCGCCGCGTG
>DATJBN010000199.1:0-3646 GCA_035515335.1 Syntrophales bacterium | reverse complement strand
AGAACGCGCTAATAGCGTAAAAGAATACCTTGTCAAGAAGTTCGGCATCGACAGTTCCCGTCTGAAAGCTGTAGGTTATGGTCCAAAGAAGCCTGTCACCAGCAATGCAACAAAAGGAGGCAGGCAGAAGAACAGAAGGGTCATTGCGGTCTTCACCAATATTGCTAAGTAGCGCCTTCTCCTTGATTCATTAATATGGACGGCCTCTCAAATATGTAAAATGTAAGTGAGAGGCCGTCACTTTTCTTAACGAGTGGAAGAATCGCCGGTGCGTAATCTTCTGTTCGCATCATTCGCCTTATTACCGTCTATGAAAGGAGCAACAAGACATGGCAACTGACCTTTCCTCCCAGCATACCGGGACATCCAGACACCGTTGGACATTTTTCAGAGCCGGCGGCTTTGACCAGGTACGTCTGAATGACGGTAGTGACCTGATGTCACTGGATCAGCTCGACCAGAAGCTGTGGGTCACCCTCAGTTGCCCGACACACGGTCTGGAGTTCGATGGCAAGACGCTGCAAATGATTGATAGTGATGGAGATGGACGAATCCGTGCCCCTGAAATTATCGAGGCGGTAAAGTGGGCAGGGTCCATTCTAAAGAATCCCAACGACCTGACCAGCAGATCGTCAATATTGCCTCTATCGGCCATCAATGACCAATCTGCCGAAGGAAAACAACTCTTGGATTCGGCGCAGCATATTCTGGCCAACTTGGGCAAGGCGGGTTCAAAGGAGATAACACCCGATGATATGGTAAATGTCGCAGAGATTATGGCTGCAACAAAGTTTAACGGCGACGGCATAATTCCGCCAGACTCTGCCGATGACCCGACGCTGGAGAAAATCATTACTGACGTCATCGAGTGTCTCGGTCCTGAGAAAGATCGCAGTGGGAAACCCGGTATTTCGCAGGACAAACTGGATAAATTTTTTGAAGATGCTGCTGCCTATTCGGAATGGTGGAGAGAAGCAGAAAGCAATTCCTCTGTCGTATTTCCATTAGGTGAAGCAACAACCTCGGCAGCAGAGGCCTTCCTGGCGGTTCGTGACAAGGTGGAAGACTACTTTACCCGCTGTCGCCTCGCGGCGTTCGATGTCAGGGCCTTGAGTGCTCTAAACCGCCAGGAGGATGAATATATCGCAATAGCCAGCAAGACCCTTTCCCCATCCCTGGAAGAGATATCGCAATTTCCTCTTGCACAGATTGAGGTAGGCAAGGCGTTGCCTCTCACGGAAGGAGTTAATCCCGCCTGGGTCAGCGCTATCACTGCATTCAATGATCAGGTTGTAAGGCATCTCCTCAAGGAGAAGGCGTCACTCACCGAGTCTGAATGGGAAAATATAAAAGCGAGATTTTCCTCTTATTACGATTGGCTGTCGAGGAAGGCCGGTGGGACTGTTGAAAAACTCGGTATCAAGAGGGTGTGCGATATACTGAGCGGTAATTCAAGAGAATTGATATCACGGTTGATTGCGAAGGACAAGGCCCTCGAACCGGAGTTCAACAGTATCGCGTCAGTCGAAAGACTTGTCCGCTACTATCGCGATCTGTTCACGCTGCTCAATAATTTTGTTTCTTTCGGAGATTTCTACACGCACAGGAGAAAGGCAATATTTCAGGCCGGAACACTTTACCTGGACGGCAGGAGCTGTGAATTGTGCGTGCGTGTGGATGATGTCGAAAAGCACGCAACCCTTGCCGCACTGAGCCGCATCTATCTGACATATTGCGATTGCGTAAGAAGAGGCGGAACGGAGAAGATGACGATAGCCGCTGCTTTTACGGGCGGCGACTCGGATTATCTGATGGCCGGGCGGCATGGCGTCTTTTATGACGAGAAGGAGCAGGATTGGGATGCAACAATCATTAAGGTCATTGATAACCCGATCAGCATTCGCCAGGCCTTCTGGAGTCCCTACAAGCAATTCGCCAGGATGGTAGGCAGACAGATCAGCAAACTCGCTGCTGCCCGCGACAAGGCGGTCATGGACAAGGCCGCCGCAGGGGTCACCGAATCAACTGAGAAGATGGCAACCGGTAAGCACGCAACGCCTGCGCAGGCGCAGCCTTTCGATGTCGCAAAGTTCGCAGGCATCTTTGCCGCGATCGGCCTCGCTGTAGGTTTTATCGGAACGGCGATCGTATCGGTCGTTACCGGCTTTTTCAAGCTCATATGGTGGCAGATGCCCCTCGTCATTGTGGGGATAATGCTGATCATCTCGTCACCCTCCGTAATCCTTGCGTGGCTGAAACTCAGACAGCGCACCCTCGGTCCCATACTTGATGCCAATGGTTGGGCCGTTAACGCCAGGGTGCGGATCAATGTGACATTCGGCGGATCGCTGACGAAACTGGCTGCCCTACCGGAAGGCGCCGTGCGTTCATTGGAAGACCCGTTCGCCGACAAGAAGAAGAAATGGCCGAAGGTCGTCGTCATCCTGGCCATCTTGCTCGCCCTGCTCTATTTTCTCAACAAGCAGGGTTTCATCCACAAATGGATATCGGGCTTATTGGGCTAAACCATTAATAAGTGCTGTATAAAAAATTATCTGCCTGTGAGAAATTGCTATGAAACGTTTAATTAAGATTCTTGTCGGACTCATCGTTGTTGTCGCCCTCTTCGGCATTATCGGATTTTTTGTTCTGCCTCCCATCATAAAGCCGATCCTTGTCGACAAGCTTTCCAAGGCTATCCAACGCGAAGTGGCAATCGACAGCATCCGCATAAATCCCTATGCCCTTTCCGTCAGTATCAAGGGATTTGCCGTCAAAGAGCGTGGTCAACCGTCAAACTTCCTTTCCTTCGATGAATTGTATGTCAATGCCCAGGGCCTGTCCTCCATCTTCAAGAAGGCTGTCATCCTGAAGGAAATCCGTCTCACCCGCCCGTACATCAGCGTCTCCCGTAATGATGACGGCACTTACAATTTCTCAGACCTGATTCCAAAGGAAGAGAAGAAAGAGGAAGGGAAGCCTTTCCTCTTTTCCCTGAACAATATTCAAGTCCTCGATGGCAGCGTAGATTTTGACGACCGTCCGATGAAGGCGCATCATACCGTTCGTGAGCTCAACCTGTCCATCCCCTTCGTCTCAGACATCGGGCACTATGTGGAAGACTACGTGGAGCCGCGTTTTTCAGCCAAGATAAACGGCAACCCTTACGAGCTTGTGGGGAAGACGAAACCTTTTATCGACAGCAGGGAGACGAGTTTTGAACTGGACATCCGGGATGTCGATATACCGTTCTATCTGAACTATATTCCCGTCAAGCTGAACTGCAAGCTTACATCGGCGCGGCTCGATCTGAAGATGAATATCAACTTTATCATGCACAAGGACAAGCCGCCCTCCGTCAAATTGGCGGGCGACATTGCCCTGACTAAAATCGCACTGGATGACAGGCAGAATAAGAAGATTCTGCGGGTTCCGGCCTTGAAGGTTTCTCTCGCTTCCGTCGAGCCTCTCGTTCCCGACATCCATCTCTCGCGAATTTTCGTAGAGAAGCCGGAGGTGGCGGTCGTGAGGGACAGAGAGGGCGAGATCAATCTCCTCAACCTCCTTGCAAAGGAGACGAAGAAGAAACCGGAGAAGAAAGAAAGTCGTGAATCAAAGCAGGGAAAGAAAACTGCCTTGAAGGCTC
>DATJBN010000198.1:0-3857 GCA_035515335.1 Syntrophales bacterium | reverse complement strand
ATAGTAGACTTGAAGGCGCGAGTCAAGTGTGATGTGACACTTTCCGGTAGAACCTTGCAGAATGGCATCATGAGTATCCGTGAGGGGTGAGAACAACGACTGCTTTTTTCCAGGTCATTCCGAAACGGTAAAAATTAGTATTGACAAGTCTGCTGCACGCTGATATGTTGAATCCAGAAATCTAAAGGGCATCGTAAATTGAAGAGTTCGAGGGTAATTTTGATCAACTGGTGGTGGCGGAATCCAAAGGAGGGGTTTGTCCACCGCTGATCCATATCTGACTTAAGCATTAGCCGTGGAGATCTCTTCGGGACTCCGCGGCTTTTTTGTTTCACGAATATACCCAAAAAGGCCGCAAGAAAGCGGCCTTTTTTATTTTACAGGAGCAGGACATAAAAATGCATTATCCGGAATTTGAAAAATTTAAAGAACTCACAGAGCAGGGAAATCTCATACCTGTGTACAGGGAGATACTTGCCGATATCGATACCCCGGTATCCGCCCTGATGAAGCTCCGCACAAGATCGCACGTCTTTCTTCTCGAGAGCGTCGAGGGCGGAGAAAAATGGGGGCGCTTCACATTCCTGGGTTCGGACCCAAGAATAATCTTCAAGGTCAGGGGGGATAACATCACCATTTCGAAAAACGGCACAAGTGTAAGCTACGCCCATGGCGGTAAACCCCTGCAATATCTGAAAGACCTCTTAAGGATTTATCGCCCCGTTTCAATAGATGGTCTTCCCCGGTTCTACGGCGGCGCCGTCGGATTTCTTGGCTACGACATGGTACGCTATTTTGAAAGACTCCCGAGTTCTGCTGTTGATGATTTGATGACCGACGATTCTGTTTTTCTCATCACCGATACGCTCATCATCTTCGACAACGTCAGGCACACGATCAAGGTGGTGTCTTGTGCAGCGATTAACGGCACGCGTTCGCTCAAGGATATCTACGACGAAACAATAAGGAAGATCGACAGACTTGTTGAAATACTGAAGGCGCCGCCTGACCCCTCTTCGCGTTACGGTGAGGCAAAGAATGAAAGCCCGCTGGGATCGAATATGTCGCGGGAGGAATTTAAGATCATCGTGGAAAAGGCCAAAGACTATATCGTTGCCGGCGACATCATACAGGTCGTCCTTTCACAGCGCTTTCACACGAAGAATGGCATAGACCCCGTCGATCTCTACAGGGCTCTCCGCTATGTTAACCCCTCCCCATACCTTTTCTTCCTCAAGCTCGATGACGCATATCTGATAGGCTCATCACCCGAGGTGATGGTGAGGCTCGAAGAAGGAGCTGCTGAGTTGCGGCCCATAGCCGGCACACGCAGGAGGGGAAGGAGCGAGCAGGAAGACAGAAATCTTGCCCATGAATTACTTGAAGACCCGAAGGAACGCGCGGAACACGTTATGCTCGTAGATCTCGGGAGAAACGACCTGGGAAGGATAGCGGAGACCGGGACGGTCCAGGTAAACCAACTCATGGCAGTGGAGCGGTACTCACACGTCATGCACCTTGTCTCTAATATCCAGGCACAACTCGCTCCGGGGAAGGATTGTTTCGACGTCCTCGCAGCGGCCTTTCCCGCGGGAACGCTCTCCGGTGCGCCGAAGATCAGGGCCATGGAAATAATCGACGAACTGGAACCGACGCGCCGCGGCACCTACGGCGGGGCCGTGGGATATTTCAGCTACACGGGCAATATGGACCTCTGCATCACCATCAGGACGATGCTTATCAAGAACGGCATGATCTTTGTGCAGGTGGGCGCCGGTATAGTCGCCGATTCAGATCCCGAGAAGGAATATCAGGAGACCTTGAGCAAGGGTGAAGGAATGATGAAGGCAATCAACCTTGCCTCTTCAGGCTTCGAATTAAGGAATAACCACGGGGGCAACAGAAAGTGATTCTGATGATCGACAATTACGATTCCTTTACATATAACCTGGTTCAGTACCTGGGGCAGCTGGGAGCGGAGGTACAGGTCCACCGCAACGACATGATAGGGATCGGCGAGATCGTGGATCGCATGCCGAGCGCTATCATTCTCTCCCCTGGACCGCGCACGCCTAAAGAGGCAGGCATCACCGTCCCTGTGATAAAGAAATTCCACAAGACCATACCGATCATGGGCGTTTGCCTGGGCCACCAGGCGATCGGTTATGCCTTCGGAGCGAAAATTATCAAGGCAGCGAGACTCATGCATGGAAAGACGTCCCCAATTCTCAATGACGGAGAAACAATCTTTCGCGGCCTTCCGAACCCCTTTGTCGCCGGACGCTACCATTCACTCCTGATCGAGGAATCCTCTCTTCCCTCTTGTCTTTCAGTGAGCGCGAGGACGCCCGAGGGGGAGATTATGGGCGTGAGGCACCGTGAATATCCCGTGGAAGGCATTCAGTTTCATCCGGAATCAATACTTACGCCCCAGGGCAAGAGGATCATGAGGAATTTTTTAGATTTAATTAGAAACGAGGAAAAGCCGCGATGATCAAAGAAGCTATTACAAAGGTAGTTAATGGTGAAGATTTACATGAACCCCAGATGATGGAGGTCATGAATGAGGTAATGGAGGGACAGGCTACACAGGCGCAAATCGGCGCCTTCATGACAGGTCTCAGGATAAAAGGCGAGACTGTCGACGAGGTCACCGGTGCAGCCCGCATCATGCGAAGGAAAGCGACAAAAATAGATGCGCGGTCTTCCATCATCGTCGATACATGCGGCACCGGAGGGGATGGCATGAAGACATTTAATATCTCCACGACAACCGCCTTTGTGGTTGCCGCTGCGGGTCTCACGGTTGCCAAGCATGGGAATCGGGCTGTTTCAAGCGGCTGCGGAAGTGCCGACGTCCTTGAGGCCTTGGGCGTGAATATCAGCGCCCCCCCGGAGATAGTTGAAGAATGCATACATCGGATTGGTATCGGCTTTCTCTTTGCGCCAAAGCTCCACGGAGCTATGAAGTATGCCATTGGTCCTCGCCGCGAAATCGGTATACGTACGATATTCAACATGCTTGGGCCCCTGACCAACCCGGCCGGAGCTACATCCCAGTTGATAGGAGTATATGATCCGAGGCTCACGGAGATGTTTGCAGGGGTAGTCCGAAACCTCGGCGCGAGGACGGCCTACGTCGTACACGGCTCCGACGGTCTTGACGAGGCGACCGTGACCGGAAAGACACGCGTGACGGAATTGAAGAACGGTCTCATTAACACGTACGACATCGACCCGGCCTTCTTCTTCGGCCACATTTCCCCGGTCAACTCACTTATCGGCGGCGATGCATCGGTCAATGCCGAGATCACAAAGAGTATCCTGACGGGAGACAACGGTGCAGGCAGGAATATCGTTCTCCTGAATGCTGCCCTGGCAATAATGGCAGGCGAGATGGCAAAGACCATCAAGGACGGTCTTGAGATGGCGAAGGATTGCATCGACAGCGGCGCTGCCATAAAGAAGCTTCAGGCCCTGATTGAGTTGAGTAACAGCTGATTCGGCACGGCCGACGATAGATGACCCGAATGATCCTGGATAAGATACTTGCTGCAAAAAAGAACGAGGTAACTCGCTTGAAGAGGGAAAGGCCTCTCGGTGAACTGAAGAGCTATTTGGATGGCCTCCCCTCCCCGCGTGATTTTCTGGGGGCAATCAGCGGGAGAGATTGCGCGGTCATAGCCGAGGTGAAGAAATGTTCGCCCTCAAAAGGGCTCTTTCGGGAAGAGTTTGACCCTGTTGTCATTGCACGTGTCTACGAAGAGAACGGGGCGGCGGCGATATCGGTCCTCACGGATAAAGAGTTTTTCGGAGGAGATCGGAGCTACATTGTACAGGTCAACAATCACGTGCAC
>DATJBN010000197.1:0-17600 GCA_035515335.1 Syntrophales bacterium | reverse complement strand
AAGACAGAAGTCAAAGGGCTGAATAGATGGCTGACGTGACCTTTGGGATAAAGATTCGTTTCATGGATACTTTATTCTGGGCATGTATCAGTTGGATCGTGGCTTTCACAAGAGGTTGTAATGAAACAGAAGCCTGAAGATTTCTTGAAAGGCCTGGTGCAGTTATCCTCACTGCCTGTCGTTTATACCAAGATCAATGAAGCGGTGAATAACCCCCAGTCTTCCACGAAGGACATCTGCGATATCATAAGCGACGATCCGGGACTTACCTCGCGGCTGCTCAGGCTGGTCAACAGCGCCTTCTACGGATTTCCTTCAAGGGTGGAGACCGTGAGCCGCGCCCTCTTCATCGTCGGCACGAGGCAGATACGCGACCTTGCTCTTGCCACTTCCATAATGAATGTGTTTCAGGGGATACCGGAGAAGCTTGTAAGCATGGAATCATTCTGGAAGCACAGCGTGGCCTGCGGTCTTGCGGCAAAGACACTTGCCACATACCGGCGCTGCGAGATGAACGTGGAGCGTTTCTTCGCCGCCGGCATCATCCATGACGTCGGCAGGCTCGTTATCTATAAGAAGGCGCCGGACACGGCGCAGGCTATGATACTGCGCTGTCAGGACCGCGGGGAGCTGCTCTACGACGTGGAAAAAGAAATGCTGGGTTTTAACCATGCTGAACTGGGGCGAAAGCTCATGCAGTTCTGGAATCTGCCTCCTTCTCTTGAGGAGGTTGTGGCCTGTCATCATATGCCGCAGGAGGCAAGGCGGTATCCGATAGAGGCCTCGGTAGTTCACATTGCCGACATCCTCGTGCACGCCATACAGTTGGGCAACAGCGGGGAACACTTCGTCCCGCGGATTGATGAGAAGGCCTGGCAGATGATCGGTATTCCCATGAGTACTTTGTCGCCCACGCTCGATCAGTTGGAACGTGAGGCAAGCGACGTAGTCAAGTCATTATTCGGTTAGGCGCGGCCATGACAAAGGCAAAAAGAAATAGGAACGTACCGTTTGATCTGGAGGAGCGCATCAGGCAGCTTGAAGAAATCAATCGCTGGACCCTCGATGCCCTCGACATGGCTGTCTCTTTCGGAGATCTGCACAACACGATAAGTCCCGCGGATCAGGAGCCCGAAGTAATCTTCAGAGCAACCAGGGCACATCTCGAACGACTATTTTCTTTTCAACTTCTCGCCCTCTTCATGGTCGACGAAACGACGTCGGATTTTGTGCTCGTGGACTGCAAACCTGAATCGGACTCGTTCATGGTCAAGCAGGAGGTGGACTTTCAGATAGCGGAAGGCGTGTTTTCATGGGCCCTGTATCAGAACAGGGCTATTACCGTCCCGGGCAAATATTTCAAGAAGAGGGTGGTATTCCATGCCTTGGTTACCAGGACGCAGGTGGTGGGGATGGTTGTCGGGATACTCGCCGACGACGAACTCGTAGTCAACAACATTCTTTCCAACCTTCTTACCATAGTTCTTTTCAATACGGCGCGCGCCCTGGAGAATGCCATCCTGTACAAGAAGATTAACGACGCTAACCGGGAACTCGAAGATATCGTAAAGAAGAGGACTCAGGAACTGCAGAAATCCCTTGAAGCGGCCAATGTTCTGAACGTAGCCAAGAGTCAGTTTCTCGCGAACATGAGCCACGAGATCAGAACCCCGATGAACGGCATCATAGGCTTTACGGGACTGTTGTTGTCCACGGATCTCTCCGATGAGCAGAAAAGCTATGTGGATACGATCAAGAAGAGCGGCGACGCGCTAATGTTTCTGATCAACGACATCCTAGACTTTTCCAAGATAGAGGCCGGTGAGCTGAAGCTGGAATATATTGACTTCGAACCCGAGGAGGTCGCCTATGACGTATGTGAGCTGATACAGCCCAAGTACGGAAGCAAGACGATAGATTTTCTCTGCCGTGTCGGAGACAGCCTTCCTCCGGTCATCAGAGGAGACCCCTACAGGTTCCGCCAGATACTCTTGAATCTGGTCGATAATGCCGCGAAGTTTACAGAGGCTGGGGAAATTGAAATCAGCCTTGACGCAGAGGAGAGAAGAGACCATCAGATAAAGATCCGCACGGTAGTGCGGGATACGGGGATAGGCATTCCCCAGGACAAGATAGAAACCATTTTCGATTCCTTCAGGCAGTTGGATTGTTCTTCAACCCGGAAGTACGGGGGATCCGGTCTCGGGCTTTCGATATGCAAGCAACTGGCACGGCTGATGAACGGTAACGTATGGGTCAGGAGTGAGAAGGGCCGCGGCTCTCAATTCTCTTTCACCGCTTGGCTGGATGAACCCGAGGGCGAAGGGATCGGCGATGATATGGGTGCGATCGATAAAAAGGTGCTTGTTGCAGGCAAGAACAGGACCAATCTCGATATCCTTTCGCACATGCTGGAGTCAATGGGCGTGAGAAGCATTGTGCTAAACCGAGGGGAGGACGTGCTGCCAGCCCTGGTTACCGCTTCCAGAAGTCAGGACTGCTTTGACATCTGCATGCTCGATATTGCTCTCTCAGGCGTGGACATAAATGAAATAGTGGAGATGATACTTTCTCATGATATCGGGGTTACACACATCATCGTTTTCGGCCCGCTCAAAGCGCGGGTAATATTAAGACATCAGACATCCTCGATGCTTTCCTTCATTCAAGCACCGGTCAGGAGAAGGAAACTCATCGAGGCTATAAAGGAAGTTACGAAGGACGCTGTAAGCTCACGGCGGAGAAAGGCCCTCTGTAAGGAAAAGAAAGAATACACAACTGAGGCGGCTCCTGACAACCTACGGCTCAGGATACTTCTTGCCGAGGACAACATCGTAAATCAGAATCTCGTAAAGATCATCCTCTCGAAAGCCGGGCACAGTGTCGTACTGGCAAGCAACGGCCAAGAGGCAATCGAGAAAATAATCGGGGCAGACGATCCGTTCGACCTCGTATTCATGGATGTGCAGATGCCGGTTATGGACGGACTTGAGGCGACCAGGGTCATCAGAAGCAAAGGATACGGAAATATTCCGATCATAGCCCTGACAGCGAGCGCGATGGAAGAGGACCGCATCAACTGCATCAAGGTAGGCATGGATGACTACCTTGCAAAGCCTGTAAGGACAGAGATTGTAAAGGAGGTGATAGAGAAATGGGCGCCACGGACGAAGCAGCAGTTAATTTGAGACAAATGGCGGCAAATGTTGGTCTCGATGAAGAAGAATATCTGACACTTTTGATGCTCTTCATCGAGACAAGCATTTGTCACTTAAAGCAACTAAAATCTGACATTCTAAATCGGGATGCTAAAAAGGTGTACGAGACCATCCATACCATCAGGGGGGCTGCGGAGAATCTTGGAATTCCGGAAATCTCTGAAATTGCAAGAGTAATCGAACTCAAGGCCAGGAAGAACATTCTCGAAGGTGCGGAAGAAGGAAGAGAAGACCTGATAGAAAAATTGGCGAATTTGACGGAACTTTCGCACGGGTACAATTAATGCATAAAACAATTGTTGTCGAGTGATCGAAAACGACAAAAAACCATCCTGGAAAGACATCGAATCATATTAAAGGTAAGCCCGTGCTCGAAACTGCTGACAAAAGTGTGATCATAAACAAGAAGGTATTGGTTGTAGACAACAATCCCGTCATGTTGAGCTTTATGAATAACCTTCTTGTGAGCCGCGGCTATCAGGTATCGACTGCTGAAGACGGCCTGGCAGTCCTCAAAATACTGGAGTCGGAGAAGCCTGATGTCATAATTACAGACCTCATCATGCCCAACATCAGCGGCGAGAAGCTGTGCCGGATGATCCGAAAGATGCCGCACATGAAAGACGTCTTCGTCGTTATTCTTACGGCTGTTGCTGCGGAGCATGAAGCGGACCTGGCCGAAATGGGTGCCAATATCTGCATAGCCAAAGGCTCATTCAATAAGATGTCCGAAAGAATCCTTTCGACACTTGAGAGGCTGGATTCCTCCGAACCTGACGTCTTTTCCCGCGAGATCGTGGGGCTGCAGGACACGGCTCCACGTGACATTGCCAAGGAATTGCTTTCCCTCAAGAACCATCTGGAAGTGATACTATCCAGCATGTCGGAGGGAATAATAGAAATCATGGCGCAAGGCGATATCATCTATGCAAACCCCACTTCGCTCTCCATTATTGACATCCCTGAGGAAAAGCTGCTGGCCTTGGATGTTCTCGAGCTCTTCGATGAGACAGACAGAATTAAAGTAGACAAACTCATCAAGAATAGCGAGAGGGCCGTCCCCGGCGCAAACGGCTCAACTTGCAGGCTTGCAAACGGCAAGGACATATCGCTCAACATCCTGCCCGTGAAGGACGACGAAAACAAGCTTATTGTGATACTCAAGGACCTAAGTGACCGAAAACGCCTAGAGGCGAGGCTGAGACAGGTTCATAAGATTGAAGCAATCGGCACACTAGCCGGAGGTATAGCCCACGATTTCAACAACCTCTTGATGGGAATCCAGGGGTATACATCACTTATACTCTTCGATATGAACACCAACCACCCCCACTATGAGAAGCTGAAAAGGATCGAAGATCATGTAAGAAGTGGGGCCGAGTTGACCAAACAGCTTCTGGGGTTTGCCCGGGGTGGGCGGTATGAGGTGGCGGTTGCAGACCTTAATGAGATAGTCGACAAGACATCAAATATGTTCGGCAGGACGAAGAAGGAAATCAGCATCCATCGCAAATATGAAGAAAAGCTCTGGCCCGTTGAGGTCGACCGGGGGCAGATCGAGCAGGTCTTCTTAAACCTCTACGTTAACGCCTGGCAGGCGATGCCGGGAGGCGGGGACCTGTACCTGGAGACGTCCAATGTCAATATCACTAAAGGGTACGTCAAACCCTTCTATGTCAAGCCTGGAAGATACGTGAAGGTCTCGGTCACGGATACGGGCCTGGGGATGGATGAGAAAACGAAGGAGAGGATATTCGAGCCCTTCTTCACCACGAAGGAGATGGGAAGGGGAACCGGTCTAGGCCTCGCATCGGTTTACGGGATCGTGAAGGGGCATAACGGCATAATAAATGTCTACAGCGAGAAGGGCCATGGTGCTACATTTACCGTCTACTTTCCGGCCTCCGAGAAGGAGCTTGTGAAGGAAGCGGAGATTGCCACCGATGTCGTGAGGGGTGAAGGGACAATCCTTCTTGTTGACGACGAAGACATGATCGTAGAGGTGAGCAGAGAACTCCTGGAGGTTCTGGGTTACCGCGTTTACGTGGCGAAGAACGGACGGGAGGCCCTGGAGTTATTCCAGGAGAAATGGCGTGAGATCGATGTCATCATACTGGACATGATAATGCCAGGGATGGGCGGCGGAGAAGTCTTCGATGTCCTCAAGTCGATAAACCCTGGTGTCAAAGTGATACTCTCGAGCGGATATAGCATCAATGGAAAGGCGAAAGAAATCATGAAGCGCGGCTGCAAGGCCTTTATACAGAAACCTTTCCAGATGAGTGATCTCTCTGACAAGATTAAGAAGGTTTTCGGCTAAAACACTCCCTGCGATACAGACAGTCCTGCATTACTTACCGTCTTCTCCATCAGACCTTCCAAACCAGCCTATTGCATTTCTATCCGGTCAACTGATAGACCATGCATCCGTCAACATGCGATTAAGTTTCTTTTAGCGTCATAGAAAAATTTCAATACACTTCAGGACTAAAAATCTGTTGACTATAATCCGCCCTTATATTAGTTATTTCAAATTAATAGGAAGCTTGGTAAGATGCATGAATTAAGCTTCGTGCAGACGATACAAGGCAAGTGCGAACGGCCTTAGGATACGGCGCTGGCTGAAGTCGCGGCAGGCAATTGATGTCAGAAAAAAATCTGTTTATTTACACATACGGCTGCCAGATGAATGTCCACGATTCTGAAAAGATCGCGGCTTTAATGAAGAGCTGCGGGTACAGGAGCGTTGATGATGCAGGCCAAGCGGATCTCGTTATAATAAATACCTGCAGCATAAGAGAGAAGGCTGCACAGAAGGTCTACAGCCAGCTCGGCAGGTTGAGAAGATTTAAGAAGAGGAAGCCCGGTCTGGTCATAGGCGTCGGGGGCTGCCTCGCTCAGCAGTGGGGTGCGAAGTTTATTGAGAGGGTTCCCCATCTCGATCTGGTATTCGGGACGCACAACATACATGAGCTTCCCGATATGGTGGCCAAGGTGCAAGAGACCGGCGTGCCGGTTGTTCGAACCGAGTTTCGCAAGCAGGTCACGTCGCTTGGCATCCCGGCCGCTGCTGAAAAAGGGAAGGTAACGGCCTTTGTTACAATAATGCAGGGCTGCAACAACTTTTGTTCCTTCTGCGTAGTTCCGCATGTGCGGGGCAGGGAGGAAAGCAGGCCGCCTGCGGATATTGTGAATGAGGTGAAATGCCTTGCAGCAGGCGGAATCAAGGAGGTAACACTGCTCGGGCAAAACGTGAATTCGTATGGGAGTTCGCTGGGCAATGGACATGACTTCGCCGATCTCATTCGCGAGGTCGGGTCGATCGCGGGTATAGAAAGGATACGGTTTACAACCTCGCATCCCAAGGATCTTTCCGACAGGCTGATAAAATGCTTCGACGAGGTTGATGCACTTTGCGAACACATACATCTTCCCGTACAGGCCGGTTCCGATAGAATCCTGAGGATGATGAATAGGTGCTACAGCAGCACCGATTATCTTGAACGGGTGGCAAAGCTCCGGTCGGTTTGTCCGGGCATCAGCATTACTTCCGACGTGATAGTGGGGTTTCCCGGCGAGACGGAGATGGATTTTCAGGCAACAATTGACATGATGGGGGAAATCAGGTTTGATAGCGTATTTTCTTTCAAATATTCAGAGCGTGCCGGCACTGCTGCGGCCGAACTCGGTGACAAGGTAAGTGAACGAACGAAGGGTGAGAGGCTCCAAATTGTCCAGTCTCTTCAGGAAGGGCATACACTCGCAAGTAATGAAGCAGCGGTAGGGACCGTAGAGGACATCCTTGTCGAGGAGACGAGCAAGAACTCGAGAGACGATATCTCGGGCAGGACCCGTACCAACAAGATAGTAAACTTCAGGGGAGCCAGCGAACTGATCGGCAGAACCGTAGCTGTCCTGATCACCGATGCATATCAGCACTCTCTGAGGGGGAGGTTATTGAATGTTGATTAAAATGAAGGTGGCCGGCTTGACGATAGACCCGCTGACCAATACCCCTATCGTGATTTTGAAAGACATGGATGAGAAAAAGGCAATTCCCATATGGATAGGCCTCTTCGAGGCCAGCGCGATTGCAACGGAGCTGGAGAAGATAACCTTTTCCAGACCTATGACGCATGATCTTATCTACGAAATCCTTAAGGCGATAGACGTCGAAGTGATCCAGATTGAGATACATGACCTCAGGAACAACACCTTCTTCGCCAATGTACATCTGCTCCAGAGCGGCAAGGCGATAGTTGTTGATTCCAGGCCAAGCGACGCGATCGCCCTTGCACTCAGGGCCGGTGCTCCCATATACGTCGATGAAAAGGTCATCGAGAAATCTAGAAACGTCGACTTCGGCAAGAAGATAACGGACCTCGATAATCTGAAGGATGAGAAATTGAAGGAATTCCTTGAAAACCTCTCTCCCGATGATTTTGGAAAATATAAGATGTGAAACGGGCCGGATGTTGTTCCGGAGAAAAGTCGGGACGCCGCAAGGACAGTGCCGGCCGGCATGATACATAGCTTCAATTCATAAGTTACCGTCACGGTATGTTTGCCACGAGAGAGTAGGGATGTGCTTCCATTTGAATAATTTCGTGGCTCTTATTTTTTTTGAGAAATATGGAAAAGGAAATTGCAGACTTCACGCTTCACATGGAGGTTGAAAGAAACCTCTCGCCGAATACGCGAAAGAACTATATTGCCGACGTGAGACAATTCAAGGCGTTTCTCGATGCGAACGGCATATCTCCGACAGAGGCGGCAGGAGGAAGGATAGATATAGACCACATGGCGATACGGGCGTTCCTCGGGTCGCTCTATCGCGAAAAACTGAAGAAGGTGACGATATCGCGTAAGGTGACTGCCTTGAGGACCTTCTTCAATTACCTCGAGGCTAAGGGAAAGATAAAAGTCAATCCGGGGCAGATGGTTCAGTCGCCGAAGATAGAAAAATACGTTCCGGCATTTCTTTCGGTTGATGAGATGTTCAGCCTTCTCGATTCGGGAAAAAGGACGGATACGACGGGCTTGAGGGACCGGGCGATCGTCGAGCTCTTCTACTCATCCGGTGTTCGCCTTTCGGAACTCGCCGGATTGAACAGGAGCGACGTAGACTCGGTTCAGGGACTGATGAGAATTAGAGGCAAGGGAAGGAAAGAGCGGATCGTCCCGATAGGCGATAAGGCGATTAGCGCGCTGGGAGAATATCTTCAGAAAAGACACGAGGCCGTGCCCTCTGTGAAAAAGGGGAGCCTGGACGAACCCGTGTTTACCAACAGGACGGGCTCAAGGCTCAGCACGAGGGGCATCGCAAGGGTTCTTGACAGGCTCGTTATGGCATCAGGGTTGGGCAGGAAGGTGAGCCCACACATGCTCAGACACACGTTCGCCACGCACATGATGGAGGCGGGAGCCGACCTCAGGGCCATCCAGGAATTCCTCGGCCACGAGAGCCTTTCGACCACGCAGAAGTATATGTCCGTGAGCGTGGGGAAGCTCCTCGATGTCTACGACGAGGCCCATCCTAAGGCCAGAGTCGGGACTGCAGAGAAACCGAAAGGCGGCAGCATAGAAGATAATAAAACACGGGCAAAATGATGCACGAGACTGCTGGAGGTTCCGAGGGTACCATGGCAATTATTAAAGGTACAACAATACTGGCCGTGAGACACGGGGGAAAGGTGACTGTCGCCGGTGACGGCCAGGTCACGGTCGATGTGACGATAATGAAGCACGGAGCGAAAAAGGTCCGGAGGCTTTACAACAACCAGGTAATTGTAGGTTTTGCTGGCGCCACGGCGGACGCCTTCACGCTCTTTGACCGCTTTGATCAGAAGCTTGAGCAGTATAAGGGAAACCTCCTCCGTGCAGCCGTTGAGCTCACAAAAGACTGGCGGACGGACAGGATACTCCGGCACCTCGAGGCATTGATGATCGCGGTGAGCAAGGACCACTTCCTCATAATTTCCGGAAACGGTGATGTCATAGAGTCCGACGACAACGTGATGGCCATAGGCTCGGGAGGCGCTTACGCGCTTGCTGCGGCCCGCGCGCTCGTCAGGCATTCCGGCCTGACCGCAACGGAGATCGCGAAAGAGGCCTTGAGAATTGCATCGGAGATATGCATCTATACGAATGATAACATCACAGTCGAGGAACTTGACGTTCGCGAGAAGCAGGAAGCTAGGGCGGAGAAAAAATCGAAGTAAAGAATGCGGCTGTGGCGGGAGATTTAAGAGAGTACATTATGTCATCCAAACAGTTAACGCCTCGAGAGATCGTGGAGAGACTTGATAAATATATCATCGGCCAGGGTGAGGCCAAGAAGGCCGTGGCCATTGCGCTTAGAAACAGGTGGCGGCGCCAGAATGTAACCAAGGAGCTGGGTGAGGAAATCTCTCCGAAGAACATCATTATGATCGGGCCCACCGGGGTGGGGAAAACCGAGATCGCAAGGAGGCTCGCGAAGCTTGACAACTCGCCATTCCTAAAAGTGGAAGCATCGAAGTTCACCGAGGTCGGCTATGTCGGCCGGGATGTGGAGTCGATGATCCGGGACCTCGTTGAGCTTGCCGTGAACATGGTGAAGTCGGAGGAACAGGAAAATGTGAAGCAGAGGGCGGCAGAGCTTGCCGAGGAGAGACTTCTCGACGTTCTCATACCGCCGAAGCCCGTCGAGAGAAAAGTGGAAGACCTCATCTCGGATAGGCATATAGACCTGCACGAAACCGAAGAGCCTCCGCAGCAGATAGACAACACGCGCGAAAAGATGCGAAGACTTCTCCATGAGGGAAAGCTCGACGGCCGATATGTGGAACTTGAGATATCGGAAACGAGAAGCGGCCCGATGATAGAGGTTTTCACGTCGTCCGGTATCGAGGATATGGGACTGAATATCAAGGAGATGTTTGGAAATATCTTTCCGCAGAAGAAAAAGAAGAGGAGGGTGAAGATCCCCGAGGCCTTGGAGATACTGCAGCAGGAAGAGGCTCAGAGGCTTGTGGATATGGACAAGGTAACGAAGACGGCGGTGGAAAGGGTCGAGCAGTCGGGCATCATATTCCTAGACGAGATCGACAAGATCGTGGGGAGCGACTCTACGCACGGACCCGATGTCTCACGTGAGGGCGTCCAGAGGGATCTTCTTCCCATCGTGGAAGGTTCCACTGTGAATACGCGTTACGGCATGGTAAAGACGGATCATATCCTCTTTATATCTGCGGGCGCGTTCAGCGCCTCGAAGCCTTCGGACCTCATCCCGGAGCTTCAGGGAAGGTTCCCGATAAGGGTGGAACTGGATTCACTCGGGAAGGACGAGTTTATCCGGATTCTGACCGAACCCCACAATGCCCTCATCAAGCAATACATCGAGATGATGGCGACGGAAGGAGTTATGCTCTCTTTTTCTGACGGCGCAATCGCCGAGGTCGCGGAGGTGGCGGCGGTGGTCAATGAGCGGACGGAGAACATCGGTGCAAGGAGACTCTACACGATCATGGAGACCCTTCTTGATGACATATCGTTCGACGCCCCGGATATGGCAGGGAAGGAAGTAGTTATCGACGCCGCTTATGTTAAGGACAAGCTCGAGAACATCGTCGAGGATGAGGACTTAAGCAGGTACATTCTTTAACAGGAGACTGATATGGATATAGGGAAGTCCATCGAACGGGCTGAGATTCTTGTTGAGGCACTTCCTTACATAAGAAGGTTCTACAACAAGACCATCGTCATCAAGTACGGCGGCCATGCCATGGTCGATGAGGACTTGAAGGTCCTCTTTGCAAGAGACATCGTGATGATGAAGTATATCGGCATCCATCCCGTGGTGGTTCACGGCGGCGGTCCGCAGATCGGCAGCTTCCTGGCCAAGCTGGGCAAGGCTTCGAAGTTCGTCCAAGGCATGAGGGTGACTGATGAAGAGACGATGGATATCGTGGAGATGGTGCTCGTAGGCAAGGTCAATAAGGAGATCGTCGGCCTTATTAACCAGCACGGCGGTCAGGCCGTGGGGCTGAGCGGGAAAGACGGCGAGCTCATCCGGGCGGAGAAATATTACCTCAGCGATGAGAAGGCGAAGGATACGCCGCCGGAGATCATCGATATCGGTCTCGTCGGGAAGGTGAAGAGCATCAATACCGAGCTGATAACTTCCCTGGAGAATAACGGTTTCATTCCCGTCATCGCGCCCACCGGGCTGGGGGAAAACGGGGAGACGTACAATATCAATGCGGACATTGTTGCCGGTGAGGTGGCGGCCGCGCTCAAGGCGGAGAAGCTGGTGCTGCTTACCGATGTGGAAGGTGTGATCGACGAGAAGGGGCAGCTCGTCCATACGATGAATGACAAAGACGCGATCAGGATGATAGATACAGGGACCATAAAAGGCGGCATGTACCCAAAGGTCAAGTGCTGTCTCAAGGCGCTCAACAACGGTGTGAAGAAGGCGCACGTTGTAGACGGGCGGCTGAAGCATGCCGTGCTTCTCGAGGTCTTTACGGACAGGGGCATCGGGACGGAGATAGTGCTTTAGGAATAGATCGAGGTGCGATTGAAAATGACGACAGATGAATTGATGGCCCTTTCTGACAAGTATATCATGTCCACCTATAAACGGTTTCCCATCGTCCTTGTCAGAGGCAAGGGCGCCAGCGTCTGGGACAGCAACGGAAAGGAGTACCTTGACTTTGTAGCGGGTATCGCGGTTTGCAGCCTGGGACATTCGCATCCGAAGGTCGTTGAGGCGATAAAGAAGCAGGTCGAGATCCTGACCCACGTGTCGAATCTCTACCACATCGAGCCGCAGATTGTGTATGCGCAGAAGCTTGTCGAGAACTCCTTTGCCGACAAGGCCTTCTTCTGCAACAGCGGAGCGGAGGCAAATGAAGCTGCCATAAAGCTTGCCCGGAGATACGCCCATGAGAAGATGGGAGGAAAGAAATTTGAATTGATCACCATGAAGGACTCCTTCCACGGACGGACGATGGCGACCGTGACGGCGACGGGACAGGAGAAATTCCAAGTCGGCTTTGCGCCGCTTCTCGAAGGGTTCAAGTACGCGCCCTTCAACGACGTCTCCGCGCTCTCCGCCGCGATTACCGAGAAGACCTGTGGCGTCCTGCTGGAGCCGATTCAGGGCGAGGGCGGAGTGAGGATCCCCGACGACAAGTATCTCTCTTCTGTGAGAAAGGTATGCGACGAAAAAGGAATCCTCATGATCCTCGACGAGGTCCAGGTGGGGATGGGAAGGACGGGAACGCTGTTTGCGTACGAGCAATACAACGTGAAGCCCGATATCATGACGCTCGCCAAGGCCGTGGGGAACGGCTTTCCCATAGGAGTGATGCTCGCGACTGATAAGATCGCATCCGTCTTCCAGCCGGGAAGCCACGCCTCCACGTTCGGCGGGAACCCGCTGGGCATGGCCGCGGCACGGGCAACGCTCGACACTATCTTGACGGACGGCGTGCTCGAGAACGTGAAAAAGGTCGGGTCTTATTTCGTAAAGAAGCTGGAGGATTTGAAAAAGAAGTCCTCCATTATGAAAGAGATAAGGGGCAAGGGTCTCATCATCGGTATCGAGATAAGTGTTGATGGTGCGCCCATAGTGAATGCATGCATGGATCGGGGCCTCCTGATTAACTGCACCGGCGGTACCGTGCTGCGATTCGTCCCGCCGCTTACGATTGCGGAAAAGGACGTGGATGCTGCAGTCTCCATCCTGGGTGAGGTGATAAAGGACAGATGAAAAAGGATTTCTTGAGCCTCTATGACCTTGAGCGGGCCGAGTTTGAAATCATATTCGGCAAAGCGGCAAAGATAAAGGGAATGACCAAGTCAGGCGCTTCCCACACTCCGCTTTCGGGAAAGACTCTGGGGATGATTTTCGACAAGTCATCGACTAGGACCCGAATATCCTTTGAGGTGGGCATCTATCAACTGGGCGGGATAGCGCTCTTTCTCAACAGTCGCGACACGCAGGTGGGAAGGGGGGAGGATATCTCCGATACTGCGAGGGTGATGTCGAGGTACCTGGATGCCATTGTGATAAGGACATTCTCTCAGTCCTTCGTGGAAGACTTTGCCCGGTATGCGACGATTCCCGTTATCAACGGACTCACGGACCAGGAGCATCCGTGCCAGATCGTGAGCGATCTCTTCACCATCATAGAGAAGAAGGGGAAATACGAAGGGCTCAAGATAGCCTACATAGGTGACGGCAACAATGTTGCAAATTCCTGGATCGATGCCGCTTCAAAACTTCCGATATCGCTCAGCCTCGCATGTCCTGAGAAGTATGAGCCCGCAAGGGACATTCTGGACCGGGGGATGAAGAATGCGAAGGGGCGTGTGACGCTCTTCCGCGATCCTTCCGAAGCCGTCCGCGACGCTGCCGTGGTCTATACAGACGTATGGACGAGTATGGGCCAGGAGGCGGAAAAGGAAGAGAGGAAAAAAATATTTCAGGGTTATCAGGTCAATGAGAAGATGCTTTCCCGGGCGCGGAAAGATGCGATAGTGATGCACTGCCTGCCCGCTCACCGGGGAGAGGAGATAACGGCCGGCGTCCTCGACGGCCCGCAGTCCGTTGTGATTGACCAGGCGGAGAATCGTCTGCACGTGCAAAAGGCGATCATGGAGATACTGATTACAGGAGGTTTGGGTTTTGGCTGCTGAAGTAAAGAAGGTTATTCTCGCATATTCTGGAGGGTTGGATACATCGGTTATCTTGAGATGGCTGAAAGAGACGTACAGGTGTGAGGTGATTGCCTTTGCCGCGGACATAGGCCAGGAACAGGAACTTCGCGGCCTCAGGGAAAAGGCGATCAAGACCGGCGCCAGCAAGGTGTACATAGACGACCTGCAGGAAGAGTTTGCCAGGGACTTTGTGTTTGCAGCGCTCCGGGCGAATGCGATCTACGAGGGCACGTACATGATGGGCACGTCGCTCGCGAGGCCGCTGATTGCGAAGAGACAGATCGAGATTGCCGCACTCGAAGGGGCCGATTCCGTATCCCACGGTTCGACGGGCAAGGGAAACGATCAGGTGAGATTCGAGCTCACATACACTGCGCTCAATCCGGCGATAAAGATCATCGCGGCATGGAGGGACCCGAACTGGTTCTTCGACTCCAGGGGGTCGATGATGGATTATGCGAAGAAACACGGTATCCCGGTAACTACGACAAAAGACAAGCCCTATAGCAGCGACAGGAACATGCTCCACATCTCACATGAGGGCGGGGTACTCGAAGATCCCTGGATGGAGCCTCCGGAAGACATGTTCGTCCTCACGACGTCGCCCATGAAGGCGCCTGACCGCGCCACGTACGTTGAGATTGATTTCGAGAAGGGGAATCCGGTTGCGATAAACGGCGCCAGGATGAGTCCTGCAAAGATTCTGCAGAGCATGAACAAGACGGCAGGTGCCAACGGCATCGGCAGAGTCGACACGGTGGAGAACAGATTTGTGGGGATGAAATCTAGAGGCGTTTATGAGACTCCCGGCGGCACGGTGCTCTGGGCGGCGCATCGCGCCCTCGAATCCATCACGATGGACCGCGAGGTGATGCTGATGCGTGATTCCCTGATTCCCAAGTATGCACAGCTCGTGTATAACGGCTTCTGGTATTCGCCGGAGATGAATGTCCTACAGAAGTTCGTGGACGATACGCAGGAAAATGTGACGGGCACGGCGCGCGTGAAGCTCTACAAGGGGAATTGCATCGTCGTTGGGAGGAAGTCGCCGAATTCGCTTTACAGCGAGGAGTTTGTCACTTTCGAAAAAGACAGGGTCTACGATCAGAAGGATGCGACAGGATTCATAAGGCTGAATGCCCTGAGGCTGAAAATTCGGGCACTCTTAAAAAAAGGAAAGGCTTAAAGGCCGATGGCGGAAGAGAAACGAAAACTGTGGGGCGGAAGGTTTCGCAAGCCGACGGCAAAAACTGCGGAGGAGTTCACCGCCTCGATAGGGTTCGATAAACGACTTTATCCCTACGACATAGAAGGGAGCGTCGCCCATGCGCGGATGCTTTCGAAGCAGAAGATCATCTCGAAGAGGGACGAGAGGGCGATAGTGAAGGGTCTGGAGAGTATCCTCACCGATATAGAGAAGGGACGATTTGTCTTCAGGCTTGAGGACGAGGACATCCACATGGCAATTGAGAAGACTTTGATAAAGAAGGCGGGAAAGGCAGGCGGGAGGCTTCACGCCGGAAGAAGCAGGAACGACCAGGTGTCCCTTGACGTCAGGCTGTACCTCAGGGATGAGATCGGAGAAATAATAAAGGTCGTCGATAGGCTCAAGGCGCTGCTTGTGAAGCTTGCCAAGAGGGAGAAAGAGACAATCCTTCCCGGATACACGCACCTGCAGAAGGCGCAGCCCGTGCTCCTCGCGCATTATCTCCTTGCTTACAGGGAGATGTTTGAGAGGGACAAGGAACGGCTTTCCGATTGTCTGAAAAGGGTGAATGTCATGCCGCTCGGGTCGGCCGCACTTGCGGGAACCGGTCTTCCGATCGACAGGGCTTATGTCGCGAGGCTCCTCCGGTTTCCGAAAATATCGGCAAACAGCATGGATGCGGTCTCCGACAGGGATTTTGTCGCGGAATTTATCTTTGCCGCCTCGCTCCTGATGATGCATATGAGCCGGCTCTGCGAGGACATTATCATCTGGGCGGCGGATGAATTTCAATTTGTCGAGGTCTCGGACGCCTTTGCGACAGGAAGCAGTATCATGCCCCAGAAAAAGAACCCGGATGTGGCAGAGCTTATCCGGGGAAAAACTGGACGGGTATACGGGGACCTTGTGGCTGTCCTCACGATGCTGAAGGGGCTTCCCATGACGTACAACAGGGACCTTCAGGAGGATAAGGAACCGCTCTTTGATGCAGTTGATACGGTGAAGGCCTGTGCAAGTATCTTGGGCGAGATGCTGGGAGGCCTGAAATTCAACAGGGAGAAGATGCGAAGGGCCGCGACAGGCGGGTTTTCAACGGCAACTGACGTCGCAGAATACCTCGTGACGAAGGGCGTACCCTTTCGGGATGCCCATCGGATAGTGGGAACCCTTGTCGCCTATTGCATCGAAAGGAAGAAAGACATGGGGGCGCTGACACTTCCCGAGTTTCGAAAATTATATCGGGGATTCGGTAAGGACGTTTATGCGCTTCTCGACGTGCGGCAAGCAGTTGATGCAAAAAAGAGCGCCGGCGGTACATCGGGAAGGCTTGTTGCGCGAAGACTGAACGAAATCACAGACGGGAAAAAGCGATGAAAGCAGCGAGGGCCTTTCTCATATTTTTGATCTGCGGTCTCGTTGCCGCGGGATCACTTTCCGGCTGCGGAAAGAAAGGTGATCCTCGGCCGACGGGTGTCACTCCGCCTGCTGCAATTACCGATCTCAGGGTCGGTCGCACCGAGATCGGGAGCGTAATCCTGCGCTGGACCGCGCCGGAAGCGCGCGGCGGGCTCCAGAAATACAGGATCGAGAGGAGTGAGCTTCGCGCCAAAGGGGCAACGTGCCCCGAGTGTCCTCTTGAATATACGGTCATCGCGGACATCTCGGTAAATGACCAGAGGCTGTCACGGCCGGGTGAGAAGGGTGTGAGCTACCTCGATTCGAATGTCAAGTCCGGTTACTTCTATACGTACCGTGTCGTTGCATGTGATATTTCGAACCAATGCGGTCAGGCCTCGAACATCGCAGATGTCGTTGTCGATGGGGAACAAACGCAATTGAAGGTTGAGCCGGGAAAAAAGTAAACCAACGCCTTATGTCATTCCTGGTAAGCCGAAGCCCTGAGCAATGCGAAGGGGCTTGCGAGGAATCTTGTTTTTGGGCAGCTCCGGGAGGAATTTAATATCCCTCGCTCCACTCGGGACATGGATTTCTCGCTGCACTCGAAATGACAATAAAGGGACTTATGAAACAAAGCACGTGGGTAGATGAATTATTTTCATTACAAGGATAACGAGCTCTGGTGTGAAGAAGTGTCCGTCACGGAGGTCGCGCGGAAGGTGGGCACGCCTTTCTATCTTTACAGCGAAAGGACATTGAGGCAGCATTTTCGCGTATTCGATGAGGCATTTGCCAAAGTGCCCCATATCACCTGTTTTTCCGTCAAGTCCAATTCGAATATCGCGGTCCTCCGGATCTTCATCAGCGAAGGAAGCGGCATGGACATAGTCTCGGGTGGTGAACTCTACCGGGCGCTTAAAGCGGGTGTGGATACGCGCAAGGTCGTCTATTCAGGAGTGGGGAAGAGGGTCGATGAGATCGAGTATGCCCTGCGGTCGGACATCCTGATGTTTAACGTGGAGTCTCCCCAGGAGCTTGAGGCAATCAACGTCTGCGCCGGAAGGCTC
>DATJBN010000196.1:0-5941 GCA_035515335.1 Syntrophales bacterium | reverse complement strand
AGCCCGATCCTGCCGAAGCCGCTTTCTCGAGGAATATACGTGGCAGCGAAAAAAGGTTTCTTGTCCGGAGTCATCACGACGGTCAGCGGCCAACCTCCGGCCCCGGTCATCATCTGGCAGGCATTCATGTATATCTTGTCGATGTCCGGCCGCTCTTCGCGGTCGACTTTGATACAGACGAAGACCTCATTGAGGAGTCTCGCTACCTCCGGGTCCTCAAAGGACTCATGGGCCATAACGTGGCACCAGTGGCATGTGGAATATCCTATGGAAAGAAAGACAGGCCTGTTCTCTTTGCCTGCCCGGTCAAACGCCTCGTCGCCCCAGGGGTACCAGTCAACAGGATTATAGGCGTGCTGGAGGAGATAAGGGCTTTTCTCATGGATCAGGCGGTTCGGAACAGGTTCTGCGCTGTCTTCTCTCCTCGCCATAACAGATGTCCCTCTATTCCATGGGCGTGAGGTTCTTATCAAGATCGGAGTCCGTGCGGATGACTTCCGTCGAGACCTTGCCGTCCTTCACTCTCACGACAATGAAATGATAATAGTGCTCACCGAACGAAACTCTCGTCTGGAGGGGAGCCGCTGCACCGCCCGTTATTATGTACGTAACTCCCTTGACTTCGTCCTGGGCATAGAGGTGCAGATGGCTAAAAAAAGCGACGGAGACCTTCTTCTCCGCCAGTATCTGCTTAAGCCTGTCCGCCCCTTTTGTGAAGCAGTGGCTGTCCTGCCATCTGTCTGTCTCGGGCGGCACGTGCATGATAACGAATTTGTATTTTCTCTTCGTTGTCAATTGTTCCTCAAGGTATTGCAGTTGGATAGGGGTCAGCTCGTAGAGAGAGTTATCCAGGGCCACTATCTTCACGCCCAGCTTCTTGAGGTCGAGTGCGTAATTCAGAGGGCCTATCTTCTCCTGAAAGATCTGCTTGCCGTGGACACTTTTGACGTTGTTCGTCAGGTCATGGTTGCCGATAGTCACGAAGAGCGGAGTCTCCGGCAATGCGCCTTCAGCGATGTCGATAAAATGGTCAAACTTTTTCTCCCGGCCCGTAAAGACGGCGTCTCCGCCGTGGAGGATGAAAAGAGGCCTTAGCTTGGCCGCGGTAGAAAGGATCTTCTTGAATACCTCGTCGTTGTCCCTGCTGTCACCCATCACGATGAACATGAAATCATCTGGAGACGCTGTCTTGAGGTTCTCTTCCAGCTTCTTCAGCGACTTCTCATAGAGGGTCGATGAATGGCTGACGGCCGGTATGGCAAATTCCACTACCAGGAAAAGCGATGCGAGCAAATAGATAAAACGGCAGCGCCGCTGCATTCTCATATGTGCCTCATAAATCTTAGCGAATAATTTTCGGTCCCGATCGGCTTCTGTCGGCTGGGGATCAAGCCCGCCGTGTTACTTTATCAGTGACCGCGCAGCCGCAACTACACGCTCTGCTGTGATGCCGAATTTTTCATAAAGAACCTTATATGGGGCGCTGGCGCCGAAAGTATCCATGCCGACGATGGCTCCCTGGAGTCCGACATAGTGTTCCCAGCCCAGCCTTATCCCCGCCTCCACTGAAACTCTGGCCTTAACATCTGGAGGGAGCACGTGATCACGATATTCGATTGGCTGCCGATCGAACATCCTCCAGCTGGGGAGCGATACGACCCTTATCCGGAGTCCTTCTCCCGAAAGGCGCTTTCCGGCATCGAGGGCGATTGACACCTCCGATCCTGTTCCAATCAGGATGATATCCGGCTTTCCTGTCGCAGATTCCCAGAGGATATAACCGCCGCGCTCCAGGCCAGCGGCGGGCGCCGTCTCAAGTCTATTGAGGACAGGCAGATTCTGACGGGTGAAGATCAGTGCCGTTGGCCCGTCATCCTTGAGAAGTGCTGCCTTCCAGGCTTCAACTGTTTCGTTTGCGTCGGCAGGACGGATCACTGTCATATTCGGAACAGCCCGCAGATTCATCACCTGCTCGACCGGTTGATGTGTGGGACCATCTTCTCCAAGGCCGATGCTGTCGTGGGTAAAGACATAGATGACTCGCAGTCTCATGAGTGCAGCCAGACGCATGGGCGGGCGCATGTAATCCGAGAACGTCAGGAATGTGGCCGTGTAAGGAATGAAGCCTCCGTGGAGCGCCATGCCGGAAGCGATTGCGCCCATCGCGTGTTCGCGGACGCCGAAATGCAGATTGCGTCCCCCGTAATTCCAGTCCGGGCCGACCGCGCCCTGAGTCTTTCCCTCCGGTCCGTCGGGCCTCTGGAAATCGCCGAACCCTTTGAGCCAGGTGAAGGTCGAGGGATTGAGGTCTGCGGAACCTCCCATGAGTTCCGGAAGTACCGGAGCGAGGGCCTGCATTACGCTTTCCCCTGCCTTGCGCGTTGCCACATCCTTCGAGCCCTCTGGAAATGCAGGAAGACTCGATTCCCACCCCGGAGGCAACTTCCCATCGATTATGCGCCTAAATTCAGCAGCTAGGTCAGGGAATTCGACACCGTATTTCTTGAATGATCGATTCCATCTCGCCTCCCGAGCGCGGCCGCGGTTAATCGATTTTCGATAAAAGGCAAGGACATCGTCGGGGATGAGAAATGCACCTTCCGCGGGCCAACCTAACGCCTTCTTTGCCGCGAGCAATTCCTCTGCACCGAGAGGTGAACCGTGGGCCTCGAAAGTGCCCTGCTTGTGGGGAGCCCCATAGCCGATAGTGGTCCTG
Source organism: Syntrophales bacterium (assembly GCA_035515335.1). Taxonomy (GTDB): domain Bacteria; phylum Desulfobacterota; class Syntrophia; order Syntrophales; family UBA2185; genus Fen-1135. Next base: position 3,225 of record DATJBN010000196.1, on the reverse strand, counting down.
ACGAAGATGATCGATGGACTGCCTTTTTTCGCCTTTGCCCTTTTCACTGCGCGGTCTATTGCGGAGACATCGTTTCCATCCTCCACGTGCTGCACGTGCCAGCCGTAGGCCTTGAACCGTTTCGCTGCGTCTTCAGTCAATGTGAGGGACGTTGCTCCGGCGAGAGAGATGCGATTGTCGTCATACAGTACTATAAGTTTGCCCAAGCCGAGATGCCCGGCGAGAGAGCACGCCTCGGATGTCACTCCTTCCATGAGATCACCGTCGCTCGCAAAAACGTATGTGAAGTGACTTACGATTTCGTGGCCCGGCCGGTTATAACGTGCCGCAAGATGAGCCTCAGCAAGGGCTATTCCCACGGCGTTGCTGAGACCTTGCCCGAGAGGACCTGTCGTCACCTCCACCCCCGGGGCGCAGTGCCGTTCCGGATGACCTGGAGTCTTGCTTTCCCACTGGCGAAAGGATTCGATGTCGGACAGAGTCAGCTCGTAGCCTGTGAGATGGAGCATTGCATAAAGTAGCATCGAGGCGTGCCCAGCAGAAAGGACAAAACGGTCCCTGTCGTACCACGTCGGATTTCCCGGGTTGTGCTTCAGGTGCCGTGTCCAAAGTGTGTAGGCCATTGCGGCCGCGCCCATAGGCATGCCGGGATGTCCCGATTTGGCCTTCTCCACGGCGTCGGCAGCGAGAAAGCGGATGGTATTGATGCACCTCTCTTCGAATGTCGCCTGGTCAGTCATCTCATATCTCCCGTGTCATCAAGATTATTTCAGTACAACTGCTGGACAAACCCTTCAGTTTCGGAGTTTATATACTAACACAAACGCTAAAACAAGCAGATTACAATTTACAAAAACTTGACAGGGCAATTTTTTTACCTCTCCCATCGTTAAGATGCTGTCTGCGATCCGGAAGCGGAACGGGGGAGACCGGGACGCTGCGTTGCTTGTCTGACCTCTCTCACGGAGCACTCGGAGGACCGAGTAGAGCTTGAAGCAATAGACGAAGGGCTTGAAAGATTAATTCCGAGAAGGGCCGCAAACAACCGGAGTGAAATGAGAAATAGAAAACCCTGGACATATCTCACAAAGTATGAGCATAAATAAACTATGAATGAATCCTTTTCCACCTTGTTGTAGAGGATCATTCAAACCACAATAGGAGGCTTAAGACCATGTTTGAAGGTCTTTTTCAACCAATGCACCTTCTGGTGATCTTGGTTATTGTTCTTATTATCTTCGGTCCGGGTAAACTTCCTGAACTCGGGAGTTCGATAGGCAAGGCCATAAAAGGCTTCAAGAAGGCTATGGCCGAGCCGGATGAAAAGCCCGGAAATGCAGAAGCCAAAAAGATTGAAGATAAGAAGGAATGAAGAGAATCACCGAAACCATTTGATGAACGGACGTCTCGCCCTCAGAATAGCAATTCTTTTCGCTCTCATCATCCTCTCAACATACCTCTTCATCCACTATGAGTTATACATTTACTTTGCCAGTCGGCGCAGAGCGATTGCATTAATTAACTCATATCATCCGTATGACGCAATCGTGTTCATAGCACTTCAGGTCCTGCAGGTCGTGGCGGCGCCGATACCCGGCGAAGTCACGGGCCTAATCGGCGGTTACATCTACGGCGCCTGCCTTGGCACGGTTTATTCAACCATCGGTCTTACCATCGGCTCCTGGATTGCGTTCGCCCTGGCAAGGTTCTTCGGCCTTCCCCTCGTAGAGAAGGCCGTAAAGCCGGCGGTTATAGAGAAGTACGACCACTTCCTGGAGCACAGGGGGCTTTTCGTCTCATTTCTTCTGTTTCTGATCCCCGGATTTCCGAAGGACTATCTCTGCTACATAATGGGCGCGAGCCACATGAAGACATGGCACTTCCTCGGTGTCTCCACTGCGGGACGCCTGCTGGGCACTTTCCTGCTTTCTGTGAGCGGGAGCTGCGCCAGGAACGATCAGTACAGGGAGCTCCTATTCATTGCCGGGGTGAGCTTGCTTCTTGTCGCTGCCGCCTACTTCTACCGTGACAAACTGCTTGAAGCGCTCAAGAAGAGCCATGGAGCGGAACCGTCCGAGAAGCCGGACGCAGGGCAGAAATAATATCTGAGTCCAACCCACGAGAGCAACTCTCCTTATCACTTGACACCTGTACCTTCTTTTCCTATCCTCATAGGTGACTGACACAGCAAACAATTGAAGAAAGGAGGCCTCATGGGAAGACACAAGAAGATCGAGCGGATGAAGGAACTGGACCGCAAAAGGAGCAGACGGAAAAAGAGTCTGAAGCGGAGAGCAAAAGAACAGGCACAGCAGAAGGCTGCTCCTAAGGCGAAATGAGAAATGCAAAATGAAGTTCTCGAGGAAGCGTATCGGTCTTGCCCTCGGCGGGGGCGGCGCGCGCGGGCTTAGCCACATCGGGGTGCTCCGTGTCCTTGAGCGGACGGGCATCCCTGTCGACATAATTGCCGGGACCAGCATTGGCGCTGTCGTAGGAGGGGCGTATGCCTGCGGTATCACTTCCTTCGATCTCGAGAAGAAGGTGATCTCGTATGTTACGAGCCCTGATTTTCAATCTTCAGCGATCAATGCCATGGCGAACATGTATGGAGAGAAAACTGAAGGCGTCGCACAGAAGATTGAGAGCTTCCTGAAGAACCAGATTTACATAATTCAAATGTTATTCAGGCCGGGAGTGATGTCGACGGCCGACTTCGAATCGATGATCGCCTACTTCATACCAGACATCCTGATACAGGATACCAGCATACCCTTTCGCGCAGTTGCCACGGATCTTATCACCGGCGAGGAGATTATATTTGCGGAAGGCCCTCTCAGAGAGGCCATTGTGGCAAGCAGCTCCTTACCCGGAGCCGTAGAGCCGCTGAAGGCGGGAGGGAAACTTCTATCTGACGGCGGCATAGTGAGCATGGTGCCGGTCAATGTTGCGAGGAAGGAAGGGGCGGACCTCGTGATCGCTGTTGCCGTAGATCGGGACGTGCCTTCGCTCGAGGAATTGAACACGGTCAGGGATATATTTAACCGTGCCTCCGAGATAACCGCAGCTCGGCTGGAAAAATATGAATTGATGAATGCCGATATCATTATTCGGCCGGATGTAAAGAAGGTTCAGTGGGCCAACTTTTCTCAGGCGGAGGATCTGGTAGGGGAGGGTGAAAAAGCGGCCATTGCAATGCTTCCCCGTATCGAAAGCGCAAGGTCGCCT
>DATJBN010000195.1:0-7092 GCA_035515335.1 Syntrophales bacterium | reverse complement strand
CCGCTTGAGCGGTCTTGAAATAATCACGCATTACATCGACGGCGAGCCTGCTTGCTATTTCGCCGGATGCATGTCCTCCCATGCCGTCGGCGACAATGAGCAGCCCTTCCTTCTCATCGACATAGAAGCTGTCTTCATTGTTCGTTCTGACAAGTCCTACGTCCGTCCTGCCCCCTGCGATGATTTCCAATTGTATCTCCTTGCGACCCGTTTATAGACCGAGGGCACTCGCAAGTTCCCTCCCCTGCTGGAATCGGGCTTCCCTGTCCTTTGCCAGTAGTCTATCAACAATGGAAACGACATTATCGGGTATGTCGGGCGCCATATCCTTGAGAGACACGGGCGTCGAATTAGTGATATTGAAGATCAGGGTTGTAATGTTGTCCCCGGCGAAAGGCCTTGCCCCGGTGAGCAGTTCGTAGAAGACAACGCCCAATGAGAAGAGGTCCGACCTGCCGTCAACATGTTGTCCTACGATCTGCTCCGGCGACATGTAACTCGGAGTCCCCATGACCGCGCCGGTCTTGGTGCTTGAAGATGTCATGACTCTGGCGATCCCGAAGTCCGTGACTTTAACCTCACCGTTCCTCAGAATCATGATGTTCGCGGGTTTGATATCTCTGTGGACAACGCCGCTGCAATGGGCATAATCGAGGGCCTGCGCTACCGAAGATATGATCTTCACCACTTCACCTGCCGGCAGCAGATGGTCTTTCTGGCAATACCCGGTAAGGTCACTGCCGTCCAGCAGCTCCATCGCCATATACGCGAGGTCATAGTCCTCCCCTACATCATAAATGGTCACAATGTTGGGATGAGAGAGCTTTCCCGCAGCCTCAGCTTCCCTGAAGAATCTCTTTTTTACCTCTGCAAGCTGCATTTCGTCGATTTCCTCATACCGCAATGTCTTGATGGCGACTTCCCTGTTGATCTTGGGGTCTCTGCCGAGGTACACAACACCCATGGCGCCCCGGCCCAGTTCCCTGATGATCTCATAACGACCCAGTGTGGGCTTCGTCTCGGCGCCTTCCATCAGCAGCGTTGTATCTTTCTTGGCACCTCCCAGGCCGAACATCATCGTGTCTCCGGCCGCCTGCAGCTTCTTTGTACGGTCCGCAATATCCTTGAAGTCACCCGCCTGCGCTATATGCTCATAAACGGCTGCCGCCTTGTTGAACATCCTCTTTCTTTCGAAATCGAGGCCCAGGTTGTAGAGCAGCTCCTTGACCGATTCATCCTCTGCCGGACACTTCCTGAATTTTTCGAACGCCAGGTCCAGCATGCCCTGCCCCTGGAAGGAAAGCCCCAGCATTTTATTCGTTTCGACACTGTCTGCCTCAATGCGCTCCTTGGCCTCTTCGGTAAAGAGATAGCCTCTGGTAACGACGAGCGTGTAACCTATAAGCAGAAGAAGGGAGGGGTGGACGAGCTTAATCCAGTATTTGTAATTGACGAGAATATAAACCCCGGCGCCGATCCAGAGAGCGAGGAGGAGCACCGACACAAGGACGCTGATCCTTATCTTCAACCTCGGTATGACAAGCGCGAGATATAGTCCAAAAAATACTGTAACGCCGATCTCGAGAGGGAATGCCCAGGCCGGGCGGACTATATAATCACCTGAGATGATGTTGTCGGCAACATTGGCTATTATCCCCCAGGAAGGAACATTAGGCCCGATTGGCGTCACCTGCAGCGGCCCGAGACCGATTGCACTCTGGGCTATGATGACAATCTTATCTTTAAAGACCTCGGGAGGCACTTTGTTGCTGGCGACATCATAGAAAGAAAAATAGGGGAAGCTCCTGCTGAAGCTGATAAGCATCTCGCCTTTGTCGGAGGTGGTGATACTGTTGTTACCAAAATACACGCCGCCTCCAATGCTTGCATCTTTTGTATCGAAATTCAGATATTTCAGGGAGAGCTGAAGCCCGAAAGACGGGTAAGCCCGACCATCGTAAGAAAGCATTAGGGGCTCACTCCGCACGGTTCCGTCCGCATCGGGGATGACATTTATGTGTCCAAGGGCAAGCGCCTTCGAAGCAAACTCCGGGATCGGCGGGACAATCTCTCTCGTTGCCGTGGTCTCACCTCCCGAAGACACTGGGATGGAATTGTTCTTAAGATAATCCGGAATGGCGGACTCTTTGCCCGCAACCGGGCTGCCCAGAATAAAGACCAGAGGCAGGACAACCCTCTTGCTCTCCCCCACAGATGCCGAGAGGATGGCGTCGTTGTCCAGTTTCTTCTCCGATTCTTTCAGTGAAGAATAGACACTATTTACCTGCATATTCTTATACAGGAGGGTGCTGTTCTCTATATTCTTGATGATATCTCTGACCTCGGAGAGTCCCTGGTTCATATCACTCTCAGAATAGATAATATTCAGTCCGATAACCTTCGCTTCCGACTTGCTTAGGAAATCTATCATGCGTGCTACATACCCCCGCGGCCAGGGCCATCTACCCATATTCGCGATACTTTCATCATCTATTCCAACAATCACGATGGGCGAGTTCGTGACCTTTTCACGAATGTTGGAAACTGCATCGTATGCTTTGCATTCCAGGTATCTCGTGGGCGACCATTCGAAGTAGAAGGCAGCAATCACGAGCGCGGTGAGAATGAAACCTATCAGAATGTCTGCAATGACAGATTTAACCATTTGTTTCATGCATTCCCTCGTTTTCTTGGCAAAGAGGAATAGATAAGCGGCGGCTGCATCTAACCTATATACACATGAGGAGGATCGAAGTATACCATATTTTTTAAAGGATTAGGCCAAATTCCAGAAAATAGTTAGGCGAGAACTACTCTCACGTTTTATGTCGGAAACGTTGCAGATAAATCTGCGCCCTCTTCTGAAAGCCGTCGAGATAGATGTAGATGACGGGGGAGATGTAGAGAGTCACTATCTGTGAAAATATAAGCCCGCCGACAACGGCCATCCCCAGGGGCCTGCGTGATTCTGCACCTGCGCCCAATCCGAGGGCGATGGGTAATGTGGCCATTAGGGCCGCCATGGTAGTCATCATGATGGGACGGAACCGGATGAGAGCACCCTGGAAGATTGCTTCCTCAGGCGATTTGCCTTCTTTTCTCTCAGCCTCCAGGGCAAAATCTATCATCATGATTGCGTTCTTCTTGACGATGCCTATGAGCATGATGACGCCCACGAGGGCGTAAAGGTTGAGATCAATGTGGAATATCAAGAGTGTTATAAGTGCCCCGACGCCCGCTGACGGGAGCCCCGAAATGATAGTGACCGGATGGATGTAGCTCTCGTAAAGGATGCCGAGGACGATATAGATCACCAGAATTGCAACAAGGATCAGTATTCCGAGCCCTGCCATGGACGACTTGAAGGCCTGTGCCGTGCCCTGCAGGCTCCCCGTAATAGTCGGGGGCAGGACAGCCCTCGAAGTCTTCTCCACACCCGCAACGGCATCGCCGAGTGATTTCCCTATGGCAAGATTGAACGATACGGTCACAGCCGGAATCTGTCCGAAATGGTTGACAGTAAGCGGTCCCACGCTGCGTTCCAGGGTTGCAACCGTGCTTAGGGGAACTAGATTGCCGGAAGATGACCGGACATAAAGAAGAGAAAGGGCCGAGGGGTCCATCTGATACTCGGGTTCCAGCTCGATGATGACCCAGTACTGGTTCGTAGGTGCATAGATCGTCGATATCTGACGGGATGAGTATGCGCTGTAAAGAGCGTCTTCCACCTGACCGGCGCTGAGGCCGAGGGCGGATGCCTTGTCCCTGTCGATCTTCACGTAGATCTGGGGACTCTTTATCTGCAGGTCGCTCGTTACATCAAGGAACCCGGGCAACTCTTTCAGCTTAGCCTCGAGCAAAGGCGCGTGTTTGTAAAGCTCGTTCATATCTGAGCTCTGAAGGGTATACTGGTATTGGCTCTTCGTCAGGAGTCCGCCGACGTTGATGGGCGGCGGGTTCTGCATGAAAATGCGAATCCCCGGAGTAGTTGCGAGCTTCGGTCTCAACTCCTGGATTACCTCGTCTGCACTGAGACGACGCTCTTTCCTTGGCTTAAGACGGATGAACATGCGGCCGATATTGGAAGATACGGTGCTTCCCACCGCGCCAACGTTGGACATGAAACCATCGATATTTGGGTCTTGAGCAACGATCTCGGCTAGTTTCCTCTGATGCTCGACAAGGGATTGGAAAGATATCTCCTCGGCTGCCTCTGTAAAGCAGACAATCTGACCGGTGTCCTCGCTGGGGAGAAATCCTTTGGGCGTCACGAAATATAACCCTATAACCCCGGCCAGGAAAAGAAACGATACGGCCAGGGTTGTTCTCCTGTAGTGAATTGCCCACTTGAGACTAGTCTCATAGATTCCCCGCATACCTTCGAAGAACTTCTCGAAAATCTGGTAGAGACGGCCGTGCCGTTCTTCTGCCGGAGGACGCAGAAAACGGCTGCAGAGCATAGGGGTCAATGTCAGCGACACAAAACCCGAGATGAGAACCGCAACGGCGATTGTGACGGCAAACTCATGAAGCAGTCTCCCGACGATGCCGCCCATGAAGAGGACGGGAATGAAAACGGCGACAAGTGAGAGGGTCATGGAAAGTATGGTAAAGCTGATCTCCCGCGATCCGTTATAAGCAGCCTCCATTACACCTTCACCGTGCTCCATGTGTCGTACAATATTCTCCAGCATCACTATAGCGTCATCTACCACGAAGCCTACTGAGAGCGTCAGCGCCATCAGGGACAAGTTATCGAGGCTGTAGCCGCAGAGATACATCACGGCAAATGTCCCTATCAAGGACATGGGCAGGGCCAGGCTCGGGATTACCGTCGCCGAAAGGTTACGGAGAAAGACAAAGATTACAAGGACAACGAGGATCAAGGCCATGATTAGTGTGAACTGAACATCATTGACGGAGTCCTTTATCGGCACAGATCGATCATACAGGATATCCAGGTTCACCGATGCAGGAAGGTCGTGCTGGAAGCTGGGAAGAATATCCTTGATCGATCGCACAACCTCGATGGTATTGGTCCCCGGCTGGCGAAGTATGGCGAGGACTATGGCTCGGTTTCCATTGTACCACGCGGCAATCTTGTCATTCTGGACGCTGTCAATCACGTGGCCTAGTTCACCAAGTCTGACCGGAGAGCCGCCGCGGTAGGCAACGATGAGCGGCCGGTAAGCTGCCGCATCATTGAGCTGACCGGTCGCCTGCACGGTGAAGGCCTGATGACTGCCCCACAGGGTACCTGTCGGGATGTTCACATTACCCGACGCGATTGCGCTCGCAACCTCGTCGATGCCTATCCCTCTTGAAGCAAGAGCCTTTGGATCAATACGGGCGCGAACGGCATACTTCTGAGACCCGTACACCATAACCTCGGCCACTCCGTTGATCATCGAAATACGCTGAGCAAGCATATTTTCCGCGTACTCATCGACCGTCGAGAGCGGCAGTGTTGCCGTACTCATGGCGAGATAAAGAATGGGCCAGTCCGCCGGGTTCACCTTTCTGAATGTCGGAGGAGTGGGGAGATTCTGCGGGAGCTGGCTCGCCGCTGTTGCTATGGCGGTCTGGACATCCTGTGCCGCCGCATCGATGTTTCGGCTCAGGTTGAACTGCAGCGTTATCTTCGTAATACCCAGACCGTTCGTCGAGGTCATGGAATCAAGGCCGGCGATTGTAGAGAATTGCTTCTCAAGCGGTGTAGCACACGTGGCGGCCATCGTTTCCGGACTTGCGCCCGGCAGGTTGACTGTAACCAGTATTGTAGGGAAGTCGACATTGGGAAGGTCGCTCACAGGCAGGGATCGATAAGCGACGAACCCGAATAGAAGTATAGCCGTCATGACAAGCGTTGTCATTATCGGTCGGCGTATGAAGATATCTGATAGATTCATGAATCTGTTTCGCGATCTATTACGGAGCTTCCTTAATCGCTACCTGAGACCCTGGTATAATACGCAATTGACCGTCCGTAACAACCCGCTCGCCCGCCTGGACCCCTTTCACGATTGCAGTCTCCCCGCCTACAGTCGCTCCAATAGTTACGGGCCTCATATCTGCCGTCATGTCCGGCTTGATGATGAAGACATACTGCCCGTACTGGCCTGTTTGAACGGCCTGTGAAGGAACCATTACGGCATTGGGCTGAGTTGCAACTGTCAGAATGACACTGACAAACTGCCCCGGCCACAATCGCTTCTCGCGGTTCGCAAAGGTACCCTTGAGCGTAATCGTCCCTGTTACTTTATTGACCGCATTGTCTATGAATGTGAGGGACCCCACCTCCGGACGTTCCCCTGGTGCGATCAACGCCTCAACCTTCAGGCCTCCTGATGTCTGATGTTTTTTAACCTCGGGGAGGTCCTTTTCGTTGATAGTGAAGGTGACATATATCGGCTGGATCTGGTTGATTACAACTACCTCTATGTCGTTTGCCTTCACTATGTTGCCCTGATGAATCTTCAACGATCCGGTCCGGCCGCTCAAAGGGGAATAGATGGAACAGTATTGCACCGAAACACGATTGTTCTCGATAACAGCCCTGTCCGCCTTCAGCGTGGCTTCCAGGGCGGCGGCATTCGTACGGACAAGGTCATACTGTTGTCTCGTAACAAATTGATCTTCCAGGAGGGCGGTATACCGTTCCAATTCCGACTGCGCATTTTTGTACTGGGCTGCATCCCTTGCCAGGTTGGCCTCTGCCTGCTTCACCGCTTCTACGTACGGCCTGCAGTCAATCTGGAGGAGAAGATAACCTTTACTTACGTCCTGTCCCTCCTTGAAATTGACCTTCGTTATCTCGCCGGTTATCTGTGTTCTCACGGATATGGTTTGATAAGCCTCGACGTTTCCGATGGCATTGATCTGCACGGGGATCGTTTTTGCTACAGCCTGTGCAGCGACAACGGGTACCGGGGGCGGGGCGGGTTTTTCTTTGTTCGCGCAGCCGGAGACGATAAGCGCACCTAAGAGGAGAATAACCGTCAATGCATTAATGATCACACCTGAATACTTCGAAGAACTGCAAATCATATTAATCTACCACCATGCCCCGTTTTTTGTCGCTTTTACCGCAAG
>DATJBN010000194.1:0-4824 GCA_035515335.1 Syntrophales bacterium | reverse complement strand
CGCCCGTCTCAGCAAATACAGCATAAGGACTTCTACGTGCGTATCGTGGAGGAAAGGGCTGACGGCATCGTCGTCTCCGGCGCCAAGGCCCACATCAGCCAGGCGCCTGCGTGCAATGAGATTCTCATCGCCCCCTGCAGGGCCATGCGGGAAGATGACAAAGCCTACGCGGTTGCCTTCGGCATTCCGCTGAATGCTCCCGGCTTGACGATGATCTCCGCGGAGCCCGAGGTACCGGAAGACTATGACCTTTTCGATCACCCCATCACCGGCAGCGTCTACATCAACGACGCCTTAATCGTCTTTGAGAACGTCTTCGTACCGAGGGAAAGGATTTTCCTGAAGGGAGAGTGGGAATTTGCCGGGGACGTTGCCTACATGTTCGCGAACTTCCATCGGCTCAGCGCCGAGACGTACAAGGCCATCGAGCTGGAATTGTTCACCGGCGCCGCTGTGGCTATGGCGGAGTATAACGGCATAGAAAAGGTATCGCACGTCCGTGAGAAGCTCACCTGGCTCGTCATGTACACGGAGCTCGTTGAGATCCTCGGAAGGGCCGCGGTGGAGCACTGCATCAAAGAAGCCGATTCCGACTTAGTATTCCCGAACCCCATGATCGCCAACATATGCAAGTACGAATTCGCGAATAACTGGCACGACGCCACGAAATACATCCAGGACATCGCCGGTGGCATTGTGGCAACGGTGCCTTCCTCAAAGGACTTCTTCAATCCGGAGACCAAGCCACTCATGGAGAAGTACTTTGGCGGCAAAGCAGGCGTCCCCACGGAAGACCGCCTGCGCATGGTCAAGCTGGTCAGGGAACTCACGTCCTCTTACGAGGACGTGCTCACTATCCATGCCGAAGGCTCGTTGGAGGCCCAAAAGCTTTCCATACTCCAGTTGGCTGACTTCGACCGCTACAAGGCGGCGGCGCTGCGGGCTGCGCGGATCGAGAATAAGAAGGGCCATCCGCTTTTTGCGGGTATGACTCAATTCCCGCCGAAGCTGTGAGACGCGCGAAGGCAACTTGCCTATCGCTGATAAGCGCACGGTTGGAGGAACGCTATGCACGTGATGAACATGTTCTCACTCAAGGGAAAGGTCGCAGTCGTCACTGGCGGCTCGGTAGGCCTGGGGGCACAGATGGCCACGGCTCTTGCTGAAGCCGGGGCCGATGTGGTGGTCGCCGCCAGAAAAATCGAACGGTGCGTCGCAATGTGTGAAAAGCTCAAAGAGGAAACGCGGGTGAGGGCTCTTCCCATTGCGTGCGACGTGAGCAAGGCGGAGGATTGCCAACGCCTCATCGACTCGACCGTGAAGGAGTTGGGGAGGCTCGACATTCTCATAAACAATGCGGGGATTAGCTGGATCGCAGATGCGCTCGATTTCCCAATGGACAAATGGCAGCGGGTGATGAACCTCAACGTTAACGGGACCTTCCAGCTGTCGGTCATGGGAGCCAGGGTGATGAAAGAGCAGCGCGGAGGGAAGATCATCAACATGTGCTCCATAGGAGCCTTCGGCGGCGACTTTCCCGAAAATGTCAACTCCGTCGTCTATACGACGAGCAAGGGCGCCGTCCTGACCATGACAAAAGACCTCGCCGTCAAGTGGGCGCGCTTTGGCATTACCGTCAATGCCATCTGCCCCGGCTGGTTCCCGACCGGTCTCAACGACCAGCACTTGAAAGGCATGGCGGACAAATTAATCCCACGCATCCCTCTCGGCCGTTACGGCGGGGATGAAGATCTCAAAGGGTTGACCGTTTTTCTTGCCTCCGCAGCCTCGGACTATATGACGGGCCAGTATGTGGTAATAGACGGCGGGCAGAAAGCCCTGACATAGAGCCCTTGGTCTTAAGGGCAAGGGATGGGGCAACGAAGGCAGGATGGATCCAATGTCGGGAAAGGTAGACATCGTAGTCGTCGGCTCCGGCGCATGCGGCCTGGCCGCAGCATTGACAGCGGCAGAGGCCGGTGCGAGGGTCATCCTTTTTGAGAAGCAGCGCTCCTTAGGCGGTACTTCAAATTTCTTTGAAGGCACCTTTGCGGTCGAAAGCGCGATGCAGCAGGAAAGATATATCACCTATAGCAGGGATGAGGCATTCAAGAGAATGATGGAGTACAGCCACTGGCGGGCCAATGCACGCATGGTGAGGGCCTTCGTGGATGAGTCCGCGCCAACGATTGCGTGGCTTCAAAAAGCGGGCGTCGAGTTCAGCGAAGTGGGAACGAACATGCCTGAGGGACCACGGACCTATCACATCGTCAAAGGAAGAGGGGCTGCCGTGGTGAGGGCCCTCGCAACCAAGGCAAAAGAAAAGGGTGTGGACCTGAGGCCCGGGACACCCGTCACGAAGATCACGAAAGAAGGCGACCGCATTACCGGGGTGATCGTGGATAACGATGGCAACGATGAAGCGGTTCAATCTCCGGTGGTTATCATCGCGAGTGGCGGATACGCAAACAACAAAGCGTGGGTCAAGAAGTATACGGGTTTTGACATCGATACAAACATGATACCCGTCGGGACTGTCGACAAAGTGGGGGACGGTATTCGCATGGCATGGGAAGTGGGTGCAGCCGAAGAAGGGATGGGCGTACTCGAGGCATACCGCTTTGGCCCTATGGCCCCGGAATTCCGCACCTACGGGCCGGTGCAGATGGTTGCGCTCCAACCCGATCTCTGGGTCAATCCGGCAGGCGAGCGGTTCTGTGACGAAGGCATTGCTTTCTATGACACATCCGTCGGCAATGTAAACGCGAGACACAAGGAAGGTTTTACCTATTCTTTGTTCGACGATTCCATCAAGCAATACTACATGGAGGATGGGATTCATCGGAATGCAGGTTGGAAGAATGCTCCGGGAACAAAGCCTGTGGGCTTCGATGAAGAGATCAACAACGCCCTCGACAAAGGGACAAACGAGGTGCACGGAGCGGACTCCATAGAGGAGCTGGCGACAAAGATGGGGGTCGAGCCGGCGGTACTGAAGGCCACGGTGGACGAATATAATGGATTCTGCAGGAAGGGTCACGACGATCTTTTTGCGAAGGATGCGAAATACCTACGGCCGCTGAAGGGACCCAGATATTACGCCGTCAAGGCGCGTACCATATTCTTGGTAACCCTCGGCGGCATCAAGGTCAACCAGCGAATGGAAGTGATCGATAAAAGGGACCGGGCCATTCCGGGCCTCTACGCCGGCGGAATGGATGTTGGCGGAATGTGGGGAGATAGCTATCCCATTCAGGCCGCCACGGGCGCGTCCTCTGCATTTGCCATCAATTCGGGAAGGATTGCCGCGAGAAATGCGCTCAAGTACATCGAGAAGGGTGTTTCGGCCGAATGATCGAAGGAGAAGCGATCGAAGCGGTAAGGCACAAAGAATGGACAGACCAAGAGACAAGGTCGTGCTTAGGAGCATTCTTAATGCGACAAGAGAGGTAATAACAAGAGAGAGAGAGAGAGGCGCGTTTCATCGGAAAGAGCGCTACGGCCGTCAGGCGCGGCCAAGAGTGATACGTTCTACAGAAAGGAGGGCAGGTTTTCCGGACAGATGTGAGAAGTGTGAAGCAGGGGTTAGTTCACTGCGGTTGACAAATTCACTAAGAAGAAGGGGGTAAGGATGGAAAGAAGGAAATTGTGGACACTCGGTATTGGCGCGGTTTCAATCATGTTACTGGCGACGGTCGCCCTTACGACGGTGTTCGTCGGGAATTCCCAGGCGGCACCGGCGAAGAAACTGACCATAGGCATGATCGCCTGTCTGAGCGGTTTTTTCTCTCCCAACGACGTACCCGGCGCACATGAGGCACAGATGACCGCCGACATGATCAACGAAAGAGGCGGCATCACCGTAAAAGGCCAGAAATACGAGGTGGAGGTCATTGTCGAGGACGCAAAGAGCACGCTGGACGGCGTGAGCTCTGCAGCTAACAGGTTGGTCTTCGATAAGGGAGTGAAGCTCATCCTTGGACCGGCGGGATTCTTTTCAGCCGCGTCCTCTCCTGTGACCACCCCGAATAATGTGCTTAACATCATAAGCTTCTCCACCGGCCAGCCGGGCGAGATCGACAAATCCACGCCATACACGTTTCAGGCATACGACGGAACGGCTGCGAGCTTTATCGCGGGCGTCAACTACGTGAAAAAGAACTATCCCAAAGTAAAGAAAGTTGCCGTCGTCACCGCGGACGACGGATCGGCTCCTTTTCTCAAGCCGATATTTGCCAAGGCGTTGGAGTCAGTGGGAATGTCGATGGCGGGAGAGCCGGTTCTTTTTCCGAATGAGATGCAGGATTTCAGCCCCATAGCAGCGAAGCTCAACGCGATCAAAGATGCGGACGCTATCGGCCAGGGACTGGGCCTGCCCAATCACTTGGGCGCCATAATAAAGGGGCTGAGAGAGTTGGGCAACAAGAAGCTTTACTTCATGGGCGTCATATGTCCCTTCTCGGTGGTGGCAAAGATCGCCGGTCCGGATGCAGCGGAGAACGTGCTCATGCACAGCATCACTCCCGGTGATCCCGCCAATCCGAAGCTCATGAACGACATCAGCAAGAGGCTGATCGCCAAATACGGAGAGAACACCCCCATTTATCTTCAGAGCGCCAACTCGCTCTGGGTCCTGAAGCAGGTAATCGAAGCGGCTCAAAGCATCGAGCCGGATGCAATCAGGGCGAAGTGGGAGACGATGGAAAAAGCAGAGACGTTCTTCGGAACCGGGATATTCTGCGGAGACGCGACCACAGGGCTGAAGCATCACGTGGTCACGCACCCTGTTCCTTTCCAGACGATGAAGAACGGCAAGATAGTTGC
>DATJBN010000193.1:0-7951 GCA_035515335.1 Syntrophales bacterium | reverse complement strand
CCTCTTTTCTTTGCTGTTCTCGCCGCAAATGCGCTCGCAGGTATTCCCGACTGGCAGGCGGATCTCGCAGTGATGAAGAAATCGGTTGCCGTGATGTTCGGCCCTCAAATTGCGGTGATGCTCGCGATCTGTGCAGTCTGCATGGCCTTCATTTCTGCGGCATTCCTTCTCAGTCTCGGCGTGATCAGGATGTCGCCTCTCTATTGGTGGCTCCTTGTACTTCCCCACGGACTCACGCTCCTTTACTTTCTTATTGACCTTTTGAGATCGAAGTATTTTGACAGGAGAATAGATGGCATCATGGCGCTTGCACTGGGCTACATCATCTGGTTTGGTATCCTTCCATTGATCTCGTTCCTGCAAGTGGAATCGAAGCCATGAAGCGGCGTCTTTTTCTTATCGCGCTTGTCGTCCTGTGCCTCGCGGAGAGCACTGCCAGCGGAGAGCACGCGGGCTTCATTGAAAAATATACTTATGAAGCCCGGCCTATAACGGGTGAGGCGGAAGAGAGGGAGAGCGCAGTAATGGAGATCCGTCACGGGAATGATGGGATCGAATACCATTCGCTGTTATCCTCGTCAAAAAGCAGCGAGGATATCAGGATAAACATGGACGGAAGGGGAAGGTTCATATCGGGTACAAGAAAAACTGTGGCGTTTGACGGAGAGCTCAAACACGAAGGGATGATATGGAGGGAAGGGAAGAAGATATTCCTTGAGGAGAACGAATCCGGAAAAAAGAGAACGGAGTCCTATGAACTCGCGGACGGCCGGATGTTTGCAGTAGACGGTTCACTTCTTTTTCTGCTCCGCTTTTTCCCTTTTGGAACCGGTGAAGCATGGAAGATATTCATGGTCGACTTCGCGGGCTACTCGATTACCGTCGATGCAAGGCTTGGCGGCATCGAGATGATCACAGTGCCCTCAGGCACATTTGACTGCTACAGGATGGAGGTCGTCGTTGAGATCCCGCTCCTTCACCCAAGGCTCACCTACTGGCTTGCGAAGGAAACACCGCATTACCTGGTGAAGGGCATAGGCAAGCGGGGGCCGCTCAGCGACACATACGTTACCGTACTTGTCTCAAAGGAATAACCGCTTCAAGATGTTTGTAACTTCATGCTGTACGGCGGAGCACAAAGGCCGTTCGGGTCGGCAAATAGACCGTGGCGCGATGCCTCAAGGAGCCGTCGAGTAGCCTGGTCGGCTGTGTGAAGTGGGTTTGCCCGGCTATGATGCGACCATGCCCGCCGAAGGCTGCAGAGTCGCTGTCAAGGATCAGCCGGTATTCGCCGGGTTCGAGGTCGATGGGATAGTCGGGGAAGGACTTCTCCGGATTGAAGCTGAAGAGGAAGACGAGCCCCGCCCGTTCGACGCCCAGCAGCTGGTTCTCCTCATGCTCCAGGATCAACCTTATCTTCTGCGCATCGAATAAGGCATATTCCGCTGACAGGTGCATCATTGCCTTGTCGAACTCGGCGAGAAAGCGGTAGCGGAGATTGGTGTCATCGCGCAATCCCCACTGGCGGCGTGCATACTTGTATGACCAGTTGTTGCCTTCGCGGGGGAAGTCTATCCATTCAGGATGGCCGAATTCATTGCCCATGAAATTTAGATAACCGTTGCCTGCGGTTGCCAGCGTAACGAGTCTGATGAGCTTGTGCAGGGCGATGCCCCTCTCGACCCTGATGTTGGATTGAAAGACGCTCATATGGTCGTACATATCTGCATCGATCAGGCGGAAGATCAGCGTCTTGTCTCCCACGAGGGCCTGATCATGGGATTCAGCATACCCGATCGTCTTCTCATCAGCCCGGCGATTGGTCAGTTCATAGTACAGGTTGCCCATGGGCCACTTCCCGTCGGGTGTTTCCTTGATGAGCTTGATCCAGTAGTCGGGGACACCCATGGCTAGGCGGTAATCGAACCCATAGCCTCCTTTTTCACGCGGCGCGGCAAGTCCGGGCATTCCGCTCACGTCTTCGGCTATGGTGACGGCAGCAGGACACACGGTATGAACGACCTTGTTGGCGAGGGCGAGATATACAAGCGCATCCTCATCCACATTCTTGCCGAAGTAATCAGCATAACGGGTAAATATCTTTTCCAGACCATGGTCGAGATAAAGCATGCTTGTAACGCCGTCGAAACGGAAGCCGTCGAAGTGATACTCATCGAGCCAATAGCGGCAATTGGAGAGAAGGAAGTGGAGGACCTCGGGCTTTGCATAGTCGAAGCAGCGTGAATCCCAGGCCCAGTGAAAGCCGCGCGGACCTTCATGGAAATACTGGTAGAGCGTGCCGTCGAAACGGCTGAGGCCCTCCTGTTCGTTCCTGGCCGCATGGGAATGTACGATGTCCATGAGTACCGAGATGCCGGCCTCATGGGCAGCATCGATCAAATGTTTCAGATCCTCAGGCGTGCCGAAACGTGATGAAGCGGCAAAATAGCTTGATACGTGATAACCGAACGAGCCGTAATAGGGGTGCTCCTGAATAGCCATTAGTTGGAGGGTGTTATAGCCTGCATCTACGACGCGCGGTAGAATATTCTCCCTAAACTCGTTGAAGGTTCCGACCCTCCCTTCGGCCAGTGCCATGCCAATGTGGGCCTCATAGATCCGGGGTGCCTCCCGAGACGGCGTGAATGCTTTCACGCACCATTGATAGGGAGCCGGCGTCCATACCTGAGCGGCGAAGAGCTTTGTATTCGGGTCCTGAACGGCACGTCGCGTGTATGCGGGAATTCGCTCGCCGTGTCCTCCCGGCCAGTGAACCGACAGTTTGTATAGATCGCCATGTTTGAGCTTGGCTTGCGGAAGATGTAACTCCCAGTTCCCGCCTTCCGTAAGCCGCCGGAGGGAGAACTCGTGATCCATGCGCCAGCCATTAAAATCGCCAATAAGAAAAATAGAAGTGGCGTGGGGCGCCCATTCGCGGAACACCCATTCGTCACCGTGTCTATGGAGGCCGAAATACTCATGGCCGGAGGCAAAATCGGCGAGGCCCATGCGCGCTCCTGTGAGTTGACGCTCTCTCGCCTCAATCTTCTTCTGCCTCGCAGCGATCTCGGTCGCGTGAGCGCAAAGCAAGGGATCGCCTGCAACTATCTGCATTTCACCCCGGTCATTCTTTTTTACTTTTCTACGCATACGGCAACTCTATAAACCTTCTACTGTCTCCATCCAAGGTCGATATCCATATTTCTGGGCGCCTCGATCTTGACTTTGGTCAGAATGGATTTCCTTTGACCTGGCGGGATGTCGATGTCCCATGTAAGCGCCGAAACAGTCTTTTCGGTGGGCAATGGCTCATTCGATAGCGTCACTTCAATCCTTTCATCCCTGGGCTGCGGATTCGGCTCCTCGACCAGGATTTTAACTGCTGACTTTCTCCCGTTCCGAAGATCCGTGCGCCACTCCCAGGAGTAAGTCTGTTTATCCTGGAGGAACGTCTTCTCGCCGGATTTCTTCGAAAGTAATTGCATCTTTGACGTAACTAGCGGGTCTATGCCGAAGAATACCGTCGCCTCCTGGCCTGACAGATAAAAAATCCGCTTTCCCAAAATCGCTCCGTCGATCACGAAGAGGCCGTTTCCGGCGGGAATGTCCTTCGACTCCGGAAACTTTACCTTTGCCATGACAAATACCTGGCTTCCCTGCGACGGCCTTGCGAGATATGTGAATTCGGACGGCCACGATTCCTCTTCGATCTTTACCTTCTGTTTCGCACCGGCGGGGATGCTCCTTTTCCCTATCTGCCAGAGTGAATAGGTGGTTTGTCTAACCTCCGTCACGCCTCCAACAGCTTCCTCCGGCGCCTGCGCGGCCGCCATAAACTCCTTTTTTGCCTGCCTTCCTGAGGTTTTCTGTGGGGTCGCATCCCTGTGCGGTGAAGGACGGGGCTTGATGATCCACGGCGTCATGTCCGCCGGAGATATCGATGAAGGCGGCCTCAAAGTCGCCAGATTGATGTTCACATTGTTCCAGTCCTGGCCGGAGCTCTGCCAGATCTCCGCCTGCCATGTGAATATGATCTGTTTTTCTCCGGGTACTGCTTCAAGGCGGTACAGGGGCTGCCAGCCGCAGCCGTTCATGGTGTACGTATATGTGATCGTCTCTTCGGAACCGCGTGAACCTGAGAGGAGAATAGCCACCTCCCAGGCTGTCTCCTTGCGCCCCGCGGCACGGTCGAGGTCATCCTGTGCCTCTTTCAATTGCCTGTCTAGCTTTTCCAAGTCGGACTCTTTCGTGAGCTTGTCCTGGTAGGCCTTCTCAACGCCCTTGCTGATAGCAGCAGACATAGTGTAAACATCCGCCATAGTCTTCAGCTTCGCCTTGGTCTGGAGTTGCCAGAATTGAACCTGTGTATCGAGGGCGCGGATCCCGGCCTGGAGCGCTCTTCTTGACTCTTTGAGCTTCTCCAGCTGCTTGACAAGCGCTGCGATCCTCTCTTCATTCTGACGTGTCACCTGCCGCGGGCTTACGTCATCGATCCTCGTCTTCGTAGCGGGGGCCGGCAGTACGATGAGAGAATACGGGTCAGCCTGTCCCGGAAGGACGATAATGGCTTTCTTCTGACCGGTTCCTTCCGGTACGAGTTTGACTTTTGCCGTTTCTGAAACCTGGGCTGAACCGGGGAAGAATGTTACTTCACGGGGAAGAGACCACGAGCTTGCGGGATAGAGGAATAGGAGAACTACGGCCACCCATAAGATTCCTCTTGTGGAGAGTTTGCTGTCAGTCATGTGCCGACCTCCTTAGATAGATTAATTGCCTGCGATAGATTTCGCTATATCTCTCACCTCTCGCATGACGGAGGGGAGATCGATGAGGAGGAGCTTCCTGTCTTGCATTACCACTTTTCCGTTGATGATGCTTGTTCTGACATCTGCTCCGGAGGCCGCGTAGACAAGCTGCGAATAGTGTCCGTGCATGGGTGCAAGATGCGGTTTATTGGTATCAACTATGATGATGTCCGCGAGCTTGCCTGCTTCGACAGAGCCGATCAGATTCTTCAATCCCAGGGCATTTGCCCCGTTTGACGTGGCCAGACTTAGAACCGTCTTTGCGTCCATTACCGTGGAATCCATCTGGACCACCTTGTGGAGTTTGGCCGTGGTTCCCATCTCTCTTATCATGTCGAGGTCGTTGTTGCTCGCACAGCCGTCTGTGCCGAGTCCTACGGCGATTCCCTTACCGATGAAGACGGGTATTCGAGCACAGCCCGCTGCGAGTTTCATGTTGCTCTCGGGGTTGTGCGATACCTTTACATCGCGGGAGTGGAGCATCTCTATTTCAAAGTCCTCGAGCCAGTTGCAGTGAACGGCAAGCGTCCGATCATCCAGGATGTGGAGATCGTTGAGATGCTGGACAGGGGTCTTGCCGAAACGTTCTTTTAGAATTGCGACCTCGTCCCGGGTCTCCGAGACATGGATGCTGAAGAGGACGTCTCTTCTTCGAGCAGCCTCCTTCACGCTGGACAGAGTTTCAGGAGAACAGGCGTACGGCGAATGACAGGCGAGGGCAGGGCTGATAAGAGGAGAAAGCGACCGCCATTTGTTGATGAACCTCTCCGCGATATCGGCAATTCTTACCGGATCGGTCGGGGCAGGGTAATCGATGAACCCCTGCGACACGACCCCGCGCATGCCCGAAGCAACGGCGGCGCGGGCCACCTCGCTTTCATAGAAGTAGGCGTCACAGAATGTCGTCGTACCGGAAAGTATCATCTCGGCGATCGCGAGCATGGCGCCGCTGTAGACCATCTCCCGCGACACGAATTTCGCCTCAGCGGGGAAGATATGGTTGTTAAGCCATTCCATGAGCGGGAGATCGTCGGCAAGGCCCCGGAAGCATACCATTGGAAGATGCGTATGGGTGTTGATTAATCCCGGCAGGACGAGACAGCCGGAGGCTGAGATCACTTCCTTTGCGGTGTAGAGGTTCTTGCCCTCAAGATTGCCGGGCTCTGCAAATGCGATCCTTCCATCCTTGATGCCTATCACTGGATTATCGATGACATCCATGTTCTCAGACATGGTCAGGAGCGTGCCGCCCCGGATCACGATATCCAGTTTCATGCCGTTTTGTGAGCCTGCCATACTCATCTCGCGCCGAACCGCTCTTTGATCTTACCCGCTGTTTCCTTCACGGCTTCCATTATCTTGTCTTCATCTATCGTAAGGAGCCTTCGTTGCCGCATAACAACATCGCCATTTATCAGGACCGTGTCGACGTCGGATCCGTTAGCCGCATATACGATATGAGAATATTCATTATAGAGGGGTGTCAAGTGAGGCCTGTCGAGGTCAATGATTATTATATCTGCGTTCATTCCCACTTTAAGAGAACCTGCGATTCCTTCCATCCCTAAAACCCTGGCCGCCTCACATGTTGCCATCCGCACGACCGTGCGGGCGTCCATGACGGTGGGGTCGAGCTTCGCGGCCTTGTGGAGCTTGGCGGCGGTATCCATCTCCTGGAACATATCGAGGTTGTTGTTACTCGCGCAACCGTCAGTGCCCAGGCCGACAGTGACTCCCGCCTTCATCATGTCGGGTACAGGTGCGACACCCGAGGCGAGCTTCATATTGCTTTCCGGATTGTGCACCGCCTTGCAGCCGTTATCGGCGAAGATCCGCATGTCTTCTTCATCAAGACACACGCAGTGGAAGGCGATGAAGCGGTCGTTAAGATATCCCAGATCGCGCAGGAAGTCTGTTGGTCTTTTCCCCAGTTGCTCCGTAAGCTGCTTCCTTTCCGATGCGCTCTCGAGATAGTGGACTCCAAGAGGCACACCGTATCTTTCGGCAAGCTTCTTTGAACCAAGGAGCAACGTCTCGGAGCAGGTGTAAAGGGCGTGGGGCTCTACCATGATATTGACGAGCGGATCGCCATGCCATTTCCGGATCAGGTCTTCGGAATATCGCAGACCGTCTTCCGGTGTTTTGAAGCTGGGAGAAGGAAAATCGAACAATACCTCGCCAACGAGGCACCTCATGCCGACTTCCTTTGCCGCCCTCGCCACTTCATCCTCAAATATGTACATGTCGCAAAAGGTCGTCGTTCCGGACCGGATCATCTCCGCGCAGGCGAGCAATGCCCCGAGATAAGAGAATTCCTTGTTCACAAACATCGCCTCGGCGGGGAAAATGTAGTTGTTGAGCCAGTCCATCAACTCGAGGTCGTCCGCCAAGCCTCTGAAAAATGTCATCGGCGCATGGTTGTGGCAATTGATGAGGCCCGGCATGACAAGAGATCCCTGCGCGTCGATGATTTCACGGGAGATGCATTTCTTCTCTATATCTTTTCTTTCGCCTAAGGCGACTATCTTCTCTTTCTCGACGGCAATGGCACCATCCGCAATCACAGTGTTTCTTTCGTCCATGAGGAGCATCCTGCCCCCGGAAATCAGCTTGTCTACTTCGAGCACCGTCTTCACTCCTGGTGAAAAAGATTTGTGCGTTTATAACATCCAATTAAAATCTTGACACGTTTTTTTAAAGATATTATGAATTTCTCTCGATGTTGACTACATGCCTGGGTGGCGGAATTGGTAGACGCAAGGGACTTAAAATCCCTCGATACTTAGTATCGTGCCGGTTCGAGTCCGGCCCTAGGCACTAGAAGATAATAGAGGCTTATGCGACGCAACTATGTACAACCTCATAGCGCGTCCCTGGCAAGGAGAGTTACGTTTTCAACCTCCCCCAGGGCTATGAGCTTGTCGCCCGCGGAGATGGTGTAGTTTGCCAGGGGATTAAATATCATCTGCCCCGAATCCTTCTTTACCGCCACAATAATCAGGCCATATTTCTGCCTGATTTCCGAGTCCTCGATTGTCTTTCCGACGATGGACGAACCCCCTCCAACTGCGATTTCATCCATGCGGAGTTCAAGGCTCTGTCTTCCTGTGGTGAGCTCTATGAAATCTAGCATTGCCGGCCTTGAA
>DATJBN010000192.1:0-4334 GCA_035515335.1 Syntrophales bacterium | reverse complement strand
GCCTATACTTCCCTGGGGTCAAGGAGATGTATTCAGTGAAATCAAAGAAAGGGATTTGCAGATTAAGGCGATAATCGGAGGGCCGGACGTGATTGAATCCGCCCAAGAGTATAAACCGCTTGCCTTCAGTTTTGATTCAATGGAGGATGCCGAAGTCGTCGAGAATTGGAAAGAGATAGAGAAGAAGCTGAAGTAAACAAGATCCTCACGCCGCATAGAGAACCAATACAATTCATATTCCCAGGTAGGCCGTCTTCACATCCTCATTATGGAGAAGGGTATCGGCAGTCCCTTCCAGCGTGATGCGGCCGTTCTCCATAACATAACCGCGATGGGCGACCTTGAGGGCCATGTGGGCGTTCTGCTCCACAAGAAAGATGGTGGTTTTGCTTTCCCTATTTATTTTTCTGATGATTTCAAAAATTAGTTTGACGAAAATCGGGCCAAGACCCAAAGATGGCTCATCGAGCAGAAGCAGGCGTGGCCTCGCCATGAGGGCCCGCGAGATGGCGAGCATCTGCTGCTCCCCGCCGCTCAGAGTGCCGCCCTGCTGATGACGACGCTCCGCAAGGATGGGGAAGAGTTCGAAGATGCGATCTATATCTTTTTTTATTTCTGCCCTGTCGCTTCGAAGGAACGCCCCCATGCCCAAATTTTCCATCACCGTCAGGCGCGGGAATATGCGACGCCCTTCAGGGACGAGGGAAACCCCCGCTCCGACGATTTTGTCGGGACTCAAATTGTGGATCGGTTTTTTGTCGAAGAGAATCTCGCCGGCCCGGGGCGGCACGATCCCTGAAATCGACATGAGCGTAGTCGTCTTGCCCGCTCCGTTCGCACCGATAAGGGTGATGATCTCCCCCTGGGATACTTCGATGCTGACGTCCTTCAATACCTGGACGTTGCCATAAAAGGTCTTGACGCTCCTGAGGTTAAGCACTGACGTCTTCTCCCAGATAGGCCTTTATCACTTCCGGGTTCCGTCTGATTTCCTGTGGCGTCCCCTTCGCTATCATCTCGCCATAGTCGATCACATAAACAGAGTCCGAAAGCCCCATGACCAGCCTCATGTCGTGTTCAATAAGAAAGACGGAAATCTTCCATTCGTCGCGGATGTTGATAATCAATGCTTCCAGGTCTTTCGTCTCCTGCGGATTCATCCCCGCCGCGGGCTCATCGAGGAGAAGGAGGAAAGGTTCCGTTGCTAAAGCCCTTGCGATCTCGAGGCGGCGCTGGGCGCCGTAGGGCAGGTTCCTGGCTAACAGATTCACGTGTCCTGCAAGCCCCATTCTTTGCAGGATCTCATAGCTTCTTGCAACAATTGATTTCTCTTCCGCCATCGTACCCCTGCCTCTGACGATGGCGCCAAGGATGCCGGATTTCGTCCGGCAGTGGCGGCCGACCATCACATTCTCGAGCACCGTCATGTCGGGAAAGAGGCGTATATTCTGGAATGTCCTGGCGACACCGCTTTCCGTCACTTTGTTTATGTTGAGGCCGGTTATCTTTTTCCTTCTTTCGCCCGGAGGGGTGATGAAGATATTGCCCTCTGTTGGGGAATATATCCCGGTTATGCAATTGAACAATGTCGTCTTCCCCGCGCCGTTCGGCCCGATGAGGGCTGTGATCTCACCGGGAAGTACATCGATGTTCAGACGGTCCAGCGCCTTCAGTCCACCGAAATTCATGCTCAGGTTCTTTGTTTCAAGGATGGCGCTCATAATTTCTTTAATTTGTCATCCTCCGTATGAAATTCGTAGATCTTGCGGATACCCTTCACTATCCCCTGGGGACGGAAGATCATCATGATCACCATGATGATTCCAAAGAGCAGCATCCGGTAATCGCTGAAGGCGCGGAGATATTCCGGAAGCAGTATTAAAACGAGGGCGCCGATAACAATACCAATGATGGAGCCCGTGCCACCGAGAACAACGATGGAGAGGATCATGGCCGATTCAAGAAAGGTGAAACTCGCGGGATTGACGAAGGTTGTCTTCGCCGCGAAGATGACGCCGACAAGGCCTGCCCAGGTGGAGCCTAGGGCAAATGCCGTCAGCTTCACCCTCGTCTTATCGATGCCCATGGCTTGGCAGGCGATTTCGTCCTCCCGAAGGGCGAGGAGGGCCCGTCCTATCCGGGAATCCTGGAGGCGGTTCACGACAAAGATTGTGATGATGCAGAGGCCGATCATCAAAAAATACAGATAGACCTGCGCATCGTGCATGCCGAGCTCCATGCCGAAAAGGCCGGGCCGCGGGATTCCTGAGATGCCGCTCGGGCCGAAGGAAAACTCGTTCCAGTTCTCCAGGACGATTCTCGTGATCTCGCCGAATCCTAAAGTTACGATAGCGAGATAATCACCCTGCAGCCGCAGTACCGGCAAAGCGAGGAGGATACCGAGGATGGTTGCTGCGAGTGCCCCTAGAGGCAGGGCCAGCCAGAAGCCGACTCCGAAATGGTGATACAGGAGGGCATAGGTATAGGCGCCTGCGGCGTAGAAGGCCACGTAGCCCAGATTGAGAAGGCCCGCCTGACCGACGACGATATTTAAGCCGAGACCCAGCACGACGTACATGAGGGCCGTGGTCATTATATTCGTCTGGTACGTGGATGAGATAAAGGGGAATACAGCGGCCACGGCCGCCACGATCGCGATGGCGGGGATAGACAGTCTCTTCTCGCTTGCCACGCGCTGCAGGAGAGACTTTTGTTCTAGTCCGGCATCGGCGCGCTCCACCCTCCCGGATACGCCTTTTCCCAACAGATAGCGCCAGACAAATGACATGACAAAACTGCCGAGGCCTACGTAAACCATGTTCATCCAGCGCCATTCGATAATTTTCTCGATCGTGTCGACCCTGATAACCATGATGGGGAAGGTGAGGAACATGAACCACAACGAGATGACGACGGATTGTCTTACACCTTCTATGTATCTTGTATTATTCAAATCGCTCACACCTTCTGCGCTGTCTTATGGCCCAAAAGCCCGGAGGGCTTGATTATCAGGATGATGATGAGAAGGACAAAGGCAAAGGCGTCTTCGTAATCGCTCGATATGTAGCCGGTGGCGAAACTCTCCGTACAACCGAGGACCAGGGCCCCCAGGACCGCTCCGGGGATGCTCCCGATTCCTCCGAGGACCGCGGCGGTAAAGGCTTTGATTCCCGCGAGGAAGCCGATATAGAAATTTATCCTTCCGATATGAGACGCGATCAACACACCGCCGACGGCGGCCAGTGCAGAACCTATTATGAAGGTATTGGAGATTACGCGGTTTACATTAACGCCGACAAGCATGGCCATGTTCCTGTCCTGCGCCGTTGCGCGCATGGCCTTACCCATTTTTGTGAATTTGATGAGTATAGTCAGAATGACCATGATCAGTACCGTGGTAGCAATGATGATGA
Organism: Syntrophales bacterium; assembly: GCA_035515335.1. Lineage (GTDB taxonomy): Bacteria > Desulfobacterota > Syntrophia > Syntrophales > UBA2185 > Fen-1135. The sequence goes on along the minus strand of DATJBN010000192.1, from coordinate 921 downwards.
ACTCCGTCGAGCCGATGAGCCCGGCGTATGGTGCGAGAAATTGCAGATCGGGCAGGAGATTGGGGAAGGGGAGATACTCCGACGTCTGGGCGATAAGTACATAATTCTGTAGGAAGATGGACATGCCGATGGCGCTGATCAGGGGAGAGAGGCGGGAGGCCTGCCTGAGGGGCTTGTAGGCGATCTTTTCCACGGTGAACCCGTAGGCGGCGGAATAGATCACGGCGACGACCGATGCGAGGATGAGGACGGAGAGGCCGCTCATTCCGTACATGGCGAGGACGCTCGCGACAATCAAGGCCGTAAAGGCGCCGATCATGTAGATCTCGCCGTGGGCAAAGTTTATCAGCTCAATGATGCCGTAGACCATCGTGTAGCCTAGGGCAATGAGGGCGTAGATGCTGCCGCGCGTCAGGCCGCCGACAAAGAGTTCCAGAAAATAATTCATTACAAATAATCCGCCCTCGGCGGAGAGAAGAAGTCCAATACCTCTCCGGGTTCGATGATTTCTATCCTGTGTTCAACATTTCTGGGGATCGAATATGCAGTTCCTGATCCTATAACCTTGTCATAATCGCCGAAGCGGATTCTGTATCTTCCCGATAGCACGTATCCGCATTGTTCATTAGGATGTTTATGAAACGGCACATTATCACCCTTTTTGTACAGCATCTTAGTTACCATAGTATCCGGTCCATGGGATAGAACTAAGAAATCGACGCCCAAGAAACTTCTTCTCACACCTTCACCGGTTTTTACGATCATGCCATCTCCTTTTTTGTGTTTCACCGTTGGAGTATTTCAGAAATGCATTTCATTTTACGCGGGTGGGTAGGAATGATGAAAGTACAAGCAGAACTGAAATCCTGCGCCACATGAAAAAGAAAACATAGTGCAGACTGTGAGGTCTGCCATCTATTT
>DATJBN010000191.1:0-3386 GCA_035515335.1 Syntrophales bacterium | reverse complement strand
GCACAGATGACAAAGAAAAAGGTGACGACCAGGGGGGGTAGCAGTACCTTCCTCTGCATATTGAGATTTCCAAGTAACTTCCGCACATCAGCCCCCTGCAAAGTTTATCCTGCGACCCTTGCCGGGCCGCCGGATGCGGATAGCCGCGTTCACACTGCTCCCATATTAATTATCGCTCGCAAGGCGTTTTGCTTAAATGCGCCCCTCCGTACTGTTTGATTAGTTTCATTGGTTTCATTAGTTTCGTTGGTTGAGAAAGAAATATGGGAGAGACCTACCAGACTAGCGGCACAATGAATTTCAACAAATTTAACCATTTGGACCAATGAAACTAATGAAACAGATTATAAGACTGCGATTGACAACCACTCCCCCCTGTGTTAAACAAATCCCCTATGCCTGAGCCTCTGATACGCCCGTTCAAAGGCCTCATATACAACAGTCGGAAAGTCGATGATATCGGTCGATGCGTCTGCCCCCCCTATGACGTTATACCGGACCCAAGGACCTATTATCAGCGAAGTACCTTCAACGCCATCCGCCTGGAACTCCCCTTGGCAGCTCCCCCAGCGACCGAGTACGACGAAGCTGCGAGAACGCTCGAAGCATGGACACGTCAAGAGATATTGACTGTCGATGACACCGAGACGATCTATGTGTACGAGCAAGAGTTTACTGTAGAGGGCAGAACGCACATCCGACGAGGTATCATTCCTCTTGTCAAGCTTAGCCCTGACAGGATTCTTACCCATGAAGAGACTCGGAAGGCGGCCCGGGAAGACAGAGAAAGGCTCATACACAGGCTGAAGACTTTTACCAGTTTGATTTTTGCCCTGTATGACGACAAGCAGAAGGAGGTAGAGAAACTTCTTGTCTCCTCCGAGAAAGAGCTGATGTGCGCCTTTTCGGACGAGCTTTCTATCATAAATCGATTTTACAAAATGAAGGATGCGGGGCAGATACGCGAGCTCACCACTCGGATGGAGGGGAAAAAGATATACATTGCAGATGGCCACCACAGGCTGAGCGTTGCCTTCAAACTCGGGCTTCCCTATGTGGCAATGTACTTATCAGACATGTACTCTGACGGGATCATGATACTTCCTTACCACAGAATAGCGCAGTTAAAATCCGGCGGAACGCTCACGAGCCTGCTCGACCGGGTTAGAGGTTTTCTGCGCGTGGAAAAAATAGCCCTCACCGATCCCCAAAAGCTCAAAGCTCTTATCGGGAGCCTGACTTCAGGCCCAAAGCCTTCCTTTGGCCTGTTCGCCAAACACGATAAAACGCACGTCTACATCCTCTTCCAGGAGAAGCCCTTTTTCAAAGACAAGGGCACGCCCGAGAGCTTACGAAAGCTGAGCGTTACTATCGCACATGCCGGTATCCTCAAAGATCTTTTCGGAATTAAGGACAAGGATATCTCCTTCGTAATGGACGCTTCCGAAGCTGTCCGGCTGGTCGATGAAGGAAAGTCTGATCTTGCCCTGTTTGTACCTTCCACTACGGTAGAAGAGGTTAAAGAAGTAGCTGATCACGGTCTTTATATGCCTCCCAAATCAACCTATTTTTTCCCGAAGGTACTCGCGGGTCTCGTATTTCATAAGTATGTGTGATCATCCGGCTCCCGATGAAACCCTCACCATCCTCTGCCAGAAAAAACTGAAACTTCTTCAAAAAAGGAGGGCTTACCGATTCTCTCTCGATCCAATCCTTCTTGCAAACTTTATTGTCCTGAAGAAGCAGGAAAGAATGTTGGATATAGGCACCGGCTGTGGTATCATACCGATATACATGTCAAAGCAGTATCCGGATAACAGCCTCGTAGGAATTGAAATTCAGAAAACGCTCTTCAATCTTGCGGTAAAGAATGTCCGCCTTAATGGATGTGAGAATGTTCAAATTCTCCACGGGAACATCGGGAGCGTTGCCAGGAACTTCAACGAGCCATTTCACGTCGTGGTCTCTAATCCACCATACGTAAAGAGGCATAGCGGACGCAAGAGTCCCCAGCATTCCAGACATTTGGCCCGTTACGAATCCTCACTGGACCTGAACACCCTTTTTGCCGTTTCCGCCTCGCTCCTTTACACCAAGGGACGTCTCTATATCATCTATCCCGCCAAGCGGCTGGCGGAACTTGTCTCAGCCGCAACAGCGCATGGCATCGAACCCCGGCGCTTGAGGCTCATCCACCCCAGAGGCGATGAGCCTGCGAACCTCTTTCTCATTGAATGTATGAAGGGCGGGGGAGCGGAACTCAAGGTGGAGCGACCGCTCTACCTATACAAAGATGGAGAGTATACTGACGAAGTAGCATCGTACTACACCTGAAAGAACGGTTATGGGAAATATTACCGACGTCATCAGCGAAGACCTGGCCCAGCTGGAGCAGTCTATTGAAAAGCTGCTCACCACGAGGGTCACGTTCATCAAAGAGGTTGTCCAGCATATCGTAAAGTCCGGCGGAAAAAGGATACGGCCGGTCCTCGTCATCCTGTCAGCTAAACTTTGTGGCTCCAAGGACGACCAGCATATCCCCTGCGCGGCAATTATGGAATTTATCCACACGGCCACTCTTCTGCACGACGATGTTGTTGACAATGCCAGGATCCGGAGGGGCCGGCTCACCGCGAATACGATCTGGGGAAACGAACCCAGCGTGCTCGTGGGGGATTTTCTCTTCACCAAATCCTTTGATCTCATGATACAGACTCAGAATGCGGAGATCCTGAAGGTGATGGCGAATGCAACGACTAGGCTGGCCGAGGGCGAAATCATGGAGCTTCTCAGGACCTCAGATATCAACACGACCGAAAAAGACTATTATGAGGTGATCGACAACAAGACAGCCGTGCTCCTGTCAGCAGCGTGTGAAATAGGAGCCCTCCTGGGCAAGGTCGATGCAGAGAGACGCACAGCACTGAGGGAATTCGGCCATCACCTCGGCATGGCCTTTCAGCTCAAGGACGATCTCCTGGATTACGTTTCTACTGATTCCGCCCTGGGCAAGAACACCGGCATCGATTTCAAGGAAGGCAAAGTGACTCTACCGCTCATTCACGCGCTGGCGTCTGCGACTCCCGAAGAGCGGGAAACTATAATCGCAGCTCTGCAAAAGAAAAAAACCAGCAAAAGAGATTTTCAAAAGGTGAAAGACATAATCGAAAAATACGGTGGGCTCGAATATACTTCAAATGTTTCAAAGGAACATATCGACAAGGCCAGTGGATACCTCGCGTTATTCCCTCCTTCGCCGTACAAGGATGCGCTTCTCGAGCTGGCCACGTATATCATAACAAGAGAAGCCTGAGAAGAACAGGTAACGACAAAAGAAGGTTGAGGTAAGAACAAAAGAAGGTTGAGGTTAGGGACAGGTAAATTCA
>DATJBN010000190.1:0-3773 GCA_035515335.1 Syntrophales bacterium | reverse complement strand
GTGTGTTGAAGGTGATCGTGGGAAGAAACAAGGGAGACAATGAGAGAATCGGGATGCTCGCCAAAACAGGTGCAGTCCTGTATTCGCCTTCCGGGTTCAGGGGCCCGACGGCTATCGCGAGGGGTGTTGTTGACGAAGCCTCCGAGATGTTTATCGGCGGGATAATCGCGCGTTACAGTCAGGATGTGCTCTCTGAATACACCATACGCAAACAGGTCATCAAGGGAGATGGCGAAAAGAACTTCGCTGCCGAACGATTTGCAATTGAACATGTCGAAAGTTTCCTGATAGGATCGAAAAGTAGAATTTCTGTGAGGGCGGAACGATAATAAGATGAAAAAGATTCAAGGAGCGGTACTGGCCGTCAATATCTCGGAGAAGAAAGGCGAGAAGAAACACAATATCGGCTGTGCATTGCTGGTTGTGAACCACGGCCTCAAGGATGATGCGCACGTCGGGTCGTGGATACGTCAGGTAAGCCTTCTCGCGAAAGAGAGCATCGAAAAGATCAGGGCAAAGGGTCTGGACGTTGACTACGGGGATTTTGCCGAGAACATCACGACAGAAGGTGTCGATCTGCCATCGCTTCCCATCGGCACGTGCCTGAGGATAGGAAGCGGGGTGCTCCTGGAGGTCACGCAGATCGGCAAGGAGTGCCATGAACGTTGCAACATCTTTTATACTGTAGGCGACTGCGTAATGCCGCGGGAAGGGATATTTGCAAAGGTCATCGTTGGTGGCGAAATCAAGGTAGGTGACAGGATCGAATCGGCCGACTGAAGAAGACACATATTCACCAACGACATAACAATCATTTCTACAAATCATTTTCTTTATCGATCAGGATTTTCGCAGGCCTAAATCAGGTTATCCCTGATCGTAATTTACTCCATAATTAAATAAGCTGTTCCTAATAACCTGCAATCTTCAGATCACAAATGCCGCGCTTATTTCCGGCGTCAGACATAGATGTATAGGGCTGTGAGAAAATAAAATAATCTTTGGAGGCAAAATGAAGAGGATCATTATTATCCTGGCAGTGCTGATGTTGGCATTCGGTGTGGCCTACGCCAAGGAGTATACGGCCACGAAAAAGGCGGGCGGCTACACGGTCAACGTGAAGATTGACAAGAATCCGCCCGTTGTCGGCAAGAATCAGATCGAGATAGACATAAAGGATGCGTCGGGCGCGGACATAGCCGATGCCACCATTCTTGTAGATTACGGCATGCCTGCCATGCCGGGGATGCCGGCGATGAACTACAAGACCAAGACCGAGGTGAAAGACAAGAAATACATGGCGACCATCGATTTCTCCATGGGGGACGCTTGGAACCTTGTCGTCAAAATCACGCGTGCCGGAAAGACACAGTCGGTAAAATTCAATGTAGACGTCAGCTAGACGGCTTACGACAACCATCGCGGTGCTCGCGGTTTTCCTTCTCGGGACGGTCTCGCAAGCCCAGGAGCTTCAGCTCGCCCCGCTTATAGATGAAGCTCTGAAGAACAATCCTGATATCCGCGTGTCACAGGCGAGGATCGAAGCCGCCAAGTACCGTATCCCGCAGGTGAAGAGTCTGCCTGACCCAATGGTTTCCGTCGGCTATCAGAATGTGGGGCTCAGCCGCTATTCCTACGGCGATTATTCCGAGTCCCAGTGGATGTTCACCGCCTCGCAGATGTTTCCTACCGCAGGCAAAAGAGCTCTCAAGGGCGAAATGGCGGAGAGGGATATGGAAAACCTCCAGGCCATGGACGAAGCCCTGCGTCTCAAAACCATCTCGCGAGTCAAAGAGCTCTACTATGATCTCTTCCTGTCTTACAAGAGTGTGGATATCCTGCAGGAGAAGCGTGGGCTCCTTGCGAGGATCGAGGATGTGAGCATGGCCCGCTATGGCTCTGGAAAGGCGACGCAGCAGGAAGTCGTCATGGCCCAGACGGAGAAGTACATGCTCTTCGAGAAGGAGGAGATGTTCAAGCAGAAGATACTTTCGACTGAGGCGATGCTCCGCTCCGTTCTCGGCAGGGAATCGAAAGCGCCGCTCGGCAGGCCGGTCGAACCATCCCGGAGTGCATTCAATCCCGACATGGATGCAGTTCTGAAGAAAGCGCAGGAACAGTCGCCCGAGATTAAATCAAGGGAGAGGATGGTCGCCGCGGCAAAGACAAAGCTCGCCATGGCCAAGAAGGAATACATTCCGGATGTGACGATCGGTGCGGGCGTATTTCCCAGGGGCGGCGAGTTTCAAGAGATATGGGGGCTCTCCGCTACCTTCAATCTCCCCGTCTATGCGAGCACGAAGCAGGGGCCGGGCGTCCAGGAGGCGGGCGCTTTGCTTACTCAGGCCCGCCACGAACTGGAATCTGTAAACTACATGATCGCAGCGGCTATAAGGGACAATTACGCAATGCTCACCGCGACGGACAAACTAATGGACCTCTACAAGAACGGTCTCATCCCAAAGACCTATCAGGATTTTGAGTTGGCCCTGTCCGGATACGGTACCGGAAGGATAGAGGCGATCGTCGTGATCACGAGACTGAAAACGCTCCTCGACTATGACCTCCTCTACTGGGGACAGTTTGTGGAAAGGGAAAAGGCAATCGCCAGACTTTGTTCCATCGCACAAATTCCCGATAGCGAAAAGGGGGAAAAGAATTGAGAACATTCCGTCTGATAATCACCGCAGTCCTCGCCTTCTGCCTAACCGCGTATCTCAGTGTTTCCCCTGTGGCGGCACAGCATGAGGGGCATACGCCCCCACCTGCCAAGGCAGAGAAGAAAGCGGCGTCGCCGGCAGCCTCGAAAGAAGAGGCGGCAGAGGGGACACCGCAAGTCGAGATTTCTTCCGAACAGCAGCAACTCATCGGCGTGAAAACCGTCAAGGTTTCAGTAACCCCGCTCCGCAAGGTGATCCGCACGGTGGGAAGGATAGAAGCGGACGAAAGAAAACTCGCTACGATCAATACGAAGTTTGAAGGGTGGATTGAAAAACTGCATGTCGATTATACAGGCCGGTATGTCAAGAAGGGAGAGCCCCTCGCGGAGATTTACTCTCCGGAGCTTCTCGCAACACAGCAAGAATATCTGACGGCCGTTAAGCTCGCAAAGCAGCCAAAATCCACGACTGAAGGCAGTTACGGCCAGTTGATCGCCAGGGATGCCACCGCCCTTGTCGAGGCGGCGCGGGAGCGGCTGCGGCTCTGGGATATTACGGATGATCAGATCCGGAAGATTGAGGAAACGGGGAAGCCCGTCCGCACCCTGACACTCTACAGTCCTACAAGCGGATTCGTCATACTGAAAATGGCGATCCAGGGGATGAAGGTTGGGCCGGGAGAGAAGCTCTTCGACATTGCCGACCTCTCGACACTGTGGCTGATTGCCGACATTTACGAGTACGAACTGCCTCTCATAAGAATCGGGGACACAGCCCGGATCATCCTCAGCTACTTTCCCGGCAAAGAGATGTTGGCGCAGATCGACTACGTTTATCCCGCCATATCCGCGGACACGAGGACGGCAAAGGTAAGATTTCGGCTTTCCAACCCCGGCGACAGATTGAAACCTCAGATGTACACGAACGTGGATATCAAGATCAGCATGGGCAAAAAGCTTGCAATACCGGAATCCGCCGTTATCGACACGGGAGTGAGGCAGGTCGTTTACGTTGACAAAGGGGAGGGGGCTTACGAGCCGCGCGAGGTCATGACGGGGATTCGGGCGGAAGGCATGGTGGAGGTATTGCGGGGACTGAGGGCGGGAGAGAAGG
>DATJBN010000189.1:0-14511 GCA_035515335.1 Syntrophales bacterium | reverse complement strand
GCGTTTTGTTTCTCCAACCCAAGGTCAAGGGTCTGATGGAAAAGATCGGGGTAAGCATGGACGTGAAGAAATTTGGCAAGAATAAGGACATGGGAATGCCCTTCCGGGATGCGACTGAGGAGGAGGAAAAGTTCCTGCAATCAGCCGTAAACGACATGGGGGAGAGGTTTATCGGCCTTGTCGAGAAACATCGCAAACCGAACCCGCAGGCGCTGGCCCTAATTTCTACGGCACGCGTCTTTCTTGCAGACGAAGCACTGAAACTGCGCCTTATAGACAAGATATGTTATCTGTCGGATGCGATAAAAGAGTCCAAGAAACTGGCCGGCCTACCGCCGGATGCAAGAGTGGTTGTATATCGCCGCAGCGAATTTGCCGACGATAATTACTACAATACGGCGAGCGGCACATCTCATGGGTCAACAATCCCTCTCGTCAATATTGATCTTCCGGAGATTCTCAGCATGGGAGGGGGGTTCTACTATATCTGGCCGGGTGCTATTTCACTTGAGAGATAAGGCGCGAGCAGCTGTTGTACGGATAGCAGTTCTCATGCACGCAGTTTAGTCGCTTCAGGCTTGTTTCCCTCCCTGAACGAATATGTCTCTCCATGTCTGCCCCCTTTGGAGCCCAATCCTCTTTTTAACACTTCATATAATTTTTCTATATAGGGGTCGTCATTCCTAATGATAAAATACTTCCCGCTCTGTTTCATTTCCTTTATCATCTCATGACCTCCCTTCCGTTGCTGCTGCGACTTTCTCCCTCATGATGTTTACGAATAAACGATAATTCGCCCGACCGCAATAAGAGTAGAATGTACGCAAATTGGCAGGCATTATCTCCTAATCGCGACAGATCCCGGTTGCGGTGGTCGCAAAGTGGATATTGCAACTCGCATCTTGCTCAGTTTATCTATTTCTTCGTCGTCTCTTGCTTCGTGCATCCCTCTCATTCATCTTCAGAGGCATCACTTCGCCCGTGTCAAAAAAGAAAATATGTGATAATTATAATTTAATTGGAATTCACAGCGATCATTCGATTTTGCGGGAGTTGTCCCTCCAAATGATCGCCGCTAACGGAGGTGTATCAAGTGAAAAGATCAATCTTTGTGATAATAATTTGTATTTTATCTTGTGCGGGCTGCGCAACTACCATTGACCTCCAGGAAACACAGCAAAAATTCAACTCGGATATACGTGTCCTTAAGGATGAAAGCACGGACCTCCGAAAAGATCTCGAACAGAACAATGAAGCCATATCCGAAATCCGCAAGAGGGTTGCCGATATTTCTGCAGATATCACCGGAATAAGAGAAGACATGGAAACACTTAAAGGGGATCGTGAAGTCATGGGCAGGAGCGACTCCGAGTTGAAGGCCGAACTCCTCCGCAAGGAAAACGAGTTGGCGGATGTAAAGACGAGATTCGATCATCTTTCTTCACGGGTCGCGGCGCTGGAGAATCTTTTTGAGATCGGCAAAACTGGCGCCCAGGCGCCCGGGGCAGAAAAAGGCACTTCGTCCCAATCGACGAGCGCAACAGCCGGTAAAACGGATGAAGAGCAGGCATACGAATCCGCCTATGCTGCCTTCAAAGAGGAGAAATTCGATAAGGCCCGGGAGAACTTCCAAGATTTCCTCAAGAGGTATCCCAACTCCGGCAACGCGGACAGCGCACAGTTCTGGATCGGCGAGTCATACTATTTTGAAAGAAAATTCGAGCAGGCGATATTGGAGTACGAAAAAGTCATAAAGAATTACCCGAAAGGCAGCAAAGTGCCCTATGCCCTTCTGAAGCAGGGATTTTCCTTCCTGAACATAGGCGACAAGCCAAGCGCAAAGCTTCTTTTCGAACAAGTAGTAAAGGATTATCCGGCCACCTCTCAGGCCAGGATGGCAAGGGCTAAGCTTGAGGAAATAAAATAGCAGTCACGTCATTCCTTAGTATGAAACCGTCAAGAGAAAATCCACAGCCGACGTCGTCACTGGCACTGCAAAGTACAGCCGTGCTCAACATCGTGGCCTTCTCACCAAGGAACAGCTGGCGATCCACAAACAAAAAATGAAGAACTCAGCATAGAAATGTGATAGAGACACGCTAACGAATAGAGAACCCTGTGTGGGAAAGAAAGGAAACGGTCTTTATGGTTGAGAGCAGTTCCCCTACCCCCTCTGATTTCATCAGAGATATAGTTGAAGATGACCTCAAGACAAACAAATACAAGGGACGCGTTGCCACCAGGTTTCCGCCCGAGCCCAACGGATATCCCCATATAGGACATGCTAAATCCATCTGCCTCAATTTCGGCATAGCCTCTCAATACAAGGGCACCTGCAATCTCAGAATGGATGATACCGATCCTAGTGGCGAAAGTATGGAATACGTGAATGCGATTATCAGGGACGTGAAGTGGCTCGGCTTTGACTGGGAAGATCGTCTCTTCTTTGCATCGGACTACTATGAAAAATTATACCAGTATGCCGTAAGGCTCATAGAAATGGGCAAGGCATTCGTTTGCAGTCTCAGCGCGGACGAGATCCGCCAATACCGGGGCACATTCACTGAACCCGGGAAGGAAAGCCCCTACCGCAATCGCCCGATTGAGGAGAGCCTTGATTTGTTCAAACGCATGCGTGCCGGAGAATTCGAGGACGGGGCACATGTCTTAAGGGCGAAGATAGACATGGCATCTCCCAACATCACTATGCGTGATCCCGTTATGTACCGCATTAAAAAGGAAACACATTACAGAACCGGCGATGCCTGGTGCATCTATCCAATGTACGACTTTGCCCACTGCCTCTCCGACTCCATCGAAGGGATTACCCACTCCATCTGCACCTTGGAGTTCGAAAACAACAGGCCTCTGTATGATTGGTTCCTCGACGAATTGAAGGTCGAGCGTCATCCTCAGCAGATCGAGTTCGCACGACTGAATCTCAGCTACACAATAATGAGCAAACGCAAGCTGCTTGAACTGGTCGAGAGAAGACTTGTGTGCGGCTGGGATGATCCTCGGATGCCTACGATATCAGGCATGCGAAGACGCGGCTATACCCCCGAAGCAATAAGGAGTTTCTGCGAGCGAATCGGCGTTGCCAAGAACGATAGTATAGTCGACATGGCCCTTCTCGAACATTGCGTCCGCGAGGATTTGAATGAGAAGGCGCCACGCGTCATGGCGGTACTTCGGCCGCTGCGAGTAGTGATCGACAACTACCCGGACGGCAAGGTTGAAGAAATCGACTGCCCATATCATCCGAAGAACGAAGCCATGGGCTCGCGGAAGGTTCCGTTCTCCCGTGTACTTTACATTGAGAAAGAGGACTTTATGGAGGAGCCGCCCAAGAAGTTTTACCGGCTGTCGCCCGGCAGGGAGGTCCGGCTCCGTTACGGCTATTTTGCAAAGTGCGTGAATGTCGTTAAGGACAACCGTTCAGGAGAAATCGTTGAGGTGCACTGCACATATGACCCGGAAACCAAAAGCGGGTTTGCACCCGACGGGCGCAAGGTGGACGCAACCATTCACTGGGTATCGGCTGCACATGCCGTCCCCGCAGAAGTTCGTCTCTATGACCGACTCTTTAGCATGGCGGATCCTTCATCGGGAGAGTCCGACATAACGGCATCCCTGAATCCAAATGCGCTTGAGGTGTTGCGAGCATGCCAGCTGGAACCGAGCCTCGCGGGCGCTTCACACGGGAGCCGGTTCCAGTTCGAGAGGGCCGGCTATTTCTGTGTGGACGCCCTTGATTCTTCCGATAAAGCTCTAGTTTTCAACAGGACGGCGACGCTACGTGATTCATGGGCAAAGTTGTCAGAAAAGAAGAAATAATGAAATGGGATCAGGGCGGGACTTATGCGAATTGTTCCGGCTGGCCTATCGGCCTGACACTAGCTTCTCGTAACGTTCCCTTTCTCATCGATCATGAAGGTTGATCCGCCGCCGGCATGGCTTGCCTGGATAGTAAAATTGTTTATCATTTTTGCGCCAGTTATCGTCAATATGATGCTCATGTGAGGATTATATCCATAGACTGACAAGTCATTCACAGATACCGTTCCGCCAGGATTATCGCTGAAAAAAGACTCAGCGGCGCCGTAAGCCTGTCTCGCAGCAATATTTGCCGAAGCGCTGTTTCCCCTTGTCCTGTATGCCACCAATTGAGGGATGGCGATGGCAGCTAGAAGACTCAGGATTAGGACCACGAATACCAATTCGATAATCGAAAGCCCCTTCTTGCCTATCCCATTATTATGTCGATGGATCATCGCTTTTTTGTCCTGAATTTCGAACGACCCATTTCAAGCCTTCCAGTCATCTTTCTTTGTGAGCTGCGGAACCCACTGCCAGTTTTTAAAATCAAAATAGTTTCTGCGGCAGGGCAGTTTTCTCTGAATATTTAATTCATTTCTGAATTCAATCTCGAGATCCATCGTCAATTGTTTGTTGTAATTGCTCTCGGTTCGCTCGCTGCGGACAGTTTCCAGCGTCTTCCCCTTCTCCGCCAGGATGTCTGCTATTTCGAACCAGTTTTGTTGTATCTCCTGGGGAAATATATACCACGTATTGCCGCCATTGTAATCATCGCCAGTCTCGACCTTCTGGCCATACAGCTGGAGATTGCACCAGACTTTTGCACGCAAGAGCAGAGTGGAGGGATTGCCGATGTTGAATTGAGTGCGTCCCCTGTCGTTTTCTCGCTCAGGAAGGACTGTCATTGAATAGTACGATTGTAAAATATTCTCACGCTCCCACCTCTCGCGAGCCAGATAGGCGATCAGATTTGTGTCATAAGCATAGATGATTAAGGCAATTAGCGTCAGAGTGAGAACGACAAACGTTGCTATGCTCAAAATGCTCTCATCAAAAATATATGCCGAGCAATACGATACATAGGCGGCTATGATTAACAATGCAATAATGATTATTCTAAGGGTGTGTCTCTGCATGAATAGTACTCCCTACAGCGATGTGATCGTGTTTCAACAAAGACAAGTTCTACTGACACTGAGCTATATATATGATTCGAATTGACTATTCAATAGAAAAATCTGAATCATAACTGGAGGATATCGATCAGTCGAAAGTATATGAAAAAAGGCAAGGCCGCGCTTGTCTAATAATTCCGCCACATTCCTGAACCTCTATGCCAATGAGGAATTAACTGAGCATCAGAATTAAGGATTAGTTTTGAAAGCACTCAAGCTGATATGGCTGGGAGACCAGGATTCGAACCTGGATATACGGAGTCAGAGTCCGTTGTCCTACCATTGAACGATCCCCCAGCAATTTGAAAATTATGGAAAATTAATATCATTAAAGCGCATCATTATCAACAGATTTTTCCTCTTCAATGTTTCTTGGAATTTGGTTCAAAAATGTATTGAATCCCTCAGATACATACTCTAAAGTAAATTAGATCGATTGTAGTACAGATAAAAGAATCCAGCCGATAACTTTGTGATGACATGACTATCTGCCACAAATGTAAGAAGGAGATTACGATAGCAAAGGTTGTCGGACGCAAGGATGTATGTTCTTTTTGTGGAGCGGACCTCCGCTCCTGTATTAACTGCCGTCACTACGACCCGAAATTATACAATCAGTGCCGTGAATCTCAGGCAGAGAGGGTTCTCGACAAAGATCGATGCAACTTTTGTGACTATTTCAAGTTCAAGGACAGTGCTGTCGAGGCAACAAAAAGAGGAGACGCCGACTCTGCGCGAAAGAGGCTCGATGATCTGTTTAAATAAAATCCGTCTCTGGCACAGGCAATAAATCGTTCTCGTTTCTTGACCTAAGTCAACGTATCTCACAAAGAACTGTGCCATACGGTAGTCAAATTCTGGTTGTTACTCTGTCCGGATAACAACGATAAGGAGGACGATCATGTTTTGCTATCAATGTGAACAAACTGCAAGAGGCGAGGCGTGTACTAAAGCCGGTGTCTGCGGCAAGCAGGCGGATGTGGCTGCTCTCCAGGACCTGTTGACTTATGCGCTAGTGGGACTGTCACTAGTTGCCGTCGAAGGAAGAAAGGTCGGCGTCTCTGAAAGCGCAATCGATAAGTTTATCTGCGGCGCCCTGTTTGCCACGCTTACGAACGTTAATTTTGATCCGGCCCGTTTTTCGGTACTTCTCTCAGAATGCACCAAGCTCCGGGACGTCCTGTTCGCGCGAGTCAAGGCGGCGGGCGGGAATATCACATTCACGCACGATTCCGTTCGTTTCAAACCGGCAGGCTCCGTCGAGAAACTTGTCTCCCAGGGCGAGAAGGTCGGCTTGAAGTTCTATCCTGCTGCCAGTGAAGATATTCTTTCCCTCAAACACATGGCGCTCTTCGGTATTCGCGGCATTGCCGCCTATGCGGACCACGCCGCGATTCTCGGCAGTGAGGACGCTAAGCTTTACGCCTTCCTGCAGGAAGGCCTTTCGCAGCTCGTAAATGAGAATCTCACACTTGACGAAGGGGTTGCTCTCGTTCTCAAGTGCGGAGAGATGAATCTAAGGGCAATGGAACTCCTGGATGCAGGACACACGAGCACCTATGGCCATCCGGTTCCAACGAAGGTTCCCCTTGGCACGAAGAAGGGCAAGGCTATTCTTGTGTCCGGGCATGACCTCAAGGACCTCGAGGAACTCCTGAAACAGACAGCCGGAAAGGGCATCTACGTCTATACTCACGGTGAAATGCTTTCCTCCCACGGTTATCCGAAGCTAAAGAAGTACGAACATTTCTACGGCCACTACGGCACAGCCTGGCAGAACCAGGCGAAGGAGTTTGCCGAATTTCCCGGCTCCATTCTCATGACCACAAATTGTATTCAGAGGCCTCAGCCTTCATACATTGTCAATATCTTCACATCCGGCCAGGTGGGCTGGCCTGGGGTCAGCCATATCACAAATCGCGATTTCACACCCGTCATCAAGAAGGCCATCGCCCTTCCGGGATTTGCAGCGGACACGGACCGTGGATCTGTAACTGTGGGCTTCGGAAGAAATGCAATCCTCTCCGTAGCAGATAAGATCATTGCTGCAGTCAAGGATAAGCATATCCGCCATTTCTTCCTCGTTGCCGGCTGCGACGGCGCCAAGCCCGGACGCAACTACTACACAAACTTTGTTGAGCTCGTTCCCAAGGATTGTGTTGTCCTGACACTCGCCTGCGGCAAATTCCGATTCTTTGACATGGAGCTTGGAGATACAGGCGGAATTCCGAGATTGCTGGATGTTGGACAGTGTAATGACGCCTACTCGGCGATTCAGGTTGCTGTGGCGCTTTCCAAGGCCTTTGGTGTCGGCGTAAACGAACTTCCCCTGTCGATGATTCTCTCCTGGTATGAGCAGAAGGCGGTTGCCATACTCCTGACTCTGCTTTCCCTGGGGATAAAGAATATTCGCCTGGGACCTTCCCTGCCCGCGTTTACGTCGCCGAATGTGCTTGATTTCCTCGTGAAGACTTTCAACATCAAGCCTATCACAACTCCGGAGGCGGATCTAAAGGCCATACTCGGCTGATGATGCACAGATGCCACGGGACAGGCCTTGGGGCTTGCTCCGCGCTCATTTCCGATCGGCGAGTGATGCGACCTCGTCATAACGGAAACAATCTATCAAGTGATCATTGACCATGCCCACAGCCTGCATGAATGCATAAGAGATCGTGGGACCAACGAATTTAAATCCGTATCGTCGGAGCTCCTTGCTCAGTGCATCTGATTCAGAAGTCTCCGCAGGAATATCTTTGAGTCTTCGCCATCTGTTCTGCTTCGGCCGACCGCCCACGAACCTCCATACGAATCTGTCGAAACTCCCGAATTCTTTCTCCACGGCAAGGAAGGCTTTCGCATTTCCGATCGCTGCTTCTATCTTTAACCGGTTGCGGATGATGTTCGGATTTGCAAGGAGCTCAGTTATCTTGGGCTTGCCATAGGACGCAATTCGAGCAGGACCGAAATGATCAAACGCGAGCCGGTAGCTTGGTCGCTTCTTCAAGACGGTCTCCCAGCTCAGGCCTGCCTGCATACCCTCAAGTACAAGAAATTCGAACAGGACCCTGTCGTCATGGATTGGTAGGCCCCACTCACGATCATGGTACTCGATAAGGAGATCGGATCTTGCCCATCTGCAGCGGTTCATGTCCTCATGTTGTTCAGACCTTCTCGCTCCCATATGATCACCGACCTCCAGCCTTTGACTAGAATAAATATTATCCACAGTCAATCAACAAAATGCCGTACGATTAAGCCTCGCGCATATCCCCTTCTGCAAAAATATCTTGTGGAAGAATGAGAAAGGGGGTAAATAGACTGAGCTGAGAGGTGAGTTCTCTCCCAGATTTTCCCGGAGTTTACCTTAGCTAACCAAATTGATCAAGATAGGACCTGGCCTCTATGCCAAACCTGACCATTAAAGAACTCCTTGCCCGGAAGGGAAACGATCGGCGCTTCATGGAAAACGTCCGTGCTCTGAAAGATCTCTCGCCCTTCGAAGGCAAATTCGCGCCCTTCCCTGACTGGGTCCACCCGAGCATTCAATCGATCCTCAAGATGAAAGGCATCTATCAGCTATACAGCCATCAGGCGGACGCTGTAAATTTGGTGCGGCAGTGTCGGGATGTCGTTCTCATCACGCCTACGGCGAGCGGCAATACACTCTGCTACACCATTCCTGTGCTGAACAAAATAATTGAAGAGCCTGAAACCCGCGCCCTCTATATCTTTCCCACCAAGGCCCTCGCACAGGATCAGATGCACGAGGTCCACAGCATGATCTCCGATCTGCGCGCGGATATCCGGACGTACACATATGACGGCGACACACCGGACGATGCCCGCCAGGCCATTCGCAAGCAGGGACACGTAGTCGTGACAAACCCCGATATGCTCCACGCGGGGATACTTCCGCACCACACGAAATGGCAGAAGCTCTTTGCCAACTTGAAATATGTCGTGATCGACGAACTTCACGTATACAGGGGGGTCTTTGGCTCCCATTTTACGAACGTCATCAGGCGCCTAGTAAGGATCTGCCGCTTCTACGGAAGGGAGCCGGTCTTCATATGCTGCTCGGCAACAGTGGCTAACCCCAAGGAACACGCCGAGCGTCTGCTCGAGAGGTCCGTGGAACTGATCGACAAGAGCGGCGCCCCCAGGGCATCAAAGACATTCATCCTGTACAACCCGCCCATCGTCAACCGCGAGCTGGGAATACGTCAGTCCGCCATGACGCCTGGCAGGAAGCTGGCTGCGGAGCTCATTTCGAATGAGATACAGACAATAGTATTTACAACAAGCCGCCTGAACGTTGAGATCCTCACAAAGTATCTGAAGGATCAGTTCGCGAAAGGCAAAGCGATAGATACACATTTCGTCACAGGCTACCGCGGCGGGTATTTGCCGAATCTGCGCCGAGAGATAGAAAAGGGACTCCGCGACCGTGATGTCATGGGTGTCGTATCCACAAATGCCCTGGAACTGGGGATCGATATAGGCGACCTGGAGTCATGCATCATGGTCGGTTACCCGGGCACCATAGCAAGCACGTGGCAGCAGGCAGGCAGGGCCGGGCGACGAATGGGCCACAGCCTCGCGATACTGATAGCGAGGAGCAACCCAATGGATCAGTTCATCGTGGAGAACCCCGATTACTTCTTTTCCCGATCGCCGGAACACTGCCGCGTTAATCCCGAGAACCTCCTGATCCTCCTCCATCACCTGAAAAGCGCGGCCTTTGAGCTGCCTTTCGAAAAGGGAGAGAGATTCGGGAGCGAGGACCTCGAAGAACTCCTCAAGTACCTGGAGGAAAAAGGCGTGCTGCACATGGTCGACGACCGGTGGCACTGGACCGCGGAAAGTTACCCCGCCGACGAAGTCAGCCTCCGCAGCATCAACCCCGAAAATGTTGTCGTTGTCGACACAACTGAAACAGGCGCGCATAAGGTGATCGCCGAGATAGACTGGGACAGCGCCTTCTCGATGGTTCACGACGATGCCATCTACATGATGGAATCACAGCAGTACTATGTGGATAAGCTTGACCTTGAGCGCAAGACGGCCTTTGTCCACAAGGTCGATGCCGATTACTACACCGATGCCATGACGTATACGAACGTCAGGGTCATCGACAGCTTCGCCCAAAAGTACCGGCAGAAGATCATCGTCGAGCACGGAGAGGTGCAGGTTGTGAGGAAGGTGGTAGGATACAAGAAGATTAAATTCTACACATCGGAGAACTTAGGGTACGGCGATGTTACGCTCCCCGAAAAAGATATGCACACAACAAGCTACTGGTTCACCGTTCCCAGGGACATGCTCTACGCACTTCCTTACAAGCAGTCGGAGATCATAGACGGACTGTCAGGCCTGGCATACTGCCTCCATCATCTTGCGTCTATGCTCCTCATGTCCGACACTCATGACATAGACAGGTGCATCGGCGACAAGAGCGGTGAATGGTTCGTCCGGCACGGAGCCGGGTCCCGCTTCATCACAACCGCACCCGCGACCGCGAATGAAACGCCGGTAATGACAGACGCCTTCGACCCCACGTTGTTTATATTCGATGCATATCCCGGAGGGATCGGGTTTTCGGAACTCCTGTACCAAGAGCACGATCGCCTTCTCGCATCGGCGAAGAATGTTATCAGCAGCTGCCCCTGCAGGCACGGATGTCCAAGCTGCGTCGGGCCGACACTCGAGGTAGGTCCTGCTGCCAAGGAGACGGTGCTTGCTATCCTTGACCTGATTATTCCGGAAACATGACCACAATCAAGAGACTAAGGCGCCTCACAGGTGAGGCCACAAAACCCGGTGCAGATTCAAACAGGGCAGACGAGATCAGCGAGCTTCGCAGGCGTATCGACGAAATCGTCTCGCGCAGGCCCGTGGCTCGCGAGATGTCCGCCCCAAGGCCTCATACACACAACATCGCACTTCATGATGTCATCAGAGGCGAAGAAGTGGCAAACAAGTGTGGTAAATTCTTCATCGTTCGTGGCCAGCATACAGCATCAGCAATACACGGCAACCGCCGCCTCAAAGACATCTCAGCAATCGACATGAAGGCCGCGGCCCTCCTCGCAAATGATACCGATATCGCGTCATTTGCCTGCCATGACGCCCTCTTTCTCGATACCGAGACAACCGGTCTTGCAGGTGGTACGGGCACCTTCGCTTTTCTGATTGGAGTAGGTTGGTTTGACAACGAGGCATTTATTACCCAGCAGATATTTGCCCGCGACTTTTCGGAAGAGCGCGCAGGTCTATCCTTCCTTCTGGAAATAGCACGCGGCAAGAAATTCCTTGTAACTTACAACGGCAAGATATTTGACATCGGTATTCTCTCCACCCGCTTCATCCTCAATCGCCTTCCCGACGCGCTTGCGCCCATGCCTCACCTTGATCTCCTGCATCCGGCGCGCCGTCTCTTCGGGCATCGTCTTGAAAATAACCGCCTCTCAACGATGGAGAGGGATATCATAGAATTTCAGCGCTACGGAGACATCCCGGGAAGCGAGATCCCGCAGCGCTATTTCGACTGGCTGAGGTACCGCGACCCCCATCTTCTCACGGATGTCTTCGAACATAACAGGCTCGACGTAGTCTCGATGGCGGCCCTTTCCATTCACCTCGCCGAGCTCGTGGACCCAAGGATCGACAGGCACGCAAGAAGACACACTGATCTTCTTGCAGCGTCGCGCCTGTTCCTTGACCGCGGCGACCACGACAGGGCACAGAGGATCCTCGAAAGCCTTGTAGACTCCAATGAACCTCATGTCGCCCTGGAGGCCAAGAGAAGCCTTTCCCTGATCTATAAACGCCATGGCCGATGGGCCGAAGCCGCATATCTCTGGAAGGCCATACTCCAGCATGAGCCCGGCAACCTTTTTGCCGTTGAGGAACTCGCAAAGAATCTTGAGCACAGGGAGCGCAACTTCACACAGGCAATCGATCTGATAAATCAAACCCTCGGTCAATCCAATTTCAGAACAGGCGCTGAGCGCGATGCACTGCTATACCGTCTCCGTCGACTTCAAGGCCGCGCCGGACGCTCGCCCAAAGAATGATCCGCGGTTCTCATTTGCCTTTTCTGACATTTACAGTTGACAAACCAGGGACAAGCGCTTAAATTACGGAGGAAAATTTAAACTTTCGTTCAACAGCCTCTACAGTTTCAAATAACGTCAATTTATGGGGTGAAAGAGTGAGCAAGCTGATAAACACTTACAAGTGTAAGAAAAAAGGTCATTTGATTTCTGAGGCATGCCAGGACACCACCTGCGAATGGCGGCTGAAGAATGAGACGTTCCTAAATTGCACGTGGGTTGCGTGTAATTATGGGCCTTTCACTCTTGAAGAAGTTGGTGAAATGATGGGTGTAACTCGCGAAAGAATAAGGCAAATCGAAGCCAAGGCACTAAAGAAGCTGCAGCACAAGAAGAGAAGAGAACAACTGAAGGATTTTGCGTCTCCCGATAGCGATTGGGACTTCATATAGATCGAAATCCCTTAGCGATTGATCATTTCGTTGAGTTCTTTGCCGACCTTGAAGAACGGTACTTTTCTCGCCGGAAGCCTCACCACGGCCGATGTCTTGGGATTTCTGCCCAAAATTTGCTTCCTGTTTCTTACCGTAAAATTCCCAAATCCTCTAATCTCGATGCGCTCATTTCTTACGAGAGCTGCGCTCATTGACTCGAAGATTATGTAAACTGCATAGGCTATATCCTTCGGAGGATAATCACTGATCTCGTCCTGAACCTTCCTCACCAGTTCACGTTTTGTCATGAGTTTCGACCCTAGTTGTAGTTTGCAATGGGTGAGAGATAAAGGATACCGTTAAAGTGTTCGGTCCGGCTATGAAGTTCATGATCCAGGGCGGTAAACATCTCCCGGAAGAAATAATCCCAGAATTTTGTTCCCTTCTTCTTCGCATAGATGACCTCCGGCTTACCCTTTATTCCGGATAAATCTCCAGCGAGTGCTACTGCATAGCCCATGTCGCCGAGATAATCTACCAGACCCAATTTCTGAGCCTGTCTCCCGGTGAATATTCTCCCGTCAGCGATCTTCCTCAAGTTGTCTTTGGGAATATTTCTGTCATGGGCCACCATATCCAGAAACTGATCATATATGTCATCGACCAATTCCTGCAGCAGGGCCTTCTCTTCGGCCGTCATTTCCCTAACGGGTGAACCAATGTCCTTGAACTTGCCGCTTTTTACGACAGATGCTTTAAGACCGATCTTCTTCAAGAGTTCTTCTGCATTGGCAAAGTGCATGACAGCGGATATGCTGCCCGTAAGGGTTCCGGGATTCGCGACAATCTTGTCCGTAGCGCAGGCGACCATGTAGCCGCCGGAAGCGGCAACAGAGCCCATGGAAGCAACAACCTTCTTTTTCTTCTTCAGGTCAACTACAGCGGAATATATCTCCTGGGAGGATGCAACGCCGCCTCCCGGCGAGTCAATTCTCAGAATTACCGCCTTGATTGTGTCGTCTTTGCCGAATTGATTCAGTTGTTCGACAACCTCACGCGTGTCGCCGATGAAGCCCTCAACCTTGACAACGCCCACCTTGTTGTCAAGGGCAAAAGACCGCCTCTCTTCCGACGATGAACCCAACACATACACGAGCATAGAAAATACTGCTGTGATGAGAAATAAGAGGAGTATTCCGAATATGATGGGATGTCTTCTCACTGCCCGACATTAGCCTTTGTCGTTCTCAGCCATCTTGACATCGGCCAGGACCTTACCGAGATTTGAGCCTACGTTTTCCTTGTTATTCAAGTACTGCGTGACCGACGACGTGCCTTCGGTTGCAGACTCATGATCCTTTATGCTGAGCCTGATTCGCTTATTCTGCAGGTCCACACTCTTGACTATCGCGGATACAACGTCTCCCACGGAATATATCTCCGAGGCCGCTTTTACACGCTTATGGCTCAACTCAGATATATGAACCAATCCCTCAACCCCTTCTTCCAGCTCCACGAAGATGCCGAAGTCGGTTACGTTGGTCACCTTGCCGGTAATCACGGACCCCGCCGTGTATCCGAAATTCTTTTCATCCCAAGGGTTCTTATCCACCTGCTTGATCCCCAGGGAGAACTTTTCGTTCGCAACGTCGATATTCAGGACCATCGCTTCCACTTCCTGGCCTTTCTTGTAGAATTCCGAAGGGTGCTTTACGTTCTGTTTCCACGATATGTCGGATACGTGCACCAACCCGTCGATACCTTCTTCAATGCCTACGAAGAAACCGAAGTTCGTTATGTTGCGAATGACGCCCCGGACTATGCTGCCTTCCGGATATTTCTGCTTGAGTGCCTCCCACGGATTCTCTGTGGTCTGCTTCAGGCCGAGTGAAATCCTCTTAAGTTCAGCATTGACATCAAGCACCATGACCTTTACCGTCTCGCTTACGGACAGGACCTTGGACGGATGCTTGATCTCTCGCGTCCAGAACATCTCCGTTATGTGCACCAGTCCTTCGACGCCGG
>DATJBN010000188.1:0-5588 GCA_035515335.1 Syntrophales bacterium | reverse complement strand
GATCTCATACCGAGGTTGAGAGAGATATGGAAGGAGCGCTATTACGATGTCCTGAAGACGGCTACCGAGATGGTATCCGTAATGCAGCAGGATGGCGCCGATATAACGGGCGACGTCCTCTCAAGAGATATCATAAGCGAGGCATATAACTCTCTCGCAGCAATATTTGACGATGAACACGGAGGATTCGGCCAAGCGCCGAAATTCCCCGCTCCCCACCAGTTGCTTTTTCTCCTGCGTTACTGGAAATGGCACGGCGAAGAAAGAGCTCTTTCCATGGTCATAAAGACGCTCCGTTCAATGCGGTGCGGCGGTATATACGACCACTTAGGTTTCGGGTTCCATCGTTACAGCACCGACAGGAAATGGCTGGTGCCACATTTTGAAAAGATGCTCTACGACCAGGCGCTCCTTGCCATGGCCTATACCGAGGCATATCAGGCAACAGGTGAGGAATTGTTTCAAAGGACGGCATGTGAGATATTTACTTACGTCTTGAGAGACATGAGAGCGCGCTCCGGTGCGTTTTACTCGGCCGAGGATGCGGATAG
Organism: Syntrophales bacterium; assembly: GCA_035515335.1. GTDB lineage: Bacteria > Desulfobacterota > Syntrophia > Syntrophales > UBA2185 > Fen-1135. The sequence goes on along the minus strand of DATJBN010000188.1, from coordinate 5,037 downwards.
CGAAGGCGTGGAGGGAAAATTCTATCTCTGGACACGTGATGAAATAGAAGGGCTATTGGGCCCCCAGGAAGCGGAGCTTGTGGCCGGGGTTTTCGGGGTGGAGAAAGAGGGAAATTTTATCGACCCTGCATTGGGAAAAAAGAACGGCCACAATATTCTGCATCTTGCAAGGCCCTCTCACGAACTCGCGCAGTCGTTGGGTATCTCCGAAGATGAGCTCCGTCACAGACTGCAGGGGGTACGGCTCTCGCTCTTTGCCGCGCGCGACAGGCGCATACGCCCGTACAAGGACGACAAGATCCTCACGGACTGGAACGGCCTCATGGTAGCCGCTCTGGCGAAGGCTGCGCAGGTCTTCATGGACAAGGTCTACCTCAAGGCCGCGCAGAATGCGGTAAAATTTATCATCGCCGATATGCGTGAGATCCACGGCAGGCTTTTCCACAGACACCGCGAGGGAGAATCCGCCATCACAGCCAATCTCGACGACTATGCCTTTCTGATCTGGGGATTGATAGAGTGCTACGAGGCATCATTTGATGCCTCATTTCTAAAGAAGGCCCTCGCCCTTCAAGAAGACCTGACAAAACACTTCTGGGATAAAGAAAACGGCGGCTATTTTTTCACGTCGGACGATGGTGAAGACCTGATCGTGCGCGAGAAAGAGAGCTATGACGGCGCCATACCATCGGGTAACTCCGTTGCCCTGCTGAATTTGGTCCGCCTTTCAAGACTCACTGGTGATACAAGATTCGAGGCACAGGCGGTTGAACTCAGTCGTGCGCTTGCCGGTTATGTAAAACGTGTGCCGACTGGCCACGCCTTCTTGCTCGCAGCACTTGGATTTATGCTGTACCCCTCACATGAGATAGTTCTTGCAGGCAGAGCTAAAGAAGCGGACACGGAAAAGATGCTCTGCTCCCTGCGGGGATATTTCCTCCCGAATACGGTCATCCTCCTCAGGTCTCCGGATGACGAATCAACAGATATAGCAAGCATCGCCCCTTTCACGCATGATCTCAAGCCCGTGAACAATAAGGCTGCCGCCTATGTATGCACAAACTTCTCCTGCCACAGTCCGACAACAGATTTGACGGAGATGCTCCATCTCCTGGGCATAAAGAAATAATATCCTGACTTGGTGTTCTTCTTTCCATGACCGGAGGTTACGTATGAATAATAAATCTGAAAGAAAGATCATAAATACACCCAGGGCGCCAAAGGCAATCGGTCCCTACGCACAGGCTGTGAGTTACGGGGATCTCCTTTTTGTGTCCGGGATGATTCCGATTGATCCCAAGACAGGGGAGCTGCTGACGGGCGATTTCGAGGCCGAGGTAACGCTTGTGCTGGAGAATCTCGAGGCCGTCGTGGAAGCAGCGGGCATGAGTCTGAAGAACGTCCTGAAGGCATCAGTCTTCCTTAAAGACCTCGCTCTTTTCGGAACGTTCAATGAGATATATGCGAGGTATTTTGGAGATGTCCTTCCCGCGCGGGAGACGATCCAAGTTGCCAGGCTGCCCAGAGATGCGTCGATTGAGATTTCGGTAATCTGCGGAAAGTGACGCGTGCTGGATAATATTCGCGGTTATTACCAATGGCAGAAAAAATAGAAAATTTGATCAGGGCATTGCCGCGTTTCGTCAGATTTGTTTTCCGGGTGGTGCGCAGTTTCAGGCACAACCAGGGCATGCTGCTTTCCGGGGCAATCGCGTTTTACACGCTCCTTTCTATCGCCCCCCTGACAATGATCACCCTCATTATCTTTTCGCACTTTGTGGAAGAGGAGCAGTTGTTCCTCACCCTCTCTACATATCTGGAAATGGCGATGCCCGGATATGCTTCGACTCTGCTCGAACAGGTGCGGACTTTTCTTACGCACCGGAACGTAATTGGTTTTATCGGAATACTGATTATGCTTTTCTTCAGCTCCATAGCGTTTACGGTTCTCGAAAATGCGATCTCCGTGATATTCCATCACCGCATCAAGATCCAACGACGCCATTTTGTCATCTCCGCGATCATTCCCTACATGTACATTGTATTAATCGGGCTCGGCATATTTTTTGTGACTTTTTTCGTTGGAGCACTGGAAGCAATCGAAAAGAAGCACTTGATGTTCCTGGGATTGAACCTGAGCCTTCGAGGTGCTCCGGGGATTGTCTTCTATTGGTCGGGATTGATAGGTGAGGTGCTGATGTTCACGTCGCTGTATCTTGTAATGCCCGTCGGGCGGATAACGTTTCGCCACGCCCTTTCAGGGGGACTGGCCGCAACTGTACTCTGGGAGATAACGCGTCGCATCGTTGTATGGTATTACACATCCGTATCCTTCGTAAATGTGATCTACGGCTCCCTTGCCTCAACTGTGGTGTTCCTCCTTGGCGTGGACGCGGCGGCGCTGATCCTGCTTCTCGGCGCCCAGGTCATCGCAGAGCTCGAAAGCAGGCCCGGTGATGTAAAGGGGGAGGATTTCAGATTTTGGGACAATGGGCGTAGAGACCCGGTTGCAAAGTAAACAAATGAAGAAGTGGGTCGTGGCACTCAGACAAGAGAAGTTGCATTATAGAAGGCAGGAGATCGTTCACGTAGACTTTGCCTTACTTGCAGACAGGCGTGTCACCCGCAATAATGGAACGCTCGATGAGAACTATGACCGCATCGTGCGCGGAATTGCCGGAGATGGCACAGGCGGCATTTGGCAAGAAAATACTTTGCTCTGAACAATCCATTCTCGACGAAAGGAAAGAAGGGAAAAGATGAAACTGGAAACCACGAAGCTTACAGCCCGTGAGATAATGTTGGAATTCGCCCATCTCACCGGACTTCTCTCATCAAAGCAAAAGCCGCGGCGTTACCTGTGGACGGACGCCTTCGCCATCTGCAATTTTCTCACTCTATATCAGCAAACGAACGACAAACGTTACAAGGAACTGGCCCTCCGTCTGATAGATCAGGTTCACAATATCTTAGGAAAGCGTCGGGAAGAAGATCCGTGGATAGGCTGGATCAGCGGTCTGTCCGAGGAAGAGGGACAGAAACATCCCACCGGCGGCGGATTGAGGATCGGCAAGATGATGAACGAGCGCAGGCGCGATGAATCATACGACGAACAGCTGGAGTGGGACAGGGACGGGCAATACTACCATTATCTCACGAAGTGGATGCATGCCCTGGCGAGAACGACCCGAGTTACCGGAAATTCGGTTTACGCGAAATGGGCAGTTGAGCTTGCAAAGGCGGTGCATTCCAAGTTTACCTACTTTCCCAAGGCAGGCGGACAGAAACGAATATACTGGAAGATGAGCATCGACCTCTCCTATCCCCTCGTACCCTCAATGGGGCAGCACGATCCTATCGACGGGCTCGTAACATATCTGGAGCTTCAGGCGGCAGGAGATTTCAGGAAATCGAAAGACCTTGACCTAAGCGGTGAGATCAAAGATATGGCTGATATCTGTGAAGGGAAGACCTGGGCGACGGACGATCCCCTCGGCTTGGGTGAATTATTGAGCATCGCCTGTAGACTGGCCCAGTTGATGACTGACTCAGATCATGAATGGCAAGAGCTTCTAAACGACTTCCTCGACTCTTCCATTACCGGCCTGCGGTTATTCGAAAGAAGGAGCCCTTTAAAGCTTCCTGCAGATTATAGACTGGCATTCCGGGAACTCGGCCTGTCTATCGGATTACACGCGAGCGAAAGACTTCAGGAGTTAACCAAACAGTCCCCGCGCAACGTGGACATGACCCGCCGGGTGCACTCACAGACGGAAGACCTGAAACGCTACATGCCGCTCAGTAACGCCATCGAAGCGTATTGGCTTGATGAGGCAAATAGAAAGACAACAGGCTGGATCGGACATTTTGACATTAACATGGTGATGTTAGCAACGAGCCTCGCGCCCGAAGGCTACATCTCAGTTTGATCTTCGCCTTCTAACCATCTCCCAGTATCTTTGCGGCCTCTTCCATAGCCGCTCTCTCCCCGAGCCTCGCCAGCTCTCGCGGCGATTCCTGGAAATTCTCGAGGGCATTGAAGAATCGATCGAGCACGTCTCCACTATATGTGGGAATCAAAAAGACGTGGGTATGGGGAATCCTTCTTCCTCTGGCATAGAGAAAGACAAAGTCAGGAGTGAATTTTTCCATCATCCGGTTGGCAACTATCTTTGCAATTTTGAATAGGCTCGCATTCTCCTCATCGGTGAGTTCATGCCACCATTTCACATGGCGCTTTGAGACCACCAGGCAGTGGCCCTTCGTATAAGGGTGAATATCAAGGATGCAAAGGGAATGCTCGTCCTCGTAGACCTTGTAGGCAGGTGCTTTTCCGGCGGCAATATCACAAAACACGCATTCTTTTTCCTTTTCCATCTCAATCCCCTTTCAAAAATTTTAAATTGTACCTGGCAAGCTAGGAAAGCCTCCGATCTTTGTAAACAAGAATGCCTCGCCTTCGTCAGCACATCTGATTCAGACGGTCAAACCGTGCAGTCCATCATGGAGTTTTTGAATCGTTTTTTTAATCTCGTTCGTATCGCCGTGCGCTTCAGTCAATAAGGCGTCTATGGTGGCAAGTTCCTCCTTCACGTAATTGATCGCCTGCTTCCGCATTTGCTCGATTGTCCCATTGATGCGATCTTCCCACTGAGCGGCAAGACGGGAGAGGTTCGCTTCCACTTCGCGGGGGATCTCCTTTACAAAATGCTTCTCAAAGAGACCCCTGAAGATGAACATGGGGATCAGAAACCAGATGAGATCGAAATGGAAATCGAAGGATCTGATCGTCTTGATGTCCGGGTGATCCGGCTCCGAGACCTCGATCTTCCAGTCCGCGGGAGCGAGCCTCACGCCGAGGACCTTTTCAATATTCCTGTCCAGGAGATTCCGGAAGGCCTCGATCGACCGCGACAGGCTGGCATGGGCCTTCTTCAACGTCCCGTAAAAATGTTCATGTTCCGTCTGGGATATATGCCTCATCTCCTCCGTCATCCTGTCTGCGAGCCATTCTTCATATCTCCGGGTAAGTTTCCA
>DATJBN010000187.1:0-9478 GCA_035515335.1 Syntrophales bacterium | reverse complement strand
CTGATAGCGGCGAAAGACTCGTAGGTCAGGTTGCGAAAAGGCAGGCCGTAACGAATCCGGAAAATACCGTTTATGCCATAAAGAGGCTTATCGGAAGAAAGTTTACCACCAAAGAAGTCCAGTACGACCTGAAGATTGTACCTTATAAGATTACTGAGGCGAAGAACGGCGACGCGCAGGTGACGATAAGAGGAAGGAGCTACAGCCCGGCGGAGATTTCATCTTTTATTCTGACGAAGATGAAACAGACTGCTGAGGATTACCTGGGAGAGAAGGTAAACGATGCGGTCATCACCGTTCCGGCTTACTTCAATGACTCTCAGAGACAGGCCACGAAGGATGCAGGCAGGGTAGCGGGCTTGAATGTGCTCCGCATAATAAATGAGCCAACGGCTGCAGCCCTCGCGTACGGCCTTGAAAAGAAGAAAGACGAGAAGATTGCCGTCTTTGACTTAGGCGGCGGCACCTTCGATATCTCGATCCTGGAATTGGGAGACGGCGTCTTTGAAGTCAAGTCGACAAACGGAGACACCCATCTGGGCGGAGAAGATTTCGATCAGAGGCTGATCGATTTTATCGCCACGGAATTCAAGAAGGACTACGGCATTGATCTCCGTACCGACAGAATGGCCCTGCAGAGGATCAAAGAAGCAGCGGAGAAGGCGAAGATGGAGCTCTCCACTGTCATGGAAACGGACATCAACCTGCCGTTCATTACTGCCGACGCGTCCGGCCCCAAACATCTGACGATGAAACTGACGCGCGCCAAACTGGAAGCACTGGTTGAGGATCTGATTGAGAAAACGGTCGAGCCCTGCCGGACCGCCCTCAAGGACGCAAATCTTACACCGAAGGAGATCGACGAGGTGATCCTTGTTGGCGGTATGACGCGCATGCCCAGGGTTCAGCAAAAAGTTAAAGAGATCTTCGGGAAGGAGCCGCACAAGGGTGTAAACCCCGATGAAGTCGTTGCCGTGGGCGCAGCCATCCAGGCAGGCGTGCTCGCGGGCGACGTCAAAGACGTTCTCCTTCTGGACGTAACGCCATTGTCCTTGGGCATTGAGACGCTTGGTGGAGTCATGACGAAGCTGATCGAGAAGAATACGACCATTCCTACAAGAAAGAGTCAGATCTTTTCAACGGCAGCGGACAATCAGCCTGCCGTGAGTATTCATGTACTCCAGGGCGAGAGGTCTATGGCTGCGGATAATAGAACCCTGGGAAGATTTGAACTCGTGGGGATTCCTCCGGCACCGAGAGGAGTGCCGCAGATCGAGGTGACATTTGATATCGACGCGAACGGCATTGTTCACGTGTCGGCGAAGGATCTGGGAACGGGCAAAGAGCAGAGCATCAAGATCACAGCGTCAAGCGGTCTCTCGGAAGCAGAGATTCAGAAACTCGTGAGGGAAGCGGAAGCCCATGGGGAAGAAGATAAAAAGAAGAGAGAGCTTATCGAGGCCAGGAATCAGGCCGACGCCATGGCGTACAGCGCAGAGAAAAATGTTAAAGAGTTCGGTGACAAGATAGATGCCGCTGAGAAGGCGCGCATCGAAGAGGCGATTGCCAGGGTAAAGAAGGCCATCGAAGGCGATGACATCAATGCCATTAAGAGCGCTCAGGAAGAGCTGACCAATGCCTCGCACAAACTGGCAGAGGCCATGTATGCGAAGGCTTCGACCTCGCAGGCAGGGCCGGGCGCTGGTGAGGGTGCCCATGGCGGCCCAACCGGTCAGCAGGCCGGTTCCGGAAAGAAAGATGACGATGTCGTCGATGCCGACTTTGAAGAAGTGAAATAACTCACTTGCGTATTGATGCCCGGGGTTCATCACCATGGATTCCCGGGCATTTTTTTGTCGACTGGGCATTGACCTTCATATAGAATGTAGTAACTCTGAACCAGCTTTGGCGTCTTTATGAGAAAGATAAGTTGTTGTAAGACACTATTCGCAATGTTGGCAGTCCTGGTCGTTTTCGGGGTCAGTCGCTCTGCATTTCCGGCAGGTGCAGGAGGTAAAGGTTCTGGTCCTTCGAAGAATGTCGATGCCAATACGATCGGATGTATCCTGCCGCTGACGGGTCGCGATGCAGCAGCGGGTAACCGGGTCCTGGAAGCAATCATCCTCGCCTCGGGGCTATTCGATCCGATAGTTAAAACACCTATCCGGCTTGTTATAGAAGATTCACAAGGCCAGCCGGAGGCAGCCGCGGCAGCAGTGACGAAGCTTGCTCGCGAGGCGGGGGTTATCTGTATCATAGGTCCCCTTGGAGTCGATGAATCCCTGGTTGCCGCCAGAGAAGCCCAGAGGCTCAAGGTTCCTATAATGACCCTTACTGCTGACCAAGAAGAGCTTACGAAGATTGGAAATTATGTGTTCCGTTTTTCCATGACCAGTCGCTTTGAGGTCGCGTCACTTGTTAATTACGCGACGCAGGAATTGGGCGTGAAGAGGTTCGCCGTCCTTTATCCCAACGACAATTACGGTAACGAAATGGAAAGGCTGTTCCGGGAAGAGGTCTTGCGCAGGAAAGGACACATAGCGAGGGCCACTCCTTATGACACTGAAGAAACGGATTTTGCCGATGAGATAAAATCGATAAGTAATGTCATGCAACCTCCGACGCCGGTGATGGAGAGTGAGGGCCATGGCGAAAGCGAGAAGCTGAGCACGGGAGTTGACGCCCTCTTTATCCCGGACATCCCGGCTCGACTCAAAATGATAATCCCCCAACTGGCATTTCATAATGTGAAGGATGTGAGGCTCTTGGGTACAAACTCGTGGAATAACCCGGATGTGTTAAAGGTGGGCAGTGAGTTTCTCGAAGGTGCTATCTTTGTCGATGCCTTTTCAGCAAACAGTTTTTATCCCGAGGTTAATGATTTTACAGATGTCTACTACGCGAACTACAGCCGTGAACCGGGTACCTTGGAAGCGCTTGCCTATGATGCCTCAGCGATGATTGTCAAGATCATCAGAGAAGATGGCAGTATAAAGACCAGGGACAAGATGAGAGAGAGTATTGGCAATGTCAGGGACTACCGGGGCGTGACAGGGAAGACATCTTTCTTGGAAGGACGGGACGCACAAAAGGAAGTATTCTTCCTGACGGTTAAGAATGGCCAGATCGTCCAGCTCAGATAGGGATGGGGAGCACTATATGAGGTTTCTTCTTACAAATGATGACGGCATATACGCGAGGGGCCTCGCCGCCCTTTATCAGGAGCTTTCCAAGGATGCGGATTGTCTAATCGTAGCTCCTGAGGTCGAACAGAGTGCAGTGGGGCACGCAATCACGCTCTTCCGTCCCCTGATGGTCCGCGCCGCCAGGAAGGATGGAAATTTTATAGGTTATGCGGTGAAAGGGACGCCGGCCGATTGCGTCAAGATCGGTATCAAAGAATTATCAGACAAACCCGTCGACCTTGTTGTGTCGGGAATCAACCTCGGCGCCAATGTCGGGACGAACGTGATCTATTCCGGTACCGTGTCGGCGGCGACTGAAGGCATCATCATGGGAATCCCGTCCATGGCAGTATCTCTTGATGCGCACAGAAACGCCGATTTTTCATTTGCCGCCCGTTTTGCCAGAAAAGCGGCGGGTTTCATATTGAAGAATCCGATGAAAAATGTCGCCCTCAACATAAATATACCGGCAATCCCCGAAGAGGAGATTAAAGGAGTTGCAGTGGCAAGGCAGGGCAGGGCGAGGCTGATAGAAAGCTTTGAAAAGAGGGTTGATCCAAGAGAAAACATTTATTACTGGCTGGCAGGAGAGACTCAGTTCTCCGACGGTGAAGAATCGGATTCCGACGCCTGCGCCCTCCGTCACGGCATGATTTCAATAACGCCCATCTACTATGATTTGACCAAGCATGATCTCCTCGCGGAATTAAGCGAAAAGATTAAACAGAGTTTCTGATAAAGAGATGTCAGGCAGGACAATTGTCAAAGACTTTACCAGGCGAAGGTTCATCTGGTCAGCAAAACAGGAATTGCGCTCCTCTTGATAACGGATGAGGTGGTGCTCCCAAGGATCAATTCTCGGAGCCTGTTGTGTCCGTAGGCACCCATGACCATCAGCTCAACGGCCCTTTCGTTGATAAACTTGATGATCTCACGGTCTTCTTTACCTTGAAGGATGATAATTGCGCTGTCGATCTTCCTCGGCTCGAAGAAGTCCTCAAGCTTTTTTGTCAGGATTGCCCCAAGTTCATGATTATCTGTAATAATTATAACCGTGATAGGCCAGGCGGTCTTCTCGGAGAGAGTGGCGGCAAGCGTGAGGGCCTTGTCAGCCGGGGCGCTGCCGTCGTAGGCGAGCCCAATGCTCTCTATTTCGTAGAAAATTTCTGGTGTCACCATGACCGGCTTTCCCGAATTGCGAACTATCGATTCAGCCGTTGAGCCGATCAGTCCCGTCTCTTCCGAATGAAGACGTTCTCCTCTCCTTGCTATTATTATCAGGTCGGTGTTCCCGCCCTCTTCGATAATGGATCGATCTACAGAACCTATGGCCTTCTTGGTCTCAACCCGTAGTCCTGCCTCGTGACATTTTACCTTAAAGGCATGTAAGACGGCCTCCGCGCGCTCGTCAAGGCTGCCCTGCAACAGCGGCAGAAATTCCTGATAAGCGGGAAGCCCAACGGAACCGGATATATCAGTGAACACCGGCCCCTGCAGGAGCCTGATATCGATGACGTGGAATCCGGTCAGCTGCGCGTCAAGACGCTTCGCAATATAGATTCCATATTCGATGGCAGTCGTGGCGTAATCCGATCCATCTGTTGGAATAAGGATCCTCTCGACAGTCACTTGCGCTTCTCATCCTTCTCAAAATTCGACAAACTTTTGAACAAATCGTCGACAAGCTTTTCCTTATCTCTCAGGCTGTCCCTGTCAGCGAACGCCGCCGGCTCCTCTTCCTGTGTGTCTTCCCGGCCTGCCGGGTCATCCACATTGAATGAAAGGAGCTTTCCTTCGAGCTTGCCGTTCCTGAAAGATGCTTTTTCCTTAACCCTGCCGTTCTTATAATAGGCTATGTAATCGCTGTCTCTTTTGTCTCTTACAAAGCGTCCTTTTTCCTTGACCTGACCACTCTTGTAGTAGCATATGTAATCACCGTCCAACTTGCCTTCCTTGTAATTTTCTATTTCTCTTATCTGTCCCGTAGTAAAGAAAAGAGTGTATCTGCCATCCAGCTTGCCGTCTCTGTAATATTCCTTTTCTCTCATATGCCCGTTCTCATGAAAGGAGACATACTCGCCGTCGAGTTTATCATTCCTAAATGTAGCAGTTTCTCTTGTCTGGCCGTTTCTGTAATATGAAACCGCATCCCCTTCTCTATTGCCATTGCGGAAATAAAGATGCGCCATGATCTGTCCATTTGCGTAATAGGACGTATATTCACCTTCTAATTTTCCATTGCGCGTAAATTTCTTTTCCCTTATCTGGCCCTTTTCATCATGTGTAACTTCTTCTTTAATTTCGTCCTTTGTGCGAAACATATGGAGTCTCCTGTATTAGAATGATAAAGGCCGTTTGAATTCCCTTAATGCTTGGAGGCCGTCATATCAAGCCGTAAATGTTCATGACGGACGCTCAGATATTTTCCAGCTTCTTCCCCTTCACTGCGATCATCTCGAGAGTCGTCCGATCGAGAATGGTGATCCGCGAGCCTTCTGATTTGATGAGTCCTTGTTTTCCCATCTTGCCGAGGATGCGAGAGAGCGTCTCCGGTATAGTGCCCAGGATGGAGGCCAGCTGTCCTTTCGAGATGTCAAGCCGGAATTGATCGTTATTTACCGCTCTGTTGCTTTGATAGAGCAAATAGGCCGCGAGTCTTCCCGGCACCTCCTTCAGCGAGAGGTCCTCGATTAAAGCGGCGAACCTTCGGAGGCGCTGCGACAGAAGAGCGAGCATGTTCAAGGACAAGGAAGGGTCTTTCTTTATCAGCTCTATGAATGAAATCCTGGGAAAAAAGAGCAGTGAACAATTAACATGCGCCTCTGCGTAGGCCGGATATTCCCGGCCCATAAAGACAGGCACCTCCCCAAAAATCTCACCGGTTTCCATTATATGCAGAATTTGCTCTTTCCCATCCGGAGAAAGTTTGAATATCTTCACGCGACCCGATACGATTCCATAAAACCCCATGCCCTCGTCGCCTTCGGAGAAGATTGTCTGGCCTTTCTTATAAGAGCGATAGGTAGCGATCCTGGCCAGGGTCTCAAACTGGCTTTTTGACAGACCTTCAAAAAGAGAAATGGTGCGGACGCGATCAAGCGGATTCATGAAAAGACTCCTTTGGAACTCGGCCCCCTTTTTCTTTTGCATTATAATGCAATAAATTACTGCCCAAAAGGAAAAAATAAAAAAAAGTGGAAGAATTGACTTTTGTCAATGCGGAACTAAATCGAAATGAATAGATTAAGAATGATTGAAGGCAGTAAAGAATATCGAAGGACAGGAGAGGTTATGAAAACGAAAAGGAAAATCATCCGGATCGATGAGAAGAAATGCGATGGCTGCGGTGCCTGCGTGCCCGCATGTGCGGAAGGAGCCATACAAATCGTTAACGGAAAGGCGAAACTGGTGGCAGAAATCTATTGCGACGGCCTGGGTGCCTGTCTGGGGGAATGTCCAAAAGGGGCGCTCAAGATCATCGAACGTCAAGCGGATGAGTTTGACGAGGCAGCAGTGGAGGAGCGAATGAAGTCCAAGAAGAGTGCGCATGTAAAGGAAATGCCGGTGATGGCCTGTGGCTGCCCGTCTTCGCAAATAGTGAGTTTTGCATCTTTGAAGACAAGCATGAGCGAAGGTAAACCGGCTGCCCGTGGAAAAATGTCGTCGGTGTTGTCCCACTGGCCGGTTCAGATCAGACTTGCGCCCCCCACTGCACCGTTCCTGAAGAAAGCGAATATTCTGGTCCTTGCGGATTGCACCGCCGTTGCATATCCTCATCTCCACGGTGATTTCCTGAAAGGGAAAGCGGTTCTGATGGGATGTCCCAAGTTCGATGAGACAGAGATCTACGTGGAGAGATTTGCGCAGATCTTTGCTCAGGCGGATATCAAGAGTGTAACGGTTCTTGTGATGGAGGTGCCATGCTGCCAGGGTCTTCCGTTGATCATCATGGAAGGAATGAAGAGGGCGGGGAAGAATATCCCTGTTGAAAAGGTGGTCATCGGCAGGACGGGCGAGATCCTGAAAAAGGAATCTCTTGAGGGCTGAGATGCCTCACCCATGTTTCCTCGGAGCTTTTGCTTTCTCGTACGAGAAAACGGACTTAAGGAAATTGCTTCGCAAGATATTGTCGCCAAGGTCTTCGTCATCTATCACCGGAATGAGGGGAAAACACTTAATGAAGGCTCCTCCAAATATGCCCGGTCCTTCACCGCATTCGAGGCCATCAGTTGAAAAGACCTTTACGCCCCGTATAGCTGAACTTGGTGACCTGCTCTTGAAGATGAATCCGGAGAGGTTTTCTTTCTCCAGCGCGATGAGCCTGTCTTCTGCCCACTTCATCATTCCCTCGGTGTGGTCTTGGCCCGAGACAGTCACAATGCGGGGCCTGGCCGGGTTGCCGACAAGCCGCATCGGTTCTCTCGGTATCCCGAGTCCGTATTCTACCTCGGGACAAACAGGAACCCACGTGAAAAATTTTCCGAGCACGTCCGTGATATAAGGATTGTGCCTGTATCCGCCATCATATCTGACTCTCTTACCCAGGAGACAGGAACTTACTCCAACCCTTGGTTTTCTCGCAGTCATAATAAAATCGTTTCCTGAAATGATATCGAGATGACGCGCACTGCCTTCGTGCCAGAACTAATGTCTGATTATCAAAAAGCACGTCCACCATGTCAACATGAAAATCCCCGGTTCACTGTGTTGACAGGGATTGACAAAGGTATTACCATTTTATACAGTACAGTTGTAGAAAGGGATTGAGTATAGGAGGAATAACTATGTTAGCTAAGAGAACTGTCGGTATAATCTTGACGCTTACTATCCTTGCCGTATTTGCGGGATGCGCAAGTTATGAATCGAAGGTTGTGCCGTTCAAGATGCCTGCCGCTTACCCCAATGCGAAAGACGTTTCAGGGGCTACGATAGCGGCGCAGGCATACAACGATAAGAATGAAGCGGAGGACGTATTCGGGTTCGATATCACGGGTGCCGGTCTGCTTCCAGTGAGGGTTATTTTTGACAACAAGGGAAAGCACCCGATTGATATTGTGGCCGCGCAGACTTTTTTGGTCGATGGGCAGAACAATCTCTGGCCCGTCCTTGATGAAAGGACCGCCTATGATCGAATTCAAAAGAAGACTGAGTTCGGAAAGGTTGCCCCCGAAGCGGGCAAATATGGAGTGCTGGGTGGCATTGCAGGTGGCGTTATCGGCGCAGCGATCGGCATTGTGTCAGGCCATAATGTGGCCGATGCGGCAATGAAAGGGGCGGCTATAGGCGCTGCGGGGGGAATTACCGGCGGCGGCTTAAAGGGAATGACAGATACAGATGTCCAGGCACAGATCAGAACGGACCTGGAAAAGAGGTCTCTCGAACGACGGTCCGTAATGCCCGGTGAAATAGCCCAGGGGTTCATATTCTTTCCGGGCGAGGCGAAGAAGGCCGCCGAGCTTCGTCTCCAGATTAGGGAGGCTGATACGGGGAAAACCTACCCGCTTGTCATGAAATTCTAGATTAGAGAGCAGTCCATTCATAACAATTCTCCCCTCAATTCGGGGTGCGACAGGGGAGTGCCTTACGAGATAAGAGACGATCAGGTCTCTAAGTGCGGTCCCGTAAGTAATGTCCTTTCCTTCTTTGAACGGTGAGAAGGCGTCTCCGCCTGAGGCAAGATAATCAATTGTCGTAACGGTGTATATCTTTTCCTGGTTGAGGGGCCGTTTTCCTATAAGCACCTCTCTCACCCTCGACCCCTCGGGGTCTGTTAGATCGCATCTTATTCCCATGCCCGAGACCTGCAACGTGCCGTGCTCCAGCCTGGCATTCCTTTCCAGAATGTCGAGTATCTGCCTTCCCGTGAGTTTCATGGTCACAAGAAGGTCGTCAAAGGGAAGAAGAGTATAGACCTGCTCCAGGGTGATTTTTCCTCTCGGTATATTGTTCCTTATCGCGCCGCTGTTTATCACGGCTATATCCGTGCCCGTCTTCTTTCGCATTGCGTCGCAAATAAGATTTCCTACGTTCGATTCTCGCTGGCGATTTGCCACAAGCGCAACAAGGGTCTGGCCTACGACCCTACGGTATTCCTTCTGAATCCTTCCGTAGTATGTTTGAACTATATTAGCCGTCTCTTTATCGTACTGGCTTTTCTTTCCAGCATTTATTTTTTTTAGCTCGTCTGTATCTGTATGTCCGATGACCTTGCAGATGTCAGGGTCAATTTTCAGCTTCAAAACCCCCAAGTATAATCCATACGCCCCTGCCTGAACGATGATTGTGCTGCCCTC
>DATJBN010000186.1:0-9262 GCA_035515335.1 Syntrophales bacterium | reverse complement strand
AGGCAGGGAGAGACAAGAGGCGTCGTCATCCTTGTGGGTTCGCGAAGCTCAATACCTGTCTATGAATATACTCCCCTTGAAGTGAAGAAAGCCGTTGTAGGTTACGGGAGGGCCGAAAAGAATCAGATTCAGAGTATGGTGAGAGCCATATTGCATCTGCCGGAGCTCCCTCCGGCAGATGCAGCCGACGCACTTGCCATTGCAATCTGTCATGCCAATTCTTTGAAAGCGGTATCGGTATAGGATGATAGCCCTGATAAACGGATTGCTGATTCACAAGGCAACAAGCAGCGTCATCGTGGACGCCGGCGGCGTTGGATATCGCGTCTTTGTTCCCCTCACAACTTTTTATGCCCTTCCGGATATCAGCAAACCTGTTACTCTGCATGTGCACACACATGTGCGGTCCGATGCTATAAACCTGTTCGGTTTCGGTACGGGCAGGGAGAAGGAAGTTTTTGAACTTATGCTCTCGGTTTCCGGCATAGGCCCCAGGCTTGCGATGAATATTCTCTCCGGCATCTCTGCCGAAGAACTCGCGAAGGCGGTGTCCGACGGAAATTTGAGCCGCCTAGTTTCCATACCGGGTGTCGGCAGAAAAACCGCGGAGAGAATGATACTCGAGCTGAAAGAGAAGATGGTTAAACTGGGCGAATCGGAGATTGTTGGCGGGGGCGGCAGCGACGAGAAGGGATTTGGAATTATCAGGGATGATGCACTCTCGGCCCTTGTGAACCTTGGCTATAAGACTAACAGGGCAAAAGAGGTACTGGATAAAATCGTTGCTGAGTCTTCGGAATCTCTCTCTATCGATGTTCTGCTGAAGAGGGCGCTTAAGATCCTGGCCGGTTGAGTTTGAGATTTCAATGAACGGAGCGTTTGTATTGCGGAAAGCGGGGATGGCATAAGATGGAGCAAAAAAATCCGCTTATAAGCCCCATGGGACAAGAGGGCGAGAAGGGCTATGAGACTTCTCTCCGTCCGAAAAGCCTCAGTGAGTATGTCGGGCAGGAAAAGATAAAGGCCAATCTTTCCATCTTTATCGAAGCAGCACGACAGAGAAAGGATGTCCTTGACCATGTCCTGCTCTACGGACCTCCGGGCCTTGGAAAAACGACGCTCGCTTATATCATGTCAAGAGAGATGGGAGTCGACATAAAGGTTACATCAGGGCCTGTTGTAGAAAGGCCCGGAGATCTGGCTGCCATCCTTACCAATCTGCATGATCAGGATATTCTCTTCATCGATGAGATCCACAGACTGTCCCACGTGGTTGAGGAGATATTATACCCTGCCATGGAAGATTATCATATCGACATTCTTATCGGCCAGGGCCCGTCGGCGCGTTCGATGAAACTCGAGATACCGAAGTTTACCCTGGTTGGTGCGACCACTAGGGCGGGCTTGTTGACATCTCCTTTGCGGGACAGATTCGGCATGAGTTTCAGGCTTGATTTTTATACGCCGCAGGAACTCACCGTCATCGTGGAAAGGTCGGCAACCATCCTGGGCATTACCATCGACGTGGGAGGCGCGGAAGAGATGGCCAAGCGTTCTCGCGGTACACCGCGCATCGCGAACCGGCTCTTGAGAAGAGTGAGAGACTTTGCACAGGTCAAGGGAAAGGGATTCATCGATAGGAAGGTTGCCGTCGCCGCACTGGAAATGTTTGAAGTGGATCACAAAGGCTTCGACCTCATGGACAGGAAGATTCTATTAACCGTTATTGATAAGTTTAATGGAGGTCCCGTGGGGATCGACAGCATATCGTCGGCGATCGGTGAAGAAAGGACGACGATCGAAGACATTTACGAACCCTATCTGGTGCAGGAAGGCTTCCTGCAGAGGACTGCAAGGGGAAGAGTTGCTACAAAAGCGGCCTACCGGCATTTCGGCAAGGAATGGATGGAAAACGGGCAGAGGGGACTTTTCCCATGAAGACAAAGCACGATATCCTAATCTCTACTGGTCCGGCGTCATGCGATTTGTAGATTAGAATTTCGGATTTGATGTTATGAAACTGTTGATGCACATATGCTGCGCGCCGTGCACCATATACCCGCTTGAGGAGTTGAGGTCTTGCGGCCACGATGTTCAGGGATTATTCTATAATCCTAATATACATCCGTATCGTGAATACAGGAAACGTCTCGACACATTGGCGCAGTATGCCGGTCAGTGCAGTCTACCTGTGGCATACGATGAGGGATATGATCTCGAGGGTTTTCTCAGGAATGTAGCATTCAGGGAAAGGGATAGATGCGCCTACTGTTATCGTATCCGTATGCATCGAACGGCTCACGTGGCAAAGGAGGCCGGGTTCCACGGGTTCACAACGACGTTGCTTTACAGTAAATTTCAGAAGCATGTTATGATCAAGGAGATTGGAGAGAGCCTGGGAAAGGAGCATGGCATCAAATTCTTTTACCAGGATTTTCGTGTGGGATGGCAGAAGGGGATAGTGCGGTCCAAGGAAATCGGCATGTACAGACAGCCTTATTGCGGATGCGTCTACAGTGAGAGGGAGAGATTTTATCGAGCACAAGGAATAGAAAAATCCGAGTTGGCCGGAGATTCAAATTCAGTAAATGGTGATTGTTCGCGAGCATCCTTGTTGTGATGTTGTAATGATACTGTGTCTTTTCCAACACACAAGAGGAACGATGTTGCTATGACCGCTGATCCGGTTTCAAGAAATAATTATGTATATTTAATTTGTTACATGTATTATAGAGACGCCCCTTTGGGTTATGGGCCCTGGTATATTAATTGCTTTTGAGATAACATCCTCAAATGGATGACCGCACATATGCACCTTCAGAGAACCATCAAACAAGAAATCGGTTGCCGGAATATAGGTCTTCACTCGGGAAGAAAGGTGGGCATGACGATAAAGCCCGCGGGAGCCGATGAAGGCATTGTCTTCGTTCGTAAGGACCTGCCTGGCCGTGTGAGGATAAAGGCCGATTTCGAAAACGTACGTGATACCATTCTTGCAACTACGATTGGTCTCAACGGGGCAACGGTCTCTACGGTCGAGCATCTTCTCTCTGCATTCTGCGGCATGGGTGTGGATAATGCCGTGGTGGAAGTGGATGCCCCGGAGATTCCCATCATGGACGGAAGCGCTCTTCCTTTCGTTAATCTATTGAAAGACGTGGGAACGACAATCCAGGACAAATGCAAAAGGCTCCTCGTGATTCAAAAGAGAATTTCTGTCTCTGATGGGGACGGGACCGCGATGCTCCTGCCGTCGCCGGAGTTCAAGATTACCTACAGCATCGATTTTGATCACCCCCTTATCCGTCAGCAGTCTTACGTTATGACGTTCTCCGACGTTGCATACGAGCGCGACATCTGCCGGGCGCGGACATTCGGCTTTCTGAAGGACGTCGAGTATCTACAGGCAAAAGGTCTGGCGCTGGGAGGATCGCTTCGTAATGCAGTTGTTCTTGACGAGCGGAGGGTCATCAATAAAGAAGGGTTGAGATGCCGCGACGAGTTCGTGAAGCATAAGATTCTTGATGCCATCGGCGACCTCTCACTTTTGGGAATGCCGATAATCGGCCATTTTGTAGCCTACAAATCGGGACACCGCCTGAACAACCTTCTCCTTAAGGAACTGATGGCCCACAAAGAATGTTGGAAGATGGTAAGCCACATCGAAGGGGATACCGGCGAAGAAGAGCTAAAGTCTCTCAATATTCCATCCTTCAGTATCCTCGATACTGTAAACGCCTCCCTGCCCGCCGCGTGAGCGCGGGTCACCTCTTGACCAAATCGCCTCCGGTAAATTACGCTTGCTTTTTGCGCCACAGTTTCTTAGTATACGCTGTACATAATCAAAACAGTAAGTAAATCTATAGCTTGATGACTTGAGGAACATCGTATGATGTGTCTTCTGAGCGTGCTTCACGAATAATGATAGGGGAATTTTTCAAAAGATATTTATGTGCGTGCATGACGGCTCAAGTTGGTGCAGGGCGTTTGTATGCGTAAACCAATTCTTCTTCTCGCTTCATTTCTTGCCTGCTATTTCTTTCTTGTTTTCCCTCTAAGCTCTTACCATCGGGATGCCAAGATAGCCGATATTGTTATTACCGACAGTGACAGCCATCTCATGGTTTATGCGAAGGTCACTAACTGCTATACGGAAAAGATGGAATCGGCCATATTGGCAGGAGTCCCCACGACCTTTACATTTCTCGTCGATCTCTATCAGGAAAGGCCGAGATGGATAGATGATAAGATAGCAGGCGTTGTCGTCAAGCAGACGATGAAGTATGACATGGTGAAGAAGATTTTTTATGTGTCTGTGGCAGGAGGGAACAAGCAATCGGAATTTCAAGAGTTCGATGCAGCCAAAAAGGCCATGTCCGAGCTCAACGGTATAGTCATAGCCTCGCTCTCTGAGCTTTCGAGAGACAAATCATACTATGTCATGATTAAGGGAAAGCTCGATAAGATCCGGCTTCCCATGCATATGGAGTATGTACTGTTCTTCGTATCCCTCTGGGATTTTGAGACCGACTGGTATCGGCAGGGGATTATTTTTTAGCAATGTTCAGAGACCACCTTGTCAAAGACGAGAGAGAATTGAGAAGGCGCAAGAGGGAGCGCATCATTGCAGCCGTCACTGTCATTCTCATCGTGCTTGTCAGCTTCCTCGGCGTTTACCTCGCAAGGGAAGGGGCCCTTCTCCCGATTTCGAACAACGTTCTTATCTTCGGTCTCATCATCAACATCAACATCATTCTTATCCTGGTGATACTGATACTCCTTCTCCTCTTTCTGATTGTGAGAAATGTGGTCAAGCTTCTTTTCGAGAGAAGGAAAGGTGTCCTCGGATACAAGCTGCGGACAAAACTAGTAGCCGCTTTCGTAGGACTTTCACTGATCCCTACCGTGACGCTTTTTATCGTTGCTATCAGCGTTTTTTCCTACAGCATTGAGAACTGGTTCAACATCAGAATCGGAGATGCTCTGAGCAAGACCGTCGAAGTCGCCCATGTCTATTACCAGCAGTCCGCGGATCTGGCAAAATATTATGCGAGGCAGATCGGTTCCGACATCACCAAGAACCGTCTTTACGACGAGGAGAGGGCGGATTATCTGAAGGCTCTGATCGAGCAGCGACAGAAGACTTATAAACTGGGACTCCTTGAAGTCTATTTCAATAACCAGCAGAGAAGCGTTCTCGTTCGCGATCCCGGAAGCCCGGATATCAAGCCCAAGCCGTTGAGCCCGAAGATGCTGGAGGACGTTTTCACGGGCCAGGACCTATCCGTCGTGGAATCGTCAGAGCAGGGCGATCTGATTCGCGGCATCGCCCCCATCTATTCCTTTGTGAGTCCCAGCGAGGTGATAGGTATAGTGGCCGTCAATTATTACATTCCCAAAGATCTGGTAAACAGAGTGGGAATCATTTCCAAGACGTCGGAGCAGTATGGCCAGATCACGCTTCTTAAGAATCCGATAAAGTTTACCTATATCATTACGCTCTTTATTGTGACCTTTCTTGTCATTTTTTCAGCCACATGGTTCGGTCTTTATCTGGCGAAGGGCATAACGGTTCCTATACAGGATCTCGCCGAGGCAACGAACAAGGTGGCGAAGGGAGAGCTGGATCACCAGATAGATATAGCTGCCGATGATGAGATAGGGGTACTCGTCGATTCATTCAATAAGATGACAAAGGATCTGAAGAGGAGTAAGGAAGGTCTAGAACAGGCAAACATCGACCTCGAGCAGCGCAGAAAATACATGGAAACGGTTTTGGGGAACGTCTCTGCAGGCGTTGTTTCCATCGACGGCAATGACGTCATCACAATAATCAACAAAGCAGCCGAGACGATGCTCGACATAAAAACGGAGAAGGTCCTCGGCCGACGGTTTCAGGATGTGTTGATTGCGGAGCATCTCGCCGTGGTAGACGAATTGAGAAAGGAACTCCGGGAGAACGGAACTAGTTTCATAGAGAGACAATTGGAGTTGATGCTCAAGGGCAAGGTGTTGACCGTATTGATGACGATTACCCTGATAAATGATGATGACGGTAATTATATGGGGATGGTAGTTGTCTTCGAAGACCTCACACAGATTCGCAAGGCGGAAAGGGCGGCGGCATGGAGAGAGGTCGCCCGGAGAATGGCACATGAGATCAAAAATCCTCTGACGCCGGTACAGCTCTCCGCCCAGAGGCTGCAAAAGAAGTACGCCGAGAGACTGGCCGACGACGGCGCCATTTTTAATGAATGCACAAAGACGATAATAGATCAGGTCGATGTGCTCAAGAATCTAGTCAATGCCTTCTCGCGCTATGCACAGTTGCCGGTCACGAATCCCGTGCTTTCCGATCTCAACGAGGTCATCAATGATTCTGTTGTCCTCTTTCAGGATGCACATAAAGACATCAAGTTTGATTTTGAGACGGATCGGGATCTGCCGAAGCTGAATATCGACTCCGAGCAGATCAAGCGCGTCATGGTCAATCTCCTGGACAATGCGGTAGCCGCGGTAAGCAAGAATAGCGGTCATATTGTTGTCAGGACGACCTTTGACAAGGGACACAGGAAGGCTAAGGTGCAGGTTGCCGATGACGGCTATGGCGTGCCGTTCAGTTATAAAGCAAAGATGTTCGAGCCCTACTTCTCAACGAAAAGGACAGGCACAGGGCTCGGGCTTGCGATAGTTAGTACCATAATCTCGGATCATCACGGGCATGTGAGCGTGAGGGACAATGTGCCTACGGGGACGATAGTGGCCTTCGAGTTGCCGATTCCGGAGGGTACTGACCAGACTAAAGGTAATTAGTTGTTAGTCCGATGTAAATGAAAGAGGCGGGTTTGCTGAACTATGCAGAGAACTATACTGATCGTGGATGATGAAAAGAGTATATGTCAGTCCCTGGGGTCTATACTTACGGACGAGGGATATGAAGTTCTGACGGCTGAGAGCGGCGAAGAGGCGCTCAAGATCGTGAAGGAAGAGGTGCCGAATCTGGTCATCCTGGACATATGGCTGCCGGGGATCGATGGCATCGAAACCCTGAAGATGATCAAGTCACAGTACCCTCAGGTGAGGGTTATCATGATATCCGGACACGGCACGATTGAAACGGCCGTCAAGGCCACGAAGCTCGGGGCCTTCGATTTTTTTGAAAAGCCGCTCTCCATGGAGAAGGTCATTCTCATCGTGAATCACGTTTTCGAGCTTATTAATCTGGAGGAGGAAAATAAGCAACTCAAGCAGAAGATAAGCCAGGATTACGAGCTTACCGGCAGCAGCGCACCGATCGTCGAGCTCAAAGAAATGATCGGGATCGTGGCTCCCACGAACGCCTGGATCCTAATCATGGGCGAAAACGGGACGGGGAAGGAGCTTGTCGCCAGGTCGATTCACAGGCTCAGCAAGAGGGCTTATAAGCCCTTCGTGGAAGTAAATTGCGCGGCCATTCCCGAGGATCTGATAGAGAGCGAACTCTTCGGCCATGAAAAGGGTGCGTTTACAGGCGCTACGGAGAAGAAGAGGGGCAAGTTTGATCTTGCCCACGAAGGCACACTCTTTCTAGATGAGGTTGCGGATATGAGTCTGAAGGCTCAGGCGAAGATATTGAGAATCCTTCAGGAGAAGAAGTTCGAGAGGGTCGGCGGAAATACATTTATACCGACGGACGTCAGGGTGCTCGCCGCAACGAACAAGGACCTTGAAATGGAGATGGAAGCCGGGCGATTCAGGCAGGATCTTTACTACAGACTGAATGTAATACCGCTTAGGGTTCCTCCGTTGAGAGAGCGAAAGGAGGACATACCTATACTTGCCAACTGGTTTCTCAAGGAGTTCAGCGTTAAGGAACGTGATGTGGAAAAGACGATTTCCGACGATGCACTGGCGAAATTGATGGAGCATGATTGGCCCGGGAATGTAAGAGAGCTTAAGAATTTCGTTGAACGCCTTGTAATCATGGTTTCCCAGGATGTGATCACGGCGAATGATATTCCTGTACTCGCCGACGGAAGTCAGGAAATAGCGAATGCAGCCCTTCCGTTATTTGCGTCTGACTCTTTCAGGACGGCAAAGATGGATTTTGAAAAAGAGTACATAGTGAAGAAACTGAAGGAATTTGAGGGCAATATCTCTAAGACGGCTGAGGCTATCGGTCTCGAGCGCAGCAATCTTCACAGGAAGATCAAGAGATATGGGCTTGACGACATCTCGAAGCAATAACGAACTTACTTTTCCTGCCCGCTGAGATCAGAGAAAGAAAACCTGTTTGAAGGTAGAAACAGGAGCCCCAGGACTATTATCAGCCCCACACACAATACGTGAAACATGACGGAGAAGGTAAATGCCTCTGCTTTAGGTATCCCAAAGAGTGAGAGTCCCAGAATACAGGCGAAATGCCAGTTACCCACGAAACCGGGTGCTGCCGGTATCGTGATCCCTATCATGAGAATGATCATTACCACAAAAGGAGCGGTAAGGGGCAGTGCAAACCCCGAGGCAAGAAACATAAAATATATGGCGGTGACATCCAAGAGCCATATCACAACTGACAGGGAGACGACCTTCAGGAGCAGTCCCGGGTCGGTCATGATCTTGAATCCGTCGATGAGCTGATGGAATAAGTGGCTCACTTTCAGGGTGTACCTTTCCGGGAGTTTCCGGCAGATCGAATTCACGACCCTGACAGACGCTTCCCTCTTCGCTATCATGCATGTCATGAGGGCTAATATACCAACGATGACGGCAAGAAAGATCAGACCTGATCTCATGAGCCATGGCGGAATCGGTGCAAAGAGTAACGCAAAGAGAAAGATCGTGAGCACTGTGAGACAATCGAATACTCGCTCCACGAGAATGGTGCCCAAGGCCGCACTCATCCCGATTTGACTTCTTTTCGTAATGAGATAAGGACGCGCCAACTCGCCCACGCGTGCCGGAATGGCTGTAATGGCAAGGAATCCCACGCTCGTTACAGAGAAGAGAGAAAGTTGGTCGACCTCGACAATGGGGCTCAGTATGATGCCCCAGCGAAATGACCTTAAGACCTGAATGAGGAACAGACTTATCAGAACGGGAAGGAGATATCCATACCTGATAGTATTTAGGCCATCCACAACGTCATGAAAGTTAATTCCTCTGATAGATAGATAGATGAGGAGTGCGCCGAGAAGAATTCCCACGGCCAATTTTTTCTTCATCGGACCTTCCTGTCAATAAATGGAGACGGCACGGATGTCCGCTTCACTTCTTCTTTGCG
>DATJBN010000185.1:0-8590 GCA_035515335.1 Syntrophales bacterium | reverse complement strand
GTTTCCCGTACAGGATCGATTCGGTGAGCCGCGCCATCTTAACCGTGGGCACAAACCAGATACGCGACCTGGCACTCGCGACTTCAGTGCTGCGCCTGTTCAAGGGGATACCCGCGGGCCTCGTCAGCATGGAGTCGCTCTGGAAGCACAGCGTGGCCTGCGGAGTTGCCGCGAAGCTGCTCGCAACCGCCGGAGGGCGCCGGGCGAATGTGGAGCGCTTCTTCACGGCGGGCATCATTCACGACATAGGAAGACTCGCCATATACAAGATGATGCCGCAAGCCGCACAGGACATGATTCTCCGCTGCCGGATCAGCAATGAACCGCTCAGTCCCGTCGAGAGGGAAGTGATCGGTTTCGACCATTCGGATTTTGGACGGGCGCTCGCGCAAATGTGGAATCTGCCGGAGATACTGGAGGAGATGATCGCCTACCACCACACGCCCGCAGATGCGAAAGAGCATCCTTTCGAGGCGTACATCATGCACATGGCCGACTATGTGGCGCAGGAAATGGAACTGGGAGACAGCGGGGAACAGTACATCCCGCCTCTCGATAAGAAGGTGTACAGGATAACCGGAGTTCCGCAAAACCTCCTGCCAACCATATCTGAGCCGTTAAAGGCGGGTTTCGAAGACGTCGTCCGCTCCCTCTGGGACCTCTAATTGTAATTTCGAACGTAGTGAGAAATTCATGTCCCGATCGAAGAGAGGGATCTTAGATATCTCCCTCCGGTCGATATCACAAAAACGGTGTCATTCACGACCCGATCGGGAATCCAGAGTCTTTACTCTCTGTCATTTCGAAGAAGCGCAGCGACTGAGAAATCCTTTCCCTCGTCTTTTAGACCTTGCCCCCGACCCCTTCGCCCTGTCCCCTGTTACCCCCCATGTATCAGGTAAGTATTAATGTCCGGTGTAACGACCATAACCGTGTGATCGTCTATCATTCGGACCGATGTCTTCGCATCAAAGAGGGAATACCACACACCGATCTGTTTGCCCTTGTCATCGTACATGGCAAATCCATACAGGACCAGCCTCCATGTCAAAGACTTCACCTTGTGTCGCATGGCCTCGACAAGCTCGCGCATCTTCCCGGGTGTCATCCCGGCCGGCTTCCACAGACTGGGTTCAAGATTATATGCTTTATCAAGACCCATGATCGCGTTGGGGTAGACGTCCGATCCGCTGATATAATAATTGTAATTGGGGTTGACCTGATATTTTTCAAAAGCCTCTCTTACATCGGGCTCCGGTGTTATCCTGCCGTAATTTTTAAAAAGCAAGGTACTGCATCCCGAATACAGAAATATAATCGCGATGCACACGACCCAATGGATTATTCTCAAACGCGTCTTCATCACAACATATCCTTATCTTGCCGCTTCCCTCCCCCGGCGGGAGGGATCGAGGGAGGGGGATTATCTCTCCTCTCTGTCATTCCCGACCTGATCGGGAATCCAGGGTCCTTCTTCCGCCTGTCATTTCGAAGAAGCGGAGCGACTGAGAAATCTTGTCCTTCTCAGATTCCTCGCTTCGGAATGAAAAAAAAGTTGTCATACCCCCCCCCGATTGAAAAATTCGAGGGCAGGCTGCCGCGGGAACCCAGCTTCTTTTCCTGATCCCCGTCCCCTATTTCTCAACCGTACTGCTCTTTCGCCAGCTTTGCCAGGTTGACTTTCTTTAACCAGGGCAGGGGAACCTGCAAGGTTACTGTAACAACTCCCGGCAGACGTCCGATCTCGACCGCTCCTGAAAGAGTGACTCGATTCAGCACCTCTTCCTTGGAAATACCGAACAGCCCCGCCAATCGCGCAACACCATTGTCCGTCGCGTCGTTCAGGTTCGCCCCGGAACCTACCATCTGAATGGGCAGCGCATCCTCCAACCCCTTCTGGCCGAACTTCTTCGCGAGCGCTTTCGCACCTTTCTTCTCAGCCGCACTGAAAGGCCGGGCCAGATGCGGAAGATCCTGAACCGGCGGCAGAAGGATCGGTCCTCCGATCTTCACACCTTTGAGCACGTTTACCTGCAGCGTAACCTTTGCTGAGACATCCGTGGTATGGCCCGCTATCTCCCCATCTCCCTGCATTGCATGGGCATCGCCGACATAAACTCCACCGCCAGGTACCTTCACGGGGCAGATCAATATGGCGCCTTCTCGAACCGAATCGATGTCCAGGTGTCCGTCCGTGCGGTTCTCCAGTTGCTCTTTGGTAATGCCGTACTCATGTGGTGCGCCCAGGAGAAACTGTCCGAAGTCGCCGGCATTGTGGGAGTCTGGCATGTCGATGGAGGGAGTAGTGCCGATGTTGCCGATGAACGGCCGGAGCCGGGTCATCAGACCAGCGATGTCGGACGGGCCCAGGGCCACTACGGGATTCTGGCATGATGACCCGGGCAGCGCCATAAGTTTTGCCGCGTTCTGTGCAAGCTTCTTGGCCACTGTGCCGCTCACAGTGACGGCCATCTTGCGCTTGTCATCGAAGACGATCGTATACCCGTTCGTGAGACGGAAGGGACTGACCTCGGCGCCGCATTCGGCGCAGCGCACGGCATGCGCCCCGGTGCCTTCGATTCGCGTCGGAGGATTCTTCGTTCCGCAGCCGGGGCAATGTCGGGCCACGAAGGGATCGCCGGTGTAGCGCCCTTCTACGAAGTCCATCGTGCCGGACGATGTGACGATCGATGTTACGCTGACCTTCTTGATGCGGATAGCGATGGCATCGCCCGGCACTGCGCCGTCTACGGCGACGGGATTCGTCACTTCATGACCTCCCTTAAAGGAAGGTGTTATCATCGGACCCCAGCACCCCGGGGCGGTTTCGGCTATTATCGTTCCGCCATTAGCCACCGGACCGACCATGGGCATGCTCGGTCCCACCAAGCCGCTCGTAAACGTGTTTACGAAAATCGTCTTTGGTACTTTCATAACGCTCCCTCCTTTTTTAGTTACTCAGATTAAAAAGTGTAGATCTTCTTCATTTGCGACGCAGGAGAAATCTTATTGCTTGAGCCCTTGAATTCTCATCCTTCTTTCAAGCGCAGCAGCTTTCGACCCCAGATGGTAAGCCAGACGACTACGACTGCCATCAGCAGGACGCCAAGCTTGAAGGCGCCGACGCCCCAGAGCCACAGGGTCTGATAGTCCTGCCAGGTGACTCCTTCTCCCATGAGCTTGAGCATCCAGTCCGGGTGTCTGGACATGACGTAGAGATACAGGAACCACTGTAGTATGACGAAGCAGTAAGCGATCAGGAGGGTCCACCACCCCGCTGCCGCAGCCGCACGAACCCTCTTTGCAAAAAGATCATCCATTGAAATCCTCCTTGTCTGTCTCAGGACTTCCCAATGATGTTAACATCCTTTTATCGAACCAGGGCAGCTTCAACAATCTATTGCTGATCCATCACTTTTTTCAAGTGATTGATCCCCGATGCCGCGGTAGGCCACCCGGCGTAGAATGCGATATGCGTGATCGCAGCCACAAGCTCTTCCTTCGAGAGGCCGTTTTCAAAGGCCTTCTTGAGATGGAACTCGACTTGCTCGATGCGATTGAGAGCAACCAGGCATGTGACCGTGATCAAGCTCTTGTCGCGCTTTGAGAGTCCGGGACGTTCCCAGATATCGTCGAAAAGAAAGTCCCGCGTAAGTTTTGCAAACTCCGGCGCCAAAGCCGCCATCTCATCTATGGCCTGCTGTTCTTTTTTGTTAACCATCTTCATCTCCTTATTTGCGGAAGTAAGTAACACTGTCTCAGCCTGTTAATGTCTTCTTCGCGAAGGGAATATCTTTCCGGGATTGAGAATATTCAACGGATCGAAGGCCTTCTTGATCCTCTCTTCGAGTGAAATGATGTCCCGGTTCAGCACGAGCGGCAGATACGATGACCGTTTCGAGCCAATTCCATGCTCCCCGCTGATGGTCCCTCCCAGACGATATACCGCCTGATAGAGCTCGGTGAGCAAGGACGGAAGTTTTTCCTTCCAGGCATCGAGAGAGCTGTCCGGCTTCATCACTGGCGTCGCGTGCAGGTTTCCGTCGCCTGCATGGCCGTAGCAGGGAATCAAAACATCGTACTTTTTAGAGAGCTTTTCCAATTCCGCAACGAGATCGGGAATCCGCGCCGTGGGCACAACTATATCTTCGAGGCTTTGCACAGGGCAGATCGCCTTAAATGCCTCGGCAAGTTTCAGGCGAGGCTCCCACATCTTCCTTTCAACTGGCGGCGTGTTTCCGACATAAACATCGATCGCCCCTGACTGAAGAAACAGTTCACCGAGCTTCTGGCAATCGCTGTCAACCTTCTCTTTGCTTGTCCCATCCACTTCGATCAGCAGCGTCGCGCCGATGTTGGCAGGCGGCGGTGATTTCTCCAGAAACTTGTATGACGTCTCAATGGAAAGCCTGTCCATGAACTCGATTGACGAAGGCAGCAATCCTGCTTCGGCGATTACCTTCGGAAAGGCGGCAATAGCGGCCGACGCGCTTTCAAAGGGGATCGAGAGCACAGCCGTGGCGGCGGGCAACGGGAGAAGCCTAAGAATTATTTTTGTAAATATGCCGAGTGTTCCTTCCGAGCCTACCATGAGATGAATGAGGTCGTATCCCGTAACATCCTTCAGCCGTCTTCCTCCCAACTCCACGATCTCTCCCGTCGGCAGGACCGCTTCAAGGCCGAGCACATACTGCCCGGTGACACCGTATTTTATCGCACGGCCGCCGCCCGCGTTCTCCGCGACATTCCCCCCGATGAAGCACGACTCGAAGCTCATTGGATAGCCGGCATAGAAAAGCCCATGCTCCTGAACTGCAAGATTGATGTCGCGCGTCACCACACCCGGCTCCACCACAGCCACCATGTTGCCCTTATCGATTTCCAGAATGCGGTTCATCCTCTCCACGGAAAGGAGAATGCCGCCGTAGACAGGAACCGCGCCGCAGGAAAGACCGGTTCCCCCTCCCCGGGGAGTCACGGGAATACGGTGCTGGTTGGCGAGTTTCATTATTTGTGAAATCTCCTCCGCGGAACGGGGCTTGACCACAACCTCAGGCATATGCGCATATGCGGGATCGGCCACCTCGTCGTGCGAGTAGCCCTGCATGCGTTCGACGTCATTGAAGATGACATTCTTCTCCCCGACGATTGCTTGCAGTTTGGCTGCGATCTCTTGCGTTACCGGTTGGTAGGGATTTTCCTCGCTCATACGGCATTCCTCATTCCTATCTCGCGCTGTTATATAGTCTTGTCACTTCGACACGCAGCGAGAAATCCTTCTCCCGAACGAAGTGAGGGATCTTAGATATCTCCCTTCGGTCGATATGACAAGGAGGTGTTATTCCCGACTCGATCGGGAATCCAGCCATTCTTTTCTCCTCTCATTCACGGCTTAAATGTCTTTTTATAAATTCACGAGGTTTTATAACTTCAATACCCTGGAAACCTGAAACCTTTAGTAAATGCTTATCCCCGCTTACGATGATCCTGCTTCCACTGGCTATGGCGCAGGCAAGAAACTTGTCATCATCGGGATCAGTGCAGATGGGCTCCAGGGCGTCTTTGACATCATATAATTCTGCGGCAATAGTCACCAAATCAAGAATCGGTTGCAAGTCAATTAAGGGGAATTCATCGGCGAGAGCTTCTCCCACCCGCCAGTATTCTCTTAGTATCTCTTGAGAAATTGCTAATTGAATTTTACCGTCACGCCATGCATTGAGAATCTGACGCGGTGGGCCGCCGAAAAAGACACCCGAAATAAAAACATTCGTATCCAGAATCACCTTCACTTGCGGCCCCGTGCCTTTGCAATTGCTTTATAAACGTCGGATTGTCTCAATCCTGCTTCCTTGGCCTGCTTGCGGACTTCACCCATCAATTTGTCAAATTCTTCCATGGATGGTTGAGAGATAGATTTGAATATTACGACATCTTTCTCTCCCACAACGACAAACTGCGAGCCGGCCCTTAAGTTGAGTCGTTTGCGTATTTCCTCAGGGATGACGACCTGCCCTTTGGAGGACATCTTTGTAGTTGCTAAATGTGCCATGTTGATCCTCCTAAACGTTTCTTACTAGTAAGATTTTAACGGAAGTGATTTGATTTGGCAAGCCCAAAAGAGATGACAAGATTCCTCGCTTCACTTCGAATGACAACTCTGGATTCCCGCGTGGGCGGGAATGCCGCAGAGGGTGGGTCAAGTTCGTCTTTAGCGATTAACCGAATCGTGATACAATATAAAAATGATTGTCAGAGAGATAGAGGCAAAGAATATCCTGTCCAAGTCCCAGGTCTATGACTATGCCCTGAATCCTTACGTCGGCTGCCAGCATGATTGCGTCTACTGCTATGCCAGATTCATGAAGAGGTTTACCGGCCACAAGGAAAAGTGGGGAGAATTTGTAGATGTAAAAATAAACGCCCCCGAGCTTCTGGCCTCCGAGGTGAAGAAGAAAAGGATCGGCAGGGTGTGGGTTAGCGGCGTATGCGATTCCTATCAGCCGCTGGAAAAGAAATATCTGCTCACCAGGCGATGCCTTGAAATCCTCGTCGAGAGCAAGTGGCCTTTTATGGTACAGACAAAATCCGTCCTTGTTCTGAGGGACATCGAGATACTGAAGAAAGCGGAGAATGCAGAGGTAGGATTTACCATAACGACGATGGATGAAAAGGTGAGAAGGATCTTCGAGCCCGGAGCATCACCGGTCACAGAAAGAATCCGGGCGCTGGCGCAACTTCACGCCGAAGGAATAAGGACGTTTGCCATGATTGCGCCGATCCTTCCCGGCGCCGAGAAGCTGATTGGCGCACTAAAGGGCAAGGTGGATTACGTGATCATCGACAGGCTCAACTACCATTACGCAGACCGGACATACAAGAAACACGGAATCGAGTGGGCGATGGAAGAAGACTTCTTTTCACAGATGGGCGAGGAATTAAGAGCGGCCTGCGTTTCAGAAGGCATTTCCTGCCAGACGGTCTTCTAAAGTTCTCGCCCCCTTTTCTAAAGGGGGCCACGGGGGATTTTTTCTGTTCTCTGTCTCTCCCGTCATTTCGGTGACCCGAAGCCCTGAGCAACGCGAAGGGTCAACGAGAAATCCTGTCTTTTTAGATTCCTCACATCCGTTCAGACCTTATGATAAAAAAGTAAAAGGCAAGTCTCGACTTTGCGTGGTACATTTTGTTTGCGAGAACAAAAACGTCCACAGAGGAGGCTTGCCATGGTTAAAAGTAACAAACTTGATTTCACGGGTCAACATGTTTACGTCGGTATGGACATTCACAAAAAGAGCTGGAGCGTGAGCATTCACACCGAGCAGTTCGAACATAAGACCTTTAACCAGCCGCCAGAGGTTGAGAAACTGACAAACTATTTACAAAGAACCTTTCCAGGGGCCACCTACCATTCTGTGTATGAAGCCGGTTTCAGTGGCTTCTGGATTCACGACCGGTTAACAGAAGAAGGTATCCATTCCATGGTCGTCAATCCCGCCGATGTCCCGACGAAGCATAAGGAGAAAGCCGGCAAGGCGGACAAAGTGGACTGCCGTAAGCTTGCCCGAAACCTGCGTAACGGCGACATCAACGGCATTTATGTTCCCCCGCGGGCCAATGTTGAGGATCGCGCCCTGTTGCGCACCCGCCAGAGCATGGTGAGGAAGCAGACGAGGTGCAAGAACCAAATCAAAGCTATCCTCTTCTTCTACGGCGTTCCCATTCCCGAAGAAGGTTGCTGGTCCAGGCCATTCATCAATCGACTGGAACAGATCCGAATGGAGAGGGCCAGCGGAGATCTTGCCCTTAAGGCCCATCTCGAGGAACTGAGGCATCTCCGACAGATCATCGCAGACCTAAACAGGGCCATCCTCATCTTATCCAGGTCTGACGCGTATAGAGAGAATGTCCTTCTCCTTAAATCCGTGCCAGGCATCAGTACCCTCACTGCCATGACGCTGCTGACGGAGCTGTGTGACATATACCGGTTCTCGTCTCTCGATAAGCTCGCCAGCTATACAGGATTGGTCCCTGATATAAAGTCAAGTGGCGAGACAGAGTATACGGCAGGCATCACCCACCGCAGGAATCCTGTATTGAGGATGGTTCTCATAGAAGCATCCTGGGTGGCGGTGCGGAAAGACCCGGCATTGATGATGGCCTTTAACAAGTTCTCCCTCAGGATGAAAAAGACGGCGGCCATCGTCCATGTCGCCAGAAAGCTTTTAAACCGGATCCGTTTCGTTCTTATGAACCAAAAGCCCTATGTACCGGCTGTTGTTTAATTATAAAAGAACAGGAGTATGTAAAGCCAATCTGAAAAATCTGTGTTTCGTGGGCAACGGATATGTCATTCCTGCAGCTGGCAAAAAAATCATGTCTGCTTCGCTTCAGACTACGTGCCCACATATTAAAACCTGACAAAGATGATGCAGCGGTCCTCTAGGATCTGTCTGCTGATAGGAGATTGATTTTAAAGATTGAGCTATACATATAAAATTTAAAAGAACAGAATCTCATTCACCTATGAGACTTGCTTTTTTACATAGGGGAATGACAGAGAGGTGTCATTCCCGCGAAAGCGGGAATCCAG
>DATJBN010000184.1:0-5151 GCA_035515335.1 Syntrophales bacterium | reverse complement strand
ATCCTTGTGGAAGAGGGGGATCCGATCGGTCCCTTCGGCGCCAAGGGAGTAGGCGAACCTGGCCTTGTTCCGACGGCCCCGGCGATTGCGAATGCCATCTACGATGCCGTCGGAGTGCGGATTGTCGATTTGCCTATGCACCAGACAAAGCTTTTGAAAGCCATTCGCGGTAAATCTCAACCACGTAATGGAAGAGAAAATACCAAAGAGCGGTGAACGGTTGGTAGTCAGGACAAACTGAAATGCCAGGGAAGCGGGATAGAGATTATCGAAAAGTTTTTCGCTGAATAACGAGGAGGTTTACATGGCAGCAGATGTCCAAGTACCGATTAATCACTCATCGGGAGTACTCGGTTTTTTCAAACGCTACAGGGCTATCATTTTCTTCATTGCTGCCATACTGATTGCCCTGATCGTTGCGCAACTCCCTATAAGCGACCTGCCCCGTGAAGGACAAATCACACTTGCCATATTTACTTTTGTTGTTGTGTTGTGGATAGGCGAGGTCCTTCCCGTGGGTGTGGCCGCCCTGCTTTTTGCCTTGTTATTACCGGCTTTCCTGGGAAAGAAGATGCCGGCCTCGGTCGTTTTCAGCGGTTTTGCCAATCCTACTATCTGGCTCATCACCGGCGCGTTCCTCCTTGGAGAGGCGACCGTCACCACGGGCGTTGCACAGCGCATCGCCTATCTTACGATGCGCCTTGGGGGGTCATCCTACAGGATGCTCTTGATATACCTCTGGCTGGCGCAGACGTTACTGGGCCTGCTTACGCCTTCGACAACCGTCCGGGCCGCCATGTTCATTCCGATTATGATTGGAATTGTGCAGGCCTATAAGGCGAGACCCGACAGTAGATTCGCGGCGAACTTGCTGATACACGTTTACTGGGCGCAGGTTCTTGGTGCGACACTCTGGTACACAGGGAGCATCATAAATCCGCAGGTTATGGGCATACTCAAGGCCGTTACAGGGTATGCTCCCTCCTATTTTGTTTACGTGGCCTGGAATGTCATTCCCTGTGCTATATTTGCCGTCGGAACCTTTCTCCTTATCGAATGGGTCATGCCCCCGGAAAAGGAGATCGTCTCGGGTGGAAACGTGGATTTCCTAAACAAGAAACTGGCCGAGATGGGACCCATGTCTGCTGACGAATGGAAGGCGCTCGTCTTTTTTCTCGTGGCAATTGTGTTCTGGGCAACAGAGAAGATCCATAGGATCGATACCGCGACAGTAGCGTTAGTTGTCGGTGCGCTCCTCTTTCTCCCCAACGTCGGCGTCCTGAAACCGAAATCCTTGAACAATATAAACTGGGACATCATACTGCTCATGGCCGTTGCCCTCGGCATAACGGAGATAATGAAGGTAGCAAAGCTGGACATTTGGGTTACGAGTCGGTTACTCGCGCCGATACTCAACCCTGTAGCTGCTCTGGGTTCAGCGGGATTAGCTTTCGGTATAAGCATCGCTGTCGGCTTGATTCACTTCATCGCCGCAAGCGCGGCAGGAGAGACGGCATTGGTAGCCCCCCTCGTCCTGAAATTTGCGCACGTTTCCGGGTATGATACGATTCTTGCGGCGCTGGTTACCGATAGAGCCGAGATGAATGTATTCCTGTTCCCGTACCAGGTAACACCTCTTCTCGTTCTCTGGGGTACCGGTTACATAGACATGAAGAAGTGTCTGCGCTGTTCGATTGCCACCTGCATCTTCAACATCGTCTGGATAACAGCCATGGCGCCTCTATGGTCATGGTCGATACGGCTGCTTAAATAGGTGCGTACCGCCGATGAGAAAGGATCGAAAAGAATCGATACTCTCTTACGATGAAGAAAGACAAGCTCAGGCTTCGGGCACCGAATAAAAGTACCAAAGGAGAAGAGAATGAATAAAGACCTAAGAAGCTTTCTCGAGAGGATCAAGAAATTAGGCCCGGACTATTTTGTTACCGTTTCGAAGGAACTGGATACGAAGTATGAACCCTGCGTCATCCAGCAGAAACTTGCTCATGAAAAGAAGTTTCCCGTGATTTACTGTGAGCGCATGAAGGGCTCTAAACTGCCGCTGATCACCAATCTTTTTGGCAGCTATGAGCTACTCGGTCTTGCCCTCGGGATTGACCCGGGTAAACCCAAGAGCGACATTCTGAAAGTGTTTCGGGAAAAGTTCGAGCGCCCTGTTCCAGTGAAGGAAATTCCGAAAGCAAAGGCGCCGGTGAAAGAGATCGTCTTGAAGGGCAAGGATGCCGATCTGGGAGTCCTCCCCATCGTCCACCATGCCGAAAAGGATTCGGCCAAATATATCACTCCGGGATGTCTCATTTCAAAAGATCCTGACACTGGGAAAATCAACGTCGGTATGTACCGCCACGAACTCCAAGGTAAGAATCTTCTCGGGTCCATGTTCAATCCGGCTCACCATGGCGCGTACATCTACCGTAGATACAAAGAACTTAACAAACCCATGGAAGCCGTAATCTTTCTGGGGCACCACCCGGCGGTTGTTATGGGCGCCCTCGTGCGCAGTCAGGTAAGCGAAATGGAAGTGATGGGCTCCTTCCTTGGAGAGCCATTAGAGGTGACCAGAGCAGAAACCGTGGACATACCCGTGCCTGCTTGTGCTGAAATCGCCATTGAGGGAGTGCTCTATCCTGACAAGGAGACCGGCGACGGTCCTTTTGCGGAGTACACCGGCTATTACGGTCCCGCCAAAAAGCCCGTCCCTTTATTCCAGGTAAAGGCCATAACGATGAGGAAGAATGCCATCTTCCACGATCTCGATCCGGCCCACCGTGAGCATGTCGTATCAGGGGTCCTCGCTTACGAACACTCGGTGTATGAGAGCGTCCGGAAACTGGTCCCGACGATTCAGGGTGTATATATGCCCCCTTCTGGTGTTTGCGTTCTTTCTGCCTATGTCGCGATCAAAAAGAGAGTGGCCGGAGAAGGCAAGTCTGCGGGCCTTGCGGCCTTAAGTGCGGAGCCTAACCTGAAAATGATTGTGGTGGTCGATGACGATATAGATATTTACAACGAAGAACAGGTCATCTGGGCGATTGTCACGCGCATGGAGGCAGACATTGGCCTGACGATGATCCCCCATATCCTCGGCGCTCATCTCGACCCCTCAGCTTATGGAGAAGTGCGCACAGAAAAAGGACCCATGCAGACGAAACTTATACTGGATGCGACACGACCGGTATCTCTTCCCTTTGCTGAACGGATCTTTCCTCCGAAAGATGCCTGGAATCGCATGAGGCTGGAAGACTATATCAACAAGAGATAGATCAAGTTGGTGGGGCCGCGCATGCGCGCACGCGATCGAACTCATCCCTATGATGGTTACGCGCGGTAGCAGAAAGATTTAACACGGCCTTGCCCGATGAGGACAAGAATGAACACTATTAAGACGGCTTGCTGTTTCTGCAAACCCTTCTGCGGGCTTCTTGTGTCCGTAGAAGACGGAAAAATAATAAAGGTCGCGCCTGACCCCGAGGATCGAATGAGCCAGGGTGCCATTTGTCCAAAGGCCCTCGCCGCAAAGCAGCTCATCTATCATCCCGACCGCGTTCTCCATCCCATGAAGAAAGACGATGGCAGGTGGACAAGAATTGGGTGGGACGAGGCCTTAGACAGAGTGGCAGAAAAGATTTTGAAATTCAAGGAGAGCTATGGCCCGGAATCGATCCTCGTGGCCCACGGCACAGAACGAAATCTGAGCGGCTACGCGGAACGGTTTGCGAATACCGTCGGCACACCGAACCGCATGGAGCCGGGAGGGGCCCAGTGTTACTGGCCCAGAGGGATCGCGTGCAAATACACCTTCGGAGAGATGGTTTACTATCTCTTTGAATTTGACTACACCAATACCAACTGCATGCTTGTCATCGGGATGAACAACCTCATCGCGGGTCATCAGGCGTATCGAAGCGCGGTCCTCGACGCAAAGCAACGGGGGGCTAAACTGATTGTTGTTGATCCTCGTTTCACGAATCTCGCAGCACGGGCAGACCTCTGGCTCCAGATCAGACCCGGCACCGATGATGCGCTGCTTCTCTCCTTTATGAACGTCATGATCGAAGAGGGGCTCTACGACCGCAATTTTATCGATACGTGGACGATCGGCTTTCCCGAGCTGCGTGAACACGTGAAACCCTTTACACCGGAGTGGGCTGAAAAGATCACGTGGATAAAAGCCGATCTCATCCGAACCGCTGCGAGAATGTATGCGACGCAGGGCCCCTCCGTTCTCGATCTGGGAGTGGCCACTGATCAGAGTCCGAACTCTTTCCAGACAGCAAGGGCTGCGGCCATTTTGGTCGCCCTTTCCGGATACGTGGATGTGCCGGGCGGGAACCCCATGTACCGGAGGGCTGCCTATACGGATCCGCTTCTCACGCACGATTTCAAATTACCGGAATTGATTCCCGAAGAGCGGCTCAAAAAACGCCTCGGCGCGGATACGTACAAGCTCCTCGGCGGACCGATCGCGGCAATGTCGCACGTGCCTGCTGTCTGGAAGGCGATCCTCGAAGAAAAACCTTATCCCATCAAGGCGATGCTTGCCTTCTGGACAAATCCTCTCATCAGCTACGCCAATACCAACAAAGTCTACAGGGCACTGAGGAAACTGGAATTCATACTCTCCGTCGATTTTTTCCTCACGCCTACAGCCCGCCACGCCGACATCTTTCTCCCGGCTGCCACCTTTCTGGAGCGTGATGGGATTGCGAACTACTACGGACAGGGGCTTGCGCTCCTGGCGATGCCCAAGGTGATAGAACCCGTGGGAGAATGCTGGGACGACAAGAAGATATTCATGGAGCTTTCCAAGAGGATTGGCATGGGAAAATACTGGCCGTGGGAGAGTGTGGAGGAGCATATTGATGGGCTGCTCCAGCCCATGGGAATAACATACGGACAATTGAAAGATATGAAACAGGTGCTCTTTCCCAGAGAATATCGGAAGTACGAAAAATCAGGTTTTAAGACAGCCTCCGGGAAGGTGGAGATTTATTCCAGAGAGCTTGAAAAGATGGGATACGAACCTCTTCCGGTTTATCGAGAGCCCCCGGAGAGCCCCTACAGTACTCCCGAAGTCGCAAAGGAGTTTCCACTTGTCCTTATCACGGGCGGAAGGACGAGCCTTTACAA
>DATJBN010000183.1:0-8012 GCA_035515335.1 Syntrophales bacterium | reverse complement strand
CAAGTTTGTTACTTTTAACCATGGCAAGCCTCCTCTGTGGACGTTTTTGTTCTCGCAAACAAAATGTACCACGCAAAGTCGAGACTTGCCTTTTACTTTTTTATCATAAGGTCTGAATGAATGTGAGGAATCTAGACCGCTCTCTTTGCTCGGGACATAGATTTCTCAGTCGCTATGCTTCTTCGAAATGACAGATGTAGCGCAGACCTTCAGGTCTGCTGGATTGGCAGGACTAAAGTCCTGCGCTACGTTTCAAAACAAAGACCCTGGATTCCCGCTTTCGCGGGAATGACAAGGAGGGGGCGGGAATGACACCTGTTTTGTCATATCGACCGAAGGGAGATATCTAAGATCCCTCTCTTCGTTCGGGACAAGGATTTCTCCCTGCGGTCGAAATGACAGGAAGAGAAATACCAGATTTCTCGCGTTGCTCGAAATGACAGCACAGAGAAATCCCCCTGTGTCCCCCTTTATGAAAGGGGGAGAAAAAGTCGTCAGTTCAGTGCAACTGATTTCCATAGAATCGATGGTTTTCGTTTCGCTTTCGCACAATCACTTAAATACAGATTAATTAACGTCTGATAGGGCATTCCAGTGTCCTGCGCAATTTCCTTGAAGTACTCAATCGTGCCTTTATCGAGACGTATTGTAACCTGTTGCTTAAGTCTTTTCGCATAGGGATTCTTCTTAGCTTTTGAAAAATCGTATTCTTTCCTCATTTTGCTTGCCTTTCCTGATACTGTCTTCTTTCTGACCGAGTTGCCTTGCGCGCGGAAATGATCCTTATCACATGACCCTCTTCGGAATAACATATGATGAGAACGCGAAGTTTGTGGCTGAAACCGAGAAGAATGAAGCGGTCCTCTTCTTGAGAGTGATCCGGATCATTGATCAATAGCGCATTCTCGTCCAGGAAAGCCGTCCGGGCTTCTGTAAAAGAAATGCCATGCTTCTTCAGATTTGAATGAGCCTTCCTCGGATCCCAAGCGAACGATGTGTTGTTACCGGTCATAATTACTTTATAATTACAAAATATTGCCGTGTCAATGATTAAATGGCGGTACTTTCGATAACCGATACTTAGGGGCTAGGGAAGAGGGGATAGGAATCCGAGGAGCCCAGGATTCAAAGATTCAAGGATTAGAGGGGACAAGACAAGATTTCTCCCTACGGTCGAAATGACAGGAAGAGAAATACCAGATTTCTCGCGTTGCTCGAAATGACAGCACAGAAAAATCCCCCTGTGTCCCCCTTTAGGAACGGGGAATAGCAAGTTTATTTGGTTTGGATGTAGCTATTCCATATGTACGTGCTGTAGAGGAGTGGCACGTGGTTTAGTGCCCAGCTGGGAATGCCGGCAGAAGATCGCTTTCTTAACTGCTCAATCGACTTTGCAATCTCCTTTTGGGAATCTTTCTTCTCGAGCTTGCAGTTATCTGACTGAGGGGCGGCGTTAACGTTGCCGCCCGCGTCTATGAAGATCATGCTGCCCACGTGGCAGTATGAGAACGCTTCCGGCGGCACCCTCGTCACAATGTCGTCGTTGTTGACGAAGCGAAAGTTCACGGGCGTGTAGTGATTCTTGAATTCCTGGTTTCCGACGCGCGGCGCGCCGAAGGTATACAGGCCCCGGGCCTTGCCGTAGCGGTCGGCCGCAAGCGTGGCCAGAGCGGCTCCGAGGCTGTGGCCGGTGAACCAGATCGGCCGCTCTTTCTGCGCCGACAGTTCGTCGAGGTAGCTCTTCAGCCCTTTGCGCTTCTTACCCCCCCAGACCTCGTCGAGTCCTTTCCTGAACCCGTCGTGCACCAGCCCGCCGCCTTTCCAGGGAACGAGCCAAACCTTGCCGACAGTTACGAAGTCGTAAATGACGTCTGCGGCTTTCGGGTCTTTCTCCCTCATCCTGAGTTCCATTCCCCTGAAGGCCACGATGATGAAGTCGTCGTTGCTGGCCACAAAGCACTGCGTGGATTTTCCGTTGAAGTAGCGGACCACGGGAAGGCCGACCCGGGCGAAGGTCTTCTCAACGATCTCGGGGTCCGAATAGACGAGGGTCGATGCCTCGATGAGCCACCAGGCATTCCGCATGTCAAGCCCGGTTGCCTGATAGCGGAAAGGGTGATTCTCTGCGTCGGTGAAGAAGTTCCACCAGTTATACGGAGGCCTGATGTTTTGCCAGGTGATCTCAGGGACCTGCTTTGTATTCATGGCGTCGCTCCTGGTATCGGATGATGGATTGGTTCCCCACTGGGGATCATTATGTACGGTTGGATTGTTCGCCAAGGTGCAGCCGATCGCACAAAAGACAATGACAATGACGATCAGATATTTGCAGGAATCATTTGTCGTAGAAAGATTATGCCGTCTCATGAATCATCCCACAAAGACTTGTAGAAATTTAGAGGAGCAAAAAAACAAACTGGATTCCCGATCGGGGGAATTGCCATTCCCGGCCCTTCACTGTATGTCATTCCGAACCCTTCGCTCCGGTCATTCCGAACGAACGTGAGGAATCTAAAAAGGGACAAGATTTCTCAGTCGCTGCGCTCCTTCGAAATGACAAAACACACTGGATTCCCGGCTGCGCGGGAATGACGCTGCTTAACTAAGGCATGGGGGCGAAGTCGATGGGCACCCAGGTGTAAGTGTTCTCTCCGTCGGCCCGCAGACGGCCTATCCCCGGAAAGGGTATGTGCATGCCCGCGATTAACTGTCCGGTTCTGGCCGCGCTCTTGAAGACGGCCTTTCTCGAGGCGATTGCCTGTTTCTGATCCTTGTCGAAGGATACGGCGACGTCCGGAAGTGCGGCCTGGACGATGATGCTGTGCACCATGTCGCCGACGATGATGAGGCTGTCCCTGCCTGACTTTACTTCATAGCCGCAGTGCCCTGGCGTGTGTCCCGGGATGGGGACGGCCTTGATGCCCTCAATCGGGAGGTTGCCTTTATCGAACGTCTGCCATCTCCCCATGGAGATGTAAGGAGCTGCGGCATCCTGGGCCAGCTTGAAGTACTTCTTCATCTCGGCCGGCGCTTTTTCGGCTACGGAGGGAGAGAGCCAGTAGTCGCTCTCCGCTTTGGAGACGTAGATAAGGGCGTTGGGAAAAGCGGGCTTGCCTTCGGAATTGAGCAGGCCGCTCACGTGGTCGAGATGCATATGGGTGAGCAAAACGGCATCGACCTGGGCGGGATCGTATCCTGATGCCTTCATGTTGGGTATGACATTCCCGAATGACGGGCCCATCGCTTTGCCGGCGCCTGCGTCCACAAGCACCAGGCTGGCGCTCGTGTTGATGAGATATGCCATTACCGGCGTCTTCACCTTCGGGTAGTCCAGGTAATTGCGTTCGAGCAGAATCCTGATCCTCGCTTCAGGGGCGTTGCGCAGCAGCTCCATATTCATATCGTGAAAGCCGTCGGCGAGCGCGGTGACCTCGAATTGGCCGAGCATCATACGGTAGTAACCCGGCACCTGGGTCTTGGCCATCGGCGCCGCGGCAATGGCTGCGAAAAAAAGACCGGAGAGGAAGAGGATTCCGATAGTTATGGAAATAAGACGCAGGGTTTTGTTTGGCCGATTATGTTTCATGTAAGTGACTCCTTAATAATAGGGGTTAGAGACCCAGGGTCAGGGACCAAGGTTCAGAATCGCTTTATCTATACACCAACCGCGGATGAAAGACAAGGAGGGGGAGAGAAAATGCAAAAGGTAAAAGGCGAAATCAGAGACAAGATTTCTCAGCCGCCGCGCTCCTTCGAAATGACAGGAGTACGGTCGAAATGACAATACAGATTGCCGCGTCGCTATGCGCCTCGCAATGACAGGGGAGGTTTTTGAGTGGCGGCGCGGGCTACTGCTTCGATGGCGATTGCCGCGACTGCAGCGCCGTAGTCGAGGTCGATGTTCAACATCGTGTCATGCGTGTCGTGATAGCCTTTGCGGCTGATGTCGTAATTTTCCATGAAGAGCACTGCGGGAATTCCCGCGTCCGAGAATACCTGACCGTCGGTGTTATAGAGCGTGCTGTGCGGATCCCTCGGCATGCGGACCTGACCGTCGAGCTTCGGGTGGCCGGCGATTTCGGGAATCGTCCTTCCATCGGCGCTGCGTTTCCCGCGCCCCCTCCCGCGGCGCGAGGAGCGCCTGTTCCAGGCCTGCGTATTCTCATTCCATATTTCGTTCGCGATATGGGCCTGGTAGGCAAGCCATGTTGCAT
This sequence comes from Syntrophales bacterium, assembly GCA_035515335.1. GTDB lineage: Bacteria > Desulfobacterota > Syntrophia > Syntrophales > UBA2185 > Fen-1135. The sequence continues at coordinate 3,798 of DATJBN010000183.1, read as the reverse complement.
GAGCGTCCGCGCCCGGCGATATCTGGAATTTGTCGCGGTCGTTATCGCTGTTGTGCGCGATCATGTCGAGCACAAAGATTCCCTCTATCTCGACGTCGGAGAGATCGCGCTCTTCGCCTCCCGGCAGCCGTAATTTCAATGAGCCCTCCACCAATTTCCGGGAGAGATCGCGCGAGCCCATGCAATCGGAAGGGAACTCCTCGCCTGTAAGATGTATCAGCCAGACGTCGCAGCCGAGCTTCTTCCTCCGGCTGAGGTCGCAGAAGATCGGCGCGGCGCGCATCAGGGCGGCGGTTGCCGAGTGGTTGTCATCCGCGCCCGCGGAAGCAAGGCGTGCGCCGCCTCCGCCCTGATCCTTATAATAGATGTCTTCCATGTAGGCGGTGTCGTAATGATCCGCCATGATAACCGCTCTCTTCCTGTCGCGTCCGGGGATCATCACCATTAGGTTGCGCTCTTCAGCACGGCCGTTTTGATTATTCGCCCAGCCTCCCCACCAGTTGAAATCGAAATCCGTCTTCCATCGAAAAGGAAGATCGCCGACAAGCGCCTTCCCCTGCATTCCGCATTCGGCTGCTACGCGTCTGTAATGCTCAAGAAGATAATCGCCCAAGGCCTCTAGATCGCGACGGTGATGCTTGAGCCTGCCCTGAGTCACCGCGTCCAGGATGCAATCGGAATTGGCCTTGGTCATGTATGTTCCTGACGAGAGATAGGAGATGTCATTCCAGTATTGAACCTCGAAGGAGCGGCGGGCGCTGTAGCTGAACGTCAGTGCTGCCGGAAGGGCTTTCTTTACCGAGGAACGTGGTTTCTCTTTCTCGATGATGTCGCGCAGCTCGTCGCCAAGCCGCTTTCCGCAATCGTTGCGGCCTGCGCAGTCGCACGCGTGATCCATCCATCTCTCGAGTGTTTTATCTTCCGGCAGCATCACGATCCGACCGGCAAAGGAGCGGGGCAGCTTCTTTACGCGCAAATGCTCGTGTGCGTCGAGGAGGTTCAAGACCCTGGTGACGGTCTTGTGCTCGTGCTTCTTGTCCTTGCAAAGTTCCATGGCCTCGGTGGGCAGTGTTCTCCGATAAATGCCGGGCCAGAGTTCGCCTGCTTGATCGAGGTCGGGCTGCCTTGCATCATAGGCGGTGAGATAGCCGAGAAGGGCATCCGGTATGACAGCGGGATTTTCCGCGTGAAGCGGCAGGCATGCGACGAGCGGACGCTGCCAGTAAATCTGATGTATACCGACGTTCATCGGCGGATATTGAAAGCGATATCCGAAGGTGCCGCCCTGCTTGATTTCCTTCACGGCATTTTCGATATCCGCTCTTGCGGCGTTCGGGCCGTCGAGGAGCAGGCGGTAGTCGTGCGTCCATATCTGACAGTTGCGCGCCATCGGTTTTCCATAGAGGCCGAGGTCGTCGGGCGTCGTGCTGAAGAGAACATGGATTACGTGCTCCATGCGGCCGGGGATTGCAAGCTCGTCCTCATGCCGGTGTACCCTGGCCCAGCGATGGGTTCTCCGGAAGGTTTCTCTCATCGGACCCACGCCTTCATGCGGCGACGGATGGTCGGGATGTTGCACATGTATCCATCCCGCCTGCGGCACACGGAGACCGCAAGGGGCCTCATGCCGTTCGACGGTACCCAATAACGGCATCTGATTGGACATCGGCAGCTCGCGCTGCATTTGATTGTAGCCGGGGACGCCCCAGAAGAGAAGGCTGCCCGGAAAGGGCAGTAGATGCAGCTTGCCGGCGATGTATGCGCTTCTCACCGCATCCGGCAGATTTCCGAACGGCTCAAAATTGAGAAGGTACTTTACTCCTTGCAGAGACATGCCGTTTGTCAGGATGAAGGAATCCGCCCAGGAGGGACGGAGCGCCTTTTGCGGATCTCCTTCTTTTGCGAAGATGCGGAAGCCGGCGCGATTGAGATCGGATGTTTCGCCGAAGGCGGCGTTGAGGATAGCGCCTATGCGGCCCATCGCTCTCGCGGCAGGGATTTCTTTTTTGGGCGATGTGAAGAAGCTCTTCCAGAACGGGCGCGCGGGCCCCTGTTCGCTCCCGCCGAAGAAAGTCCAGCGCCTTCTTCCCTTGTCGTCCTGCGTTATCGAAAGGGAAAGCGGCATGATCAGGACCATGCGTTCATGGGTCAGCGCTTTTGCCCGGTCGGCAAGCTCGGAAGGCCAGTACGGATTGCCCGCGAGTTTGTTTTTAGCAAGATGGTTGGAGACGTCTCCCTTGATAAGATGCAAGAGGACGTTCATCACCTGATGCCCGATGTTCTCCAGGCCGGGACGCAGCTCGTAATGCTCTTCAAATTCCGTGACGGGGAATCCGTAGCGGTCCTCTCCGGAGAAGAAACTGTCCGTCCTTTCGCCGTAAGGCGCGCAGCCTAATTTCACCGACGGCATGAATTCGGAATAGGCTTCAACCGGATACTTGCCGTGTCCTCTAAAGGGACAATCTGCGACTAAACTCTTCCAGCCTTTAGGAGGCATGCAGCTCCTTCTTCAGTTTCGGCGTCGTCAGATCAGGTCTTTTGAAAATATCAACTTATCGTCACCGATACGGTAAAAATTCTTGATGCGGGCTACCAGTTTGTAGCCGCTCTTTTCATAAAAGCGAATGGTCGCGCTGTATGTCTCTTGGGAAGAAGTCTCGATGAGGAGCAGGCGCCCACCGCGCTTGATTACGTCGCTTTCGACATACTGAAGCATCTGCCGTCCACAGCCTTTCCTCTGCGCCGCCGGATCGACTGCGATCCAGTACAGATCGTATGTACCCTGCGTGAGCGGCGTCGGACCGTAGCAGGCAAACCCGTGCACCTTCGGGTGAACCTTTCCCCAAACGATAACGACGATGATGTAGCCGCTCTTTTCGCCTTCTTCCAGGTATTCGTCGACGAGTTCGAGCGCGGTCAGTATCTCGACGTCGTTGAAGTTTCCCGATGAGACAACGATCTCATTGATTCTCAACCGATCGCCTGCCTCGAGGGCACGGATGTGCGCTTCCTGGCTCGACGGATGCGCCTTATGATCCTGTTCCATGCTGCTGTCTCCTATTGGACCTTTGTACCACAGATTGGAAAAATGAAAAATGTAAAATTAAAAAAGATTTCTCCCTGCGGTCGAAATGACAGGAGAGACAGGGGACAAGGGTTCGAGAATTCAAGGGCAACAACAAGGACCATATTTCTCAGTCGCTGCGCTTCTTCGAAATGACAAGACGCGGCTTGGGAATGACGGAATGGTCTTGCTAATTCTCTTGTGAAGAAGAACAGCAATGGGGTAATGAGGGGGCCGAAGGAACAAGAATGGACGGACGAATGCTCAAGTCGAAAATCGAATCGATCCTGCTGAACTTTATTGTCGCAGCTATCGCGGGCTTTGTGTTTTCTATTCTCCGGATTCCTCTGCCGTGGCTCCTGGGACCGCTCACCGGTGCGATCATCTATAATGCGATGAGCGACAACCGCGCCTACTGGCCCGTCAGCCTCCGGAACCTGGCGCTGATTGTGATGGGATATTCCATGGGGAGGACGATGACGATTGAAACGGCGAGACAATTCGTTGGCGATCTTCCGGCCATGCTCGCGGCGACGCTGTTGACGCTGATATTCGGTGTGGTCGTGGGTTACATTACCTGTCGCAAGACGGGTGTGAGCCTGGCGAGCGGAGTTCTGGGCAGCATGCCCGGCGGCCTCACGCAGATGCTGCTTCTCACGGAGGAGATCGATGATTCAGACCTCGCTGTGGTCACGCTCATGCAGACAGCGCGCATTCTGGCGGTGATATTTCTT
>DATJBN010000182.1:0-13673 GCA_035515335.1 Syntrophales bacterium | reverse complement strand
TGGAGAAGAATTCATCAGGATCGCTATGGCGTGTCGAAATGGGCACTGGTAAGCAGACAAAGATCTGCGGGAATTTAGCTTTCCCATACGGTATTTACTATGATGGCAAGACCTTTGTTGTTGCCGAGAGTTGGCGGAGCCGGCTCCTCAGAGTCTTCTTAGACGGGAGCAAGCCGCCGGAAGAGGTACTGGGGCACCTGCCCGGCTATGTTTCCCGGATGGCCCCGGCTCAGGGGGGCGGCATTTGGCTCACTGTATTCGCACCGCGCAGTCAATTAATTGAGTTTGTGCTGCGGGAAAACAGATATCGCAAGTTAATGATGCGGCAGATTGAACCTGAATTCTGGGTGGCTCCGACATTGCGTAGTAACAAATCGTTTCTTGAACCATTGCAGGCCGGCGGTGTCAAGCAGTTAGGAATAATGAAACCGTGGTCGCCTGGCAAATCGTACGGCATGGTTATCCTGGTAGAAGACTGTGATTTTCGGCCGATCGCCAGCTTACACAGCAGAGCAGATGGTACGAGGCACGGCGTCACAAGTTGCATCGAGCATAACGGGCGATTGCTGATAGCCGTTAAAGGCGACGGTATGGTTGCATCGTATCCCATTGATCGGATTGAGAAGGGATAAAGAATATGTCAGTAATTCTCCGGATGAAGAATATAACAAAGGAATACAAAGGGGTTCCGGTCCTCAAGAATGTGGATTTCGAACTGGAAGAGAAGGAAATCCATGCCTTGGTTGGTGAAAACGGTGCCGGTAAGTCTACGTTGACCAAAATACTGGCGGGAGCTGTCACTCCGACAAGAGGAGAGATTTTCCTCGATGGAAAATCCATTAAGATTAATCATCCGACTGATGGCGTAGCGCACGGCATTGCCATGGTATTTCAGGAGACCAGTCTTGTGCCGTCGCTGACGGTCGCCCAGAATCTGTTCTTGGGAAAAGAAAAATTCTATAACCGACTGCGGACTATTTATATAGCGGCACAGCAATTTCTGCAATCTCTTAACTTTTCAGTTGATCCATCGGCCACGGTGGCGAGGCTCGGTGCAGCGCAAAAGCAGATGGTCGAGATAGCCAGGGCTGTTTACTATGATGCCCGGATTATCATTTTTGATGAACCGACTGCCACGCTGACGCCCGAAGAAAAACATCATTTTTTTGCTTTACTGAATCGATTGCGAAAAGCGGGCGTTACGACGATATTCATAACGCACGTCCTGGAGGAAGCATTGCAGTCAGCGGATCGCATTACAGTGCTCCGCGACGGTGAAATAATCGTAACTGATGCTGCTTCCAATTTCACCAGAGATAAAATAGTTAAAGCCATGGTCGGACGATCACTTGTCAGTGAAATCTATACTGAAGGATCGAAAGACAGAAAAAGAAGAAAAGCCGGGCGCCTGGTGTTAAGCGTTCAAAATTTATCGATGCAGAACATCGTTCGTAATAATTCATTTTCGGTCTTCGCGGGACAAGTTACCGGAATTTTCGGTCTGGTTGGTTCCGGAAGAACCGAAACGGCAAAGATTATTGCCGGCGTTTTGAAGAGAGACCTGGTTCATGGCGGGGAAGTGAAATTGGAAGGTAGATCGGTCCGGTACAAAGTGCCGAAACCGGCGGTCAGGGACGGGATCATATATGTGACCGAGGACAGGAAAATCGAGGGTTTCTTTGAAACGATGTCGATCGCCCAGAATATTTATATAGGGGCAATTACTGCCGGATTGACAAAGAGTTTCGTTGTCAATATGAGCGAGATGCGTAGATTGGTAGAACACTGGACGAAGACACTCAACATCAAGGCGACCGACAGCAATGCTCGAGTTATCGAATTATCCGGAGGGAATCAGCAGAAGACGGTCATAGCCAAGGCGCTTGCTCAACGTCCGAAGCTGATCATTTTCGATGAACCTACTCGCGGCGTAGACGTTGGAGCAATAACTGAAATTCACCAAATTATTAACAAACTTGCCGATGACGGCTTGCCCATAGTAGTCATTTCTTCATATTTGCCGGAAATTCTGTATTTGTCGGACCGAATTCTTGTTTCCCGTCAAGGGCGTATCGTTGAGGAATTCAACGCTGCCGACGCGACTGAGACAATGATAATGTATGCAGCAGTCCACTAGTAATGGGCGTTTCGCTTATGCCAATATGAAATACCTGCGATGGAGGAGTTAGGTGAGAACAACGAAGTACACTACACCAATTAGAGACCTCGAGGATGTTGAGTCTCTTGAGATGCAACCATATGACGAGTTGGTGACGGCCAGGAGTGTCTATGATCTTTTCTCTGCAACCGCCACACTCTTTCCTGACAGACCGGGTTTAACGGTTCTCCCTTCAGGAAATTTAGATGATGTCGCCCATACCCGCAGCAATCTAGAACTATTACAAGAGATTACACGTGTGGCCAACATGATGCACGACATGATTACGAGGAAGTACGGCGCTGCTGCCATTATTTCTCCGACCTATGACCAAATCCCGGCTACGATTTGGGGTACGCAGACGGCAGGTATCGTGAGCAGCATCAACTATCTTCTTAGCCCCGATGTAATTGTCGATTTGTTGCGCGCGGAAAATGCGGAAATCCTCGTCGTTCCCGGTCCGAACATAGATCGAGACATTTGGACAAAGGTCCGGGCAGTCATAGCCCAAGCCGATATGATCGAGAAAATACTCGTTCTCGGCGGTGTGCCAACAAAAGATAGCAGGATGTACGACTTTGATAAAACAGTCAAACAATATCCTAATGACCGTTTAACTTTTTCCAGAGAAATAGGAAGAAATACGGTTGCCGCGTTATTTCACACCGGCGGTACGACAGGAACTCCGAAGCTTGTGCAGTTGACACATGGTAACCAGATACATGGCGCTTGGGCGTTTGCGCAAATGTGGGGTATCACTGAAACGGATGTGATCTTGAATTGTCTACCGATGTTTCATGTCGGTGGGACGATATCACTAGGTATGTCCGGAATGGCCGCCGGTGCACACGAAGTAATTCTGTCACCCTATGGCTTAAGAAACCAGGATATAGTTCGCAACTACTGGCGAATTGCTGCCCGGTATAAAGCGACAATCGTCGGTGGGGTACCCACGGCAATCGTTGCCATTTCCGATGTCCCGGTTGGAGATGCTGATATTTCTTCGGTGCGAATGGGGTTCACGGGTGGAGCCCTATGCCCGGTACCTGTCGCCGAACGTTTTGAAAAGAAGATAAATGGCACTCTTTATGAACAATACGGGATGACGGAGACGGGTGCTATGATCTCAAGTAATCCTGTCTTGGGGAAAAGGATTCTTGGGTCGGCCGGCTTAAGGGTTCCTTTTTCTGATCTTATGATCGCCAGACAGAAGGAAGTTGAAAAAGGAATTGTCGTAAAGTGCGATGTCGGGGAGATAGGGTCCGTCCTGGTTCGCGGACCACAAGTATTTCCGGGATACAAAGACCCGCAGCATAATGCCGGGGCTTTGTTAGGAGATGGCTGGCTGGTAACCGGAGATCTGGGATACATGAATGCAGAAAACAGGCTGTTTCTGACTGGTCGCGAGAAAGATCTCATTATTCGTAGTGGTCACAACATTGATCCGGCCTCTATTGAAGAAGTTGCCAATGCCCATCCAGCAATAACTATGAGCGCTGCCGTGGGCATGCCTGATGAGTATGCTGGTGAGGTGCCGGTTGTCTTTATTGTGAGAGCGCCGGGTAAAGACCTTGATATCGTGGAGTTCCAGAAATACATGGCTGAACGTGTCGCTGAACCACCCGCCAAACCTAAGAAGGTTTTTGAAGTAACCGAGCTGCCAACGACAACTGTCGGCAAAATATTCAAGCCCCGCCTTCGCGAATTAGCGGTGGAGGAAAAGACTCGTCAGCTTCTTGCAAAATACGTAGATATCGGGACCGTTGCGAAAATCACTACGAACGCTCTCAAAAATGGAACGACTGATACTACCGTAGTCATCAATCCGGGGAAGGAAGTCAAGAATAACCAAGAGACAGAGGCGGCGATACGCAGGGCCTTCGTCGACTTGCCAATCAATTTGAAGATAATCTGGACTTAAGTGCTTGTATAAAGAGATCCGCGTATGGTCATAAGTCATGAGCCCCGTTTGTCAAGAGAAGGAAGTATGTGATGGCTGGAGCTATTGAAGTTGGGACTGAAAAAGGTATCCTGATCTTGACAATCAATCGAGTTAATAAGAAAAATGCCCTTTGTGAAGATATGTATAGTGGTTTCGCCGATGCATTTGAGCAACTCGATCGGGATGAGACCATCCGCTGTATGCTTATTAAGGCCAATGGTGACACTTTTTGTGCGGGAAATGACATCTCCTTTTTTCTGAATGGCTATAACATGGTGCCGAATGCACCAGTTGGACGCTTCTTGTATGGATTAGCAGGGCTTACTAAACCTCTGGTTGCTGCCGTTCAAGGGGCGGGAGTGGGAATCGGACTCACTCTTTTGCTCCACTGCGATCTTGTTTTCGCTGCTGAGGACATTCGTTTGTCGGCACCTTTCGGCAGTCTAGGATTGGTGCCCGAGGCCGGGTCGAGTCAACTACTCCCCGCTTTGATCGGTCATCGAAGAGCAATGGAGATATTTCTGCTCGGCAAGGTCATAAAGGCAAAGGAGGCTCTGGCATATGGCCTTGTCAATGAGATAGTTCCTATCGCCAAACTCCATGAAACCGCTTTGAATGCCGCCCGAACGTTGGCGGAACTTCCGGCCGAGGCCGTATTTGAGACGAGAAGGCTGACTCGCAAGCCTTCAGAGGCGTTAAGCAAGCGTATAGAAGAAGAATGTAAGGTATTCATGCAGCGCATCGCAAGCGAAGAGGTACAGACCATTTTCAAACGTTTCCTAACCCGAACAAGATGAGCGGACCCCATTCGCCGGACGGCCTGAGCCTGGGAATAAGCTCTGATTCGATGGGTTGTTGGGGGCCTCAAGGACAGCTTCTTCCTGGGGCTCGTTTCCAGGTGGTGACTATAGCGGGGTGAACCCCCAAACGAAAGCGGGCCGCCAACCCGGAATCGTCATCTCATTTCAAGGTGCAGAATGATGAAAGAAGTTTTTATCCTATCAGCGGCGAGAACACCATTTGGCAGATTTGGAGGCTCTCTCAAGGGCTTCGACTATTTTGAACTGGGAGCGATGCCAATTCGGGAGGTGCTAGCACGAATCGGCCATGACGGTAAGGTGGTGGATGAGGTCTTCTGGGGCGTTGGAGATACCTCTGTCTGCAAAGATGTTTACACACCCGTGGCTGCCCGCCAGACGTTGTTAGCGGCCGGACTCCCCGCCGGGACCCCTTCCATCAGCCTCGATAAGGCATGTGTTTCTGCAATGTCTGCCGTGCAACTGGGGTGGAGGGCCATGCGATGCGGGGATATCGAGGTCGCCATAGGAGGCGGCGCAACTTCCTTCAGTCGTGAACCCTTTGTCCTTCGTAAGGGCAGATTTGAGGGATTTCGGATGGGCAACGTCGAACTGGAAGATCCTCTCTACCGTTTGGGGTACAAGGATTTTAACCCGGTGGCGACGGACTCGGGGGTTGTGGCTTTGAAGCACGGAATATCGAGAGAGGAGCAAGACGAGTGGGCCCTGAGGAGCCATCGAAACTACGGAAGGGCTTGGGCGGAAGGCAAGTTTAAGGAGGAAATGATTCCCCTCCAAATCACGCAGCAGGATGGAAAGACGAAAGTTCTCGACGTTGATGAACAATACAGGCCCGACGTGACTCTCGATCGATTGGCCAAACTGCCCTGTATCTACGGGAGTCCGACGGTCACCGCGGGAAACTCGCCTGGGTTGAACGACGGCGCAACCGCCATCCTATTTTCGACAAAGAAAGCCGCGGACAGAATAGGAGTCATCCCACTCGCAGCGGTTCTTGGGATGGTTTCTGTTGCCAAAGAGCCCAACCTTCTTCCAGAAGCTCCTGCGCTGGCGATCGAACGGGTCCTTGATCAAACGGGGCTTACCCTGGACGATATGAATGTCATCGAGATCAATGAGGCTTTCGCGGCAGTTCCCCTTGTCTCAACGAAAATGCTCGCTGAAAGGTACTACGGAGGCGATGGAAACAAGCTTAGAAGCTTAAGGGAGAGGACGAACACCAATGGAAGCGCCATATCCATCGGCCATCCTAACACCGCCAGTGGAGCCCGAATCATCATGACCCTCTGTTACGAGCTGAGAAGGAGAGGGGGCGGTATCGCCCTTGGAGCGATATGCGGGGGGCTTGCACAGGCTGATGCCTGTATCATCAAAGTCTGATTCGCTTCGACGAAAAGGAAGATGAGCTGCATTGTTACATCCGACATAAGTCCTTAATCGCGGAGGAATTTGATGTTGGAAATCAAGGATTCCGTGGCTGTTATCACCGGAGGCACTGGCGGTATAGGATTAGCCTTGGCCAGATACTGGCTCTCAATGGGAGGGAAAGTCCTGCTCGCCGATGTTGCAGGGGAAGCCCTTGAAAAAGCAGAAAGTGGTTTGGAGGGAGATACGGCCGTTATGGCCTGCGACGTCACAAAGGAAGAGGACTGCGCAAGGCTCGCGGACACAGCTATCAAAAAATTCGGAAGTATCAATCTGGTCGCTCCGTTTGCGGGGATAATCAGGGACGCTATGTTTCTGTCGACAGACAGGGATACCGGAAAGGTAAGGAAGAAAATGTCCCTGGAAGATTTCAAAAGCGTAGTGGATGTCAACCTTACCGGGGTGTTCCTGACAATTCGGGAATGCGGCGAAAGGATGATCAATAATGATTGCAGAGGCCTGATCTGCCTTATCTCTTCGGTCGGATCCCTTGGCACTGCGGGCCAGATTAATTATTCCTCCACAAAGGCGGCTGTGTCTGTGATACCTAAAGTGATCACGGCCGAGTTTTTCAGAAGAGGCCTGTCCGGAAGGATACGCTGCGTCGCGGTGGTGCCGGGCTACGTGGGGACCTCGATGGTGAAAAACATGAACCAGGATGCGCTCGCGAAGATATTGCAGGACGTGCCCATAGGCCGCCTCATCGATCCCGAAGAAATCGCGTCACTTGTTGGAGAGCTGTACCGCAATGAAGCCGTATCCGGAGAAGTCTTTTTTGCACACGGCGGCCTGCGCTTGGGCTCGCGCGGATAATGCATAAAGTGATCATTACTAAAATACGTGACTGATTAGCCACCAAAGCGCAAAGTCACGAAGTGGTTATCTCAGCAGAGATGTAATTCCACTGATGTGCTGTTTGGATTTTGAAAAATGAACATATATGGCTGCGAAACTCGGACAAAGACTTGGAAAACTCGGACAGTCCTCGCCATATTCAGCTCCCCGTCAATAAGAGGTTTTCCAGATTCTTTCGGGGGTAGCAAGGAGGCCTAACGTGGCTTATCGGAACCTTCTCTACGAAAAAGACAACGGCATCGGCATTGTTGCCATCAATCGTCCTCAAGCAGCCAACGCTTTAAATGATCAAGCCTACAGCGAACTCCACGAGCTATTCCAAGAAATCGAAAAGGATAAAGAAGTCCGTGTAGTTATCATCACCGGCACCGGTGAAAAGTCCTTTATCGCCGGCACGGACATCACCAATATGGCGAAAATGAGCTGTATGGAAGCTCGCGAATTCGCCACCACCCTCAAGAAGACCTTCGACCTGATATATCATCTACCCAAACCGGTTATCGCTGCGGTCAACGGTCACGCATTCGGCGGCGGCGTCGAAATGGCCATGTGTGCCGATATCATCATCGCTTCGGAAAACGCCCGTTTCGGGCAATTGGAAATCAATGTCGGTATTATCCCTGGCTCCGGCGGCACCCAGAGACTCCAGAGATTAGTCGGGATCAATCGCGCCAAGGAGTTAATTTATACCGGTGTTATTATCGATGCCAAGACCGCTTTCAGTATGGGAATGTTGAACAAGGTCGTTCCTCTGCCGGAGTTAATGAAAGAAGCCCGGGCTATGGCCCAAAAACTACTGGAGAAAAGCAGCGTCATGCTGGCGCTGGCGAAAATGGCTATTAACAATGGTGCTAATGTTGACCTGGAGACCGGTCTGAATATCGAACTCCAGTGCTTCGCTCAGTGTTTCGCCACCGAAGACCAGAACGAGTCCATGCAGGCTTTTATGGAGAAGAGAAAGCCAAATATTCGGAACAAATAAGCGATTGAAATTTAGTGTTCCCTTCGGGGAGTAAACTCCTCGCTTTTAGGCCAAGACTTTAGTCTTACATAAGGAGGCACCTGTACTGTGGAAATCAAAACAATAGCAGTGATCGGTGCAGGAACGATGGGTAACGGTATCGCTCAGGTTACCGCCGCGGCCGGCTATGACGTAATCATGACCGATATCAAAGAAGAATTATGCGCCAAAGGTATCGCCGCTATCACCGGCAGCCTGGACAGGATGATTGGGAAAGGGACCTGTACAGAAGAGACCAAGAGGGCCATCCTGGGCAATATCAAGACCACTGTCGATATGAGAGAAGCCAGAGATGCGCAGCTCGTGATCGAGTCCGCTCCCGAAATTCTGGAGCTCAAAGCCAATATCTTCAAAGAGCTCGATGCCCTCTGCCCCCCTGAGACTATTCTGGCCTCCAATACCTCCGCCCTTCCCATTGGCGCCATTTCTACCGCTGTTAAGAGAAAAGATAAAGTAATCGGTATTCATTTCATGAATCCGGTCCCGATGATGAAAGGGGTCGAAGTCATCGTCAGCACTTATACCTCTCACGAAACTGTAAAGGCTTCCAAGAATTATGTAAAATCCCTTGGCAAAGAGCCCTGTGAAGCCAGAGACTATGCCGGATTTATCGTATCCCGTCTGGTGGATGTCCTGATGAACGAAGCAGCTCAATGCATTATGGACGGGAACAAACCCGAGGAAGTCGACAAAGCTATGAAACTCTGCTGCAACTTCCCGATGGGTCCGCTCGAGCTGTGCGACCTGGCTGGCGCCGATATCGTCCTGCATGGTCTGGAGACCATGGAAAAAGAATTCGGTGAGAGATTGAAGGCCGTTCCGCTGCTGAAAGCCCAGGTCCGCGCCGGAGCTCTCGGCCGCAAGACCGGTAAGGGTTTTTACGATTACACGGGGAAATAATATTGAGGTTAGAAAGAAGAAGGTCCCATTGCCGTTGCAAAGGTTAATCGTCCAGATGCTTTGAACAGTCTCAATCCACAGGTATTATTGGAATTGATCTCGGTATGTGATGTGTATGAAATAGGCATGTCCGGCACATAAGCCACAGCCATTGTTCTTAATGGCCTTTAGTCAACCTGCTTGGCGTTTTGCCGAATATGCCGAGGCGGCATGCCAAATTTTTGTTTGAATAGACGGGCAAAATGGGAAGAGCTATTGAATCCCAGGGATAGTGCTATGTGGGTGATTGAATCGTCATCGAACTTGGTGCTGGTGAGCTTTTGGTGACATTTTTCTAGTCTCCGTTCGCGGACCCATTCAGATACCGACTTACCGGTACCCTTGAACAGGTAATGCAGATACCGCACTGAAATCCCGTTGTCTTTGGCGATAACCTCAGGAGATAGATCCGGATCACCAAGCCTACTCTCAATATATGATTTCAACGATTGAAGGCGGAACTTATTGGATAAGCTTTCGCCGGTGGGCCTGCGATTAGATTCAGCATCAATACATAAAGCTAAAAGGTCTGCAATTTCCGTAACTACTTTAGGGGCTACGCCGTTCCCTATCGAATCCGCTTCGGAGCCGAGTAACTTACAGAATTCGGCTACAGCCCATCCCAACCCATCGGCAAAATTCAAAGCGGGGATACTCTCCAGCTTGTCGGTCGGACATCTATCGACTAACATCGACCGCGGCATTTCAACATACATCGACTGAAGATAATCGCGGCAACGCAATTGATAGGGCACTGCAGCATCGAACAACACCGCGGTCCCTGGTGTGGAAATCTCCTGCTTCCCGGCCTGCTCTACGAGAAGTGATCCTCTGGAGGGAAACATGATATAAAAGCAGTCCTTATCCAGCAGACCAATGTGGTGATGATTTCTGGTAATTTTCTGGGTACACAGAAAGAGCTCAGACAAAACGACAGGACCCAGGATTGATTTACTTACGAAACCTTCATAATCAGCAGGGTTTGGGCTGCTGGAATCGACTCTTAAATAGTGCTCGCATAAAGCTTCTTGCCAAGCGGCAAAACGTTTCGTTTTCTCAATGTTCTTGGTTGAAAAAACGTTCTTCATTAAGTTTCCATCTTATTCATTCAATCTATGACACCGCAAAACAGAATGTCAAGCGAATTCGTGCTTACTAACGAACAATCTTGGTGTTCGTTTTGCGGCTTGCATTCTTCAGTCGGTTTGCATCACCTGCAGCGCGGAGTAGCAGATACTATGATAGATTCCAGCCCCTCTTGAAGGGTAAAAACTCGTGCTCAAGATCTCGGTGTGAAAGGATCATTTAGCCTTTGACTTGGGCGCCTGGACATGATATGGTCCACTGAGTTTCGAAAGGCCCGGCCTCTTCGTTTCTTCCCGGGCCCCAAGGTTTCGCTATCTGTGGAATACGCCATGCTGCGCTGCCCGATGAGATCATACCCCCGCCGCAATGCCCAAGGAGACGAAGATGGATCTTAGGCAGCCGTGCGCCGAAAAGGTCCTTCGCCTCATTGAGAAGGGCGTCCAGATTCCCAACCCCTTAACAATAGATATTGGTGAGGAGGTTTCCGTCGATCTGGTTTCCGGGCACGGGGTGAGAATCTATCCGGGGTGCCGGATCTACGGGGAAAAGACGGTGATTTCGGCCGGGGTCCAGATAGGGTATGAAGCACCGGCGACCATCGATAACTGCCAGATCGGGCCGAAAGTAGAGCTGAAAGGGGGGTTTTTTAACCGCTCCGTATTCCTGAAAGGGTCGAGCATGGGTTTGGGTGCCCAGGTCCGCGAAGCGTGCATCCTGGAAGAAGAGGCAAGCGGCGCCCACTGCGTGGGGCTCAAACAGACCATCCTTTTCCCCTTCGTCACCTTGGGGAGCCTCATCAATTTCTGCGACTGCCTGATGGCCGGGGGTACGAGCAGACGGAACCACAGCGAGGTAGGAAGCTCGTACATCCACTTTAATTTTACCCCTGACGGCGACAAGACGACGCCATCCATCATCGGCGATGTCCCGCGGGGAGTGATGCTGAGAGAGGCGCCCATCTTTCTCGGGGGCCAGGGAGGGATGGTGGGTCCCCTGAAAATTGGGTTTGGCGATGTGGTAGGTGCTGGGTCCATATTGAGAAAGGACTACCCTGAGGAGAATAAGCTCATACTCGGAAAGGCCCATGCGGGAGGGGTATGGAGCTTCGTGCCGAGGGTGTATGGAAACCTCTCGCACATAGTGGAGAATAACGTATCCTATCTGGGCAGCCTCGTCGCCCTCGAAGAGTGGTACCGGTGGGTGCGAAAAGGTTTTCTAGAAAAGGAAGAGTTCGGTCGGCTTATTTGGGAGGGCCTTCTGGACAAGGTTTCCCTTGCCAAGAAAGAACGTGTCACGAGGCTGAAGGGCTTGGCTGAAAAGGCCGTTCTCGCGGCCTCCTCCCGGGCCGATGGGGAGCGCAAGACGGCGAGGATTGAGCTTTCGGAGCATATCCATGTCGTGGAGAGCCTTTCTTTAGTTGAAGGCTCGGGTAATGGGGCAGCGCGATATCGCGAAGAATTCTTGGCCGACCTTTCCCGTGTCGCTGCCGGTGGGGCGGATTACATTACAACGGTACAAGCCCTTTCGGCGGAAGCTCGCGATAAGGGCGTGAGGTGGCTTCAGCACGTAGTTTCATCTTTCTGCAGGGAAGTGTCGGAAGCCATGCCTCTCCTGCGGCTTTTTAGGAAGTGACAGAAGAGTGCCTTCTGGGAGGATGGAGAATGGGCAGGCTCTTTGGGACAGACGGTATCAGGGGTGAGGCAAACCGCTACCCCATGAACTCACAGATTGCTTTCGGCGTTGGACAGGCCGTCGCGCACCTATTCAAAAAGGGTAGTCACCGGCCGAAGATCATTATCGGGAAGGATACCCGCATTTCCGGGTACATGCTCGAAGGTTCGCTGGAGGCAGGGGTCACGTCCATGGGGGGAAATCCCTACCTGGTGGGAGTGCTGCCCACGCCAGGCATAGCATTCGTCACCCAGAGCATGCGCGCCGACGCCGGCATCGTGATTTCTGCCTCCCACAATCCTTACGAAGATAACGGGATCAAGGTTTTCAACGGCGGCGGCTCCAAGCTCTCCGACGAGCAGGAGGAGCACATAGAAGACCTCATCCTCAACGACAAGCTCACGAGTCTCCTGCCGCCGCCAAGGGAGATGGGCCAGGCATACCGCATGGAAGACGTGCACGGGCGGTACATCGTCTTTCTGAAGAATACGTTTCCCCGTGAGCTTTCAATGGAAGGCATGAAGATAGTGCTCGACGTGGCGAACGGTGCCACCTATAAGGTTGCCCCCGAGGCATTTGCCGAGCTGGGTGCCGACGTGGAGGTGATCCACAATACGCCGAACGGCCTCAATATCAACGATAACTGCGGCTCCCAACACACCGCGGATCTGAAGCGAAGAGTGGCGGAGAAAAGGGCCTCCGTAGGGCTCGCCTTCGACGGGGACGGCGACCGGCTCATCGCCGTGGACGAAAAAGGGAGGGAGGTAACGGGAGATCAGATCCTCCTTATGTGTGCCCATACGCTCAAAGAGCAGGGGAAGTTGAAGAACAATCTTCTCGTGAGCACGGTAATGAGCAACCTCGGCCTGAGGGTGGCATGCAAGAAATATGGATTGCGACACTACGCCTCGAAAGTTGGGGACCGGTACGTGCTCGAAGACATGCTGCGGCTGGGGGGAACGGTGGGCGGTGAGGAATCGGGTCACGTGCTCTTCCTCGACCATCACACGACAGGGGATGGCATCGTGACGGCCATGCAGGTGATCGCGGCCATGGTCAGGACTGGCAAGCCCTTGTCCAAGCTTGCGGCGATGATGGACGTCTTTCCGCAGAAGCTGATCAATGTGAATGTGAAGAAGAAGCCTGAGATCGCAACCGTACCCGAGATCCAACGGGCAGTCCGCCAGGTGGAGAAGGAGCTCGGGGATCAGGGCCGGGTCCTTATCCGGTACTCCGGGACACAAAACATGTGCCGCGTCATGGTGGAAGGACCGACGGCTGCAGTCACTGAAAAGTACTGCGCCCACCTTGCGGACATTGTGAAACAGTACCTCGACTCCTAGTCTTACCCCCATTGCCGTTCTTTCGCATCTCTTTTGCTCTTGTATTCTCTTTATACAAGGCGCAAAATTGTATCCATACGCAGGTTTTTTGTCTTGACAAGGATTCTCATAGCAGATAGAATCTCCTTTATAGTATTGTAAAAAATTTCACAAAGCACAGAGAAAGAGGGGTCGCCCATGAAACTGGAAGGACGAAATGCGGTCGTAACAGGGGGCGGAAGGGGAGTGGGGCGTGCGATAAGTCTGGCTTTTGCGAAGGAAGGCGCGAACGTCATCGTCAACTATGCGGGAAACGAAAAGGCGGCCAATGAAGTGGTGAGCATGGTCCAGGCCCTTGGCAGAAAGGCAGTGGCCGTCAAGGGGGACGTGGCCAAGTGGGAGGATGCGCAAGCGTTGATCGATGCCTGCGTCCAGA
>DATJBN010000181.1:0-12641 GCA_035515335.1 Syntrophales bacterium | reverse complement strand
TGGAGAAGAACCGGGAAAAACCTACTAGGCAGTGATGAAACTTAAGGCGTTTACACCGACGCCTGGATTATTTCATTAATTGCTAAATGTCGTGGAAGGAACATGGAAAAGTTACTCATTGGCAGAAAATTAGGGATGACGCAAATTTTTGGAGAGGACGGTGAATCTGTTCCAGTGACGGTCATCGAAGCGGAGCCGTCCGTCGTCATCCAGAAAAAAACGCAAGCATCTGACGGCTATGATGCGGTACAGCTTGGCTACGGGCGCGTCAAGCAGAAGAGCATTAATAAGCCGTTGCAGGGCCACCTTGGGAAAGCGAACAAAGGATTCTTTCGCAATCTGAGAGAATGGAGAACTGCCGCGGAGAGCTATGAATTCGGGCAGGAATTGAAAGTGGATCTGTTTGCGGTTGGGGATTACGTTGATGTTGTAGGCACATCGAAGGGCAAGGGATTCGCAGGTGTTATCAAGAGACATGGCTTCAGGGGAGGCCGTGCGACGCACGGATCGATGTTCCACAGGGCGCCCGGTTCCATAGGGGCAAGCGCCGAGCCGTCACGTGTTCTGAAGGGGAAAAGGCTTCCCGGACACATGGGTGACGCAAGGAAGACCGTGCAGAATTTATTGGTTATGGGTGTAAGGCCGGAGCGGAATCTTATTTTGGTTAAGGGATCTATTCCGGGTTGCAAGAATAGCATTGTCATTATCAGGCAGGCTGTTAAGAGTACGGGTGTCTGAAGAAATATCTGGAGTAGATAAAATGCCAGTCGCCGGTGTTTACGATATAGAGAACAATAAGGTAGCAGAGATTGATCTGAGTGATTCTGTTTTCGGCGTCGAGGTCAATACCGATGTAATTCATGATGTCGTGAGAATGCAATTGGCAGGCAGGCGAAGCGGGACAGCGTCGACCAAGACGAGACATGAGGTCAGGGGCGGCGGAAAGAAGCCGTGGCGCCAGAAGGGCACAGGCAGGGCAAGAGCAGGTACGACGAGGTCTCCGCTGTGGCGAGGTGGAGGGATAGTGTTCGGACCTCATCCCCGGGATTACTCTTACAAGGTTCCCAAGAAGGTCAGGAAGCTGGCATTGATATCGGCTCTGAGCTTAAAGGTGAAGGAGGGGAAAATGTTGATACTGAGAGATTTCCCCATGGATACGATCAAGACGAAGAAATTCAAAGAGGTTGTTGACCGGTTCGGCTTAAAGAAGGCATTGCTTGTCTTGGATAAGTCAAATCCGATCCTTCAAAAATCCGCAAGAAACGTCGAAGGAATCAAATTGATACGGCCGGAAGGAATCAATGTGTACGACCTTTTGAATCATGATCATGTAGTACTCTTTGAACCGTCGGTGAAGATTATAGAAGGGGCGTTGTTATCATAATGGACATGCATCATGTAATTAAAAGGGCGCTGATTACCGAGAAGAGTACCAGCGCCAAGGATGAAAGCAATAAGTATATCTTCGAAGTAGATCGGAGAGCGAACAAGATTGAGGTTACGTCGGCCGTGGAGAAGCTCTTCAAGGTGAAGGTCTTGAATGTCAACGTTATGAATATGGCGGGGAAGAAGAAGAGGGTAGGAAGAATAATGGGCCGAAAGAGTTCATGGAAAAAGGCAGTTGTCACCCTCGCTCCGGGCAATCGTATCGAAATTCATGAAGGTGTCTAACAGATGGCTATAAGGAAATATAAACCGACATCTCCGGGCAGAAGATTCCAGACATGCGCGGATTTCAGCGAGATCACGAGAACAGTACCGGAAAAGGGTCTGGTTGTTTCCCTGAAGCGAACCGGTGGAAGAAATAGCTACGGAAGAATAACGACAAGACGCATGGGCGGCGGCCACAAGAGGCGTTACAGGGCCATAGACTTCAGGAGAGACAAGCTGGAGGTGCCTGCCAAGGTAGCGCAGGTTGAGTACGATCCCAACCGCAGTTCGCGGATTGCACTGCTTCATTACACAGACGGCGAGAAGAGGTATATCATTGCCCCGTCGCGAGTTGACGTGGGGGATATGGTCGTGAGCTCCGAGAAAGCTGATATCAAACCCGGAAACACCATGCCGATAAAAAATATCCCCTTGGGATCTCTTATTCACAACGTCGAGTTGAAGGTGGGGCGGGGAGGACAGCTGATCAGGTCGGCGGGCACGTACGGTCAGTTGATGGCAAAGGAGGAAGGCTATGCTCAGGTAAGGCTTCCTTCAGGAGAGGTAAGAAAAATATTGCTCGACTGCAAGGCAACCATAGGGCAGGTCGGAAATATTGAACATGAGAATATTAGCATAGGCAAGGCCGGCCGGTCGCGGTGGCTGGGAAAACGGCCGAAGGTGAGGGGCGTTGCCATGAATCCCGTCGATCATCCCATGGGCGGAGGCGAAGGTAAGTCGTCCGGAGGGAGGCATCCCTGCACGCCGTGGGGCGTTCCGACAAAGGGGCACAAGACGCGAAAGAATAAGAGTACTGACAAATACATCGTTAAGAGAAGAGGTTAGAAGGTGGCGCGTTCAATTAAGAAGGGGGCATACATCGAGGAAAAACTTCTGGACAAGGTAAGGAAGGCCGAAGAGTCGGGAAGCAAAGGTGTAATAAAAACCTGGTCCAGACGGTCAACGGTTACTCCTGAATTGATAGGGCACACCTTTGCCGTGCACAATGGAAAGAAATTCATTCCGGTCTTTGTCACGGAAAACATGGTGGGACATAAACTTGGCGAATTCGCACCGACGAGGACGTTCTTCAGCCATGCAGGTGACAGGAAAACGAAGGTGCGCAAGTAGGATAACTTAAGCTTACGTTCAGATCTGGAGTTCAATAACATGGAATCAAGGGCGGTTGCCAAGTATATTCGGGTTTCTCCCCAGAAGGCAAGATTGGTCGTTGACCTGGTAAGGGGCAAGAAGATCGGTGAGGCCAAAAAGATACTGCAATTTACGAGAAAGTATTCAGCGGGTGTGGTCGGTAAGGTCTTGAAATCTGCCATTGCCAATGCAAAGCAGAATCCCAACATCGACGAGAGCATCCTTTACGTGAAGGAGATCTTCGTGGACCAGGGGCCTTCGCTGAAAAGATGGAGGGCCAGGGCGCAGGGCAGAGCGGCATCAATCAAGAAGAGGATGAGTCACATAACGATCATCCTGGATGAAGAGTAGGGATTGAGGAGGTGAAGTTTGGGCCAGAAGGTTAACCCGATAGGATTCAGGGTAGGCGGCATAAAGACATGGCGGTCCCAATGGTTCTCGGAGAAGAATTACGGAGAGCTCGTCCATGAGGATATCAATATCAGGAAGTATCTGAAAAAGAAACTTTATCATGCCGGTATCTCGAGGATCGAGATAGAAAGAGCAGCCAACAAGGCCAAGGTCAATATCTACGCGGCTCGTCCGGGCATCATCATAGGCAAGAAAGGTTCGGAGATCGAGAAACTGAAGAAGGAGTTGGAAGGGGTTTCCAAGAGCGAGATAATTATCAACATCCTCGAGGTGCGTAAGCCTGAGATAGACGCCCAGCTTGTTGCCGAGAATGTCGCCCTGCAGCTTGAAAGGCGTGTCGCCTTCAGGAGGGCGATGAAGAAATGTGTTACCTCTTCACTTAAATTCGGTGCCAAGGGAATCAGAGTCAATTGCGCCGGCAGGCTCGGAGGTGCAGAGATGGCACGGTCGGAATGGTACAGGGAAGGACGAGTTCCCCTGCATACCCTGAGGGCGGACATTGACTGGGGATTTGCGGAAGCTAATACCGCCTACGGACTTATCGGCATAAAGGTATGGATATTTCACGGAGAGGTTCTTCCCGGCAAGAAGGGGGCGGAAAAATAAATACACTAAAATCCTGATCCCTAATATCAAAATTTAGATGGATTTGAGGCGCTCTAAATTTGAATTCATCGAATTTCGGTATTTTTAGGAATCAGGATTTATGCTTAAAGGCAAATTTGTTTGCTGTACATAGGGGTCTTTGAATTATGTTGATGCCAAAGAGGGTAAAGTACAGAAAAGTGCAGAGGGGTCGCATGAGCGGCAAGGCCACGAGGGGAAGCGTCGTGGCTTTTGGAGAGTATGCCCTGCAAGCCGCGGAATGCGGATGGATCACATCCCGGCAGATTGAAGCCGCCCGTGTTGCCATGACGCGCCATGTCAAAAGGGGAGGCAAGATATGGATAAGGGTGTTCCCCCACAAGTCGATTACGAAGAAACCGGCTGAGACTCGTATGGGAAAGGGGAAGGGGGCGCCCGAAGGATGGGTAGCAGTAGTAAAGCCCGGCGCCGTCCTTTACGAAATGGAAGGGGTTTCGGAAGAGGTCGCCCGCGAGGCCTTCAGACTTGCTGCGCACAAGCTTCCCATTGCAACCAAGTTTCTTTCGAGGGAGATGGTTCTGTGAAAATTAGAGAAGCAAGAGATATGGATACCGGGGAACTGGTCCAAAAGAATAAGGAGCTTGTTGAGGAGCTGTTCAAGCTTAAACTGCGGCACGCGACGGGACAGCTGGAATCTCCTGCTATGCTGGGCTCTGTGAGAAAAAGCATCGCCCGCATCAAGACAGTGCTCAGGGAAAGGGAGGTTCAAAAGACATGAAGGAGCGCGGCAACAAAAGAGTCATCAAAGGCGTCGTGGTGAGCAATAAGATGGATAAGACGATTGTCGTCCGCGCGGAAAGGCTTGTCAAGCATTCCGTATTTCACAAGTATATAAGGCGATATGTCAAGTACAAAGCCCACGATGAAGGAAATACCTGTAACGTTGGCGATAAGGTCCTGATTGTTGAGTCGAGGCCGCTGAGTAAGGAAAAGAAGTGGCGGATGCGGACAATAATTGAAAAGGCGAAGTAGAAGAAGATCGGTAGGAGAAGATCGAAGGAATAAATTCTGTTCGGCGATATATGATTACTGGACAGGTATGGTGATATCATGATTCAGATGCAGACTGTCTTAAATGTGGCGGATAACTCAGGTGCCAAGAAGGTCGCATGCATAAAGGTTCTTGGCGGATCGAAGCGAAGATACGCGAGCGTAGGAGATGTGATTGTCGTTTCCGTAAAGGAGGCCATTCCGAATTCAAAAGTCAAAAAAGGGGATGTCATGAAGGCGGTTGTGGTTCGTACCGCAAAGGAAGTGAGAAGGCCGGACGGATCGTATCTGAAGTTTGATGATAATTCTGCTGTGCTGATTACCAACCAGATGGAGCCCATCGGGACAAGAATCTTCGGGCCGGTGGCCCGCGAACTGCGTGCCAAGCAGTTTATGAAGATCATTTCACTGGCGCCTGAGGTTTTGTGAAGCCAGGACCGGATTGTAGCGGGGTATAGGAAATGCAGGCAAAAAAATTGAAAAAAGGCGATACGGTGAAAGTTATCGCCGGCAAGGAAAAGGGAAAAACTGGGAAGGTCCTGAAGATCATCGGGGACAAAGACCAGGTGGTAGTTGAAAAGCTGAACATCATGAAGAGGCACAAGAGGCCTGACCAGAAAGGGAAGGGCGGCATTGTGGAGAAGGAAGGTCCGATAAATATCTCTAACGTCATGTTCCTGTGCAACAAGTGCGACGAGGGCGTCAGGGTCGGGTACCGTAAATTGGAAGACGGATCGAAGGCACGGATCTGTAAGAAGTGCAACGACATACTGGACACATAGGTTGAGATGAAATGGCGAGACTGAGAAATTATTATTTGAAAGGGGTCGTCCCTGCCCTTTTAAAGGAGTTCAAGTATAAGAACCGCATGCAGGTGCCGAAGCTTGAAAAGATAGTGGTGAATATGGGCGTCGGCGAAGCGATTCAGAATGTAAAGGCCCTGGAAAGTGCCGTAGCGGACCTCTCCATGATCGTGGGGCAGAAGCCTGTGATAACGAAGGCGAGGAAATCGATAGCCACATTCAAGCTCCGTCAGGGCATGTCGATAGGATGTCGCGTTACGCTCCGGGGGGACAGGATGTATGAGTTTTTCGACAGGCTTGTCAACGCCGCTCTGCCGCGAGTCCGTGACTTCAGGGGGATATCGCCAAAATCTTTCGATGGCAGAGGAAACTTTGCCCTTGGACTGAAGGAGCAGATAATCTTTCCTGAGATAGATTACGACAAGATCGATAAGCCCAGGGGGATGAATATTGTTATAACAACTACTGCCAAAACGGATGATGAGGCAAGGCAACTTCTGAAATATATGGGTTTACCTTTCAGGAGTTGACAAAGTAATAGGAAAGATATCCGGAGGAATTGGTGTGGCAAAAAAGTCCTTGATTGCAAAAGCGAAAAGGAAACCGAAATTTGGTGTTAGGGTTTACAATCGTTGCCCCATTTGCGGTAGGCCGAGAGCCTACTTCAGAAAATTTGATATGTGCAGAATATGTCTGAGGAACCTTGCACTGAAGGGAGAAGTTCCCGGATTGATCAAGTCGAGCTGGTAATATAAGGAGCTATATTTATGGGGATGACAGATCCGATCGCCGACATGTTAACAAGAATCCGTAACGCGAACAATGTCCGCTTCAAGAATGTGGATGTTCTGCTTTCCAGGATAAATCTGAACATTGCGAAGGTCCTGAAGAAGGCAGGGTACATAAGCGGTTACGATATAAAGAAGGATGCCCGAGGACACCAGGTGTTGAGGATATATCTGAGGTACGCTGACGGAAAGAGGGCGGTCCTCACCGGCATAGAAAAGGTCAGCAAGCCCGGAAGAAGAGTGTACGTGAAGGGGGACAGAATTCCGAAGGTATTGAACGGTTACGGTATCGCGATCCTCTCCACGTCAAAGGGGGTCCTGACTGATAAAGAGGCAAGCGAATCAAAGGTAGGCGGCGAAGTTCTCTGCAATGTCTGGTAGTAGTTTATACACATGGTTAATTAGCATCCGGAGATTTATAGAATGTCAAGAATTGGTAAGAAACCTATTTCAATTCCTCAGGGGGTGAAGGTCAGCCAGGAGAGATCGACACTCAAGGTGCAGGGGCCTAAGGGTACGCTGTCTATGGAGGTGCCTCCTGGCGTTGAGGTAGCTGAGGGAAAAGGTACGGTAGAGGTGAAGTCGCCTTCGGATACCAGAAAAGGGAAAGCATATCATGGCCTCGTCAGGACGCTGCTTGCGAATATGGTAACGGGAGTTACCGTTGGTTTTCAGAAAGGCCTGGAGCTCTCCGGCATCGGATACCGTGCAGAAAAAAGTGCAGATGTCCTGAAATTGGTCCTCGGTTTTTCCAGCCCTCTCGAGTACAGGATTCCCAAGGGGATAGATGTAAAGATTGATAAGCAGGTCAATATAGTGGTTAGTGGAATCGACAAACAGCTTGTGGGAAGAGTCGCTGCCGAAATAAGAGACCTGAAGAAACCTGAGCCTTACAAAGGTAAGGGGATCAAGTATGTTGGCGAAAGGGTGAGAAGGAAAGTCGGCAAGTCCGTCGGAGCCTGATTGATCTTTCTGGCGAATGAGGGGGGACGGCATCATTGGCTACATACGACCCTTCGCGAAAGAGGTGGAAAATTGGCGACAAAGAAGGTTGAAAAGATACGGATTAAACGTAAGAAGAGGGTAAGGGGAAAGATATTCGGCACTGAGACGAGACCGCGTCTATCTGTATTTAGAAGCGCGAGGCACATCTACGTTCAGGCAATAGCAGACGATGTTGGGCGAACGCTCGCACAGGTTTCAACACTGAGCCAGGAAATAAGAGGCACGGTTGACAAGTCAAAGAAGGTTGATGCGGCGAAAGAGGTAGGCAGGCTTGTCTCCAAGAGGCTCCTGGCTCTGGGCATAGAACAGGCCGTTTTTGACAGGGGCTGTTATCTTTATCACGGACGCGTTGAGGCGCTTGCCGAAGGGGCGAGAGAATCAGGACTGAAATTCTAAAGCAGTTCTAACGACACGGAGGGGATGGTTAGTATTTAAGATATGGAAGAATTAGAACTTCTCGACAGGGTTATAGCTATCAACAGAACCGCCAAAGTCGTTAAAGGCGGACGGAGGTTTCGCTTCAGCGCAATAGTCGTAGTAGGAGACGGCCGCGGATCGGTGGGTGCGGGTCTGGGAAAGGCGCATGAGGTTCCGGAGGCGATCAGAAAGGGCATGGAGAAGGCAAAGAAGAGCATGGTAAAGGTTGCCATTGCCAACAGAACCGTCCCTTACGAGGTGATAGGGAAATACGGGGCTGGCAGGGTTCTCCTGAAGCCTGCATCCGAAGGAACGGGTCTCATTGCCGGCGGAGCGGTGAGGGCAGTTCTTGAAGTTACCGGGGTCCATAACATACTCACAAAATGCCTGGGATCTCACAATCCGCACAACCTCGTGAAGGCGACAATTGACGGCCTGTGTCAACTGAAGGACCCGGTGGAAATATCGAACCTGAGAGGAAAAGCGAGCGCCGAAAATTGATGATATCGCGGGAGGTCATGCCAGGCAAAGACCTCCCGGGGATGCATAAGCAGCTTGCACGATATAGAGGGAATACGACGTGGATAAGAAACTCAAGATAACACTTGTGAAGAGCTTCATAGGAAGGCCGGAGAAACAGCGGCAGATACTTCGCGGGATGGGACTGGGGAAAATGAACAGGACTGTCCTTCTCTCGGATACGCCCGAGATTCGGGGCATGGTGAGAAAGGTGAATCACCTCGTGGTCATGGACGAGGTCGAGGGGGACAAGTCATGAATCTGAGCTCATTGAAGCCGCCTGCTGGATCGAGAAAGAAAAGAAAGAGAATCGGTCGCGGTGACGGATCGGGGCACGGCGGTACATCGACAAAAGGACACAAGGGCCAGAATGCCCGTTCCGGCGGAAAAACGAGGGCTGGGTTTGAAGGCGGGCAGATGCCGCTTTCAAGAAGACTGCCGAAGAGAGGCTTCCGTAACCCCTTCCGTAAAAAGATTGTCATCGTCAATATCGAGGAGTTGAAGAGATTCCCCTCGGGATCAGTCATCGACAGGGAAGCCCTCCTTGCCGCCGGGCTCATAAAGAAAGCCGGGGATGGAATAAAGGTATTGGCTAAGGGAAACATAGATCATGCAGTATCGCTGAAGGTCGATATGATAAGCCGCGCCGCCAAGGACAAGATTGAGGCTGCGGGCGGTTCAGTGGTAGAGGTCATCTGATTTGCTAGACGGCTTAAAGAATATCGGGAAGATCCCGGAGCTTCAGAGAAGGATTCTGTACTCCTTCCTGCTCCTCGCCGTTTACAGAATAGGCGCGCATGTCCCCACACCGGGCATAGATACGGCAGCCCTGGCCGCCTATTTTGAACAGGCGAAAGGTTCATTGCTTGGGTTCTTTGACATGTTTGCAGGCGGGGCGCTTTCGAATCTTTCGGTCTTTGCCCTGGGCATAATGCCCTACATCAGTGCCTCCATCATTCTTCAGCTGCTCACGATTGCCATACCCCATCTGGAAAGGCTTTCCAAGGAAGGGGAAGCGGGCAGAAGAAAGATTACACAGTATACCCGTTATGGCACGGTCATTTTGAGTCTCATTCAGGGCTTCGGCATATCCGTAGGTTTGGAGAACATGGCCGGCCCCACGGGTGTTTCGATCGTGATAGAGCCAGGATGGGGCTTTCGCCTGATGACGGTGATTACCCTGACCGCGGGCACGGCGTTCATCATGTGGTTGGGCGAGCAGATCACCGAAAAGGGCATAGGTAACGGCATATCGCTGATCATCTTTGCCGGCATTGTGTGCAGAGGACCGGCGGCTATCTATCAGACGTTCAGGCTGCTGGCGGCGGGTGAGATGGGCATATTCTTTATCATAATACTGATTGTCATGATGATCTTGGTTATCGGGATCATCGTTTTTGTGGAGAGCGGTCAGCGAAGGATCCCAGTACAGTATGCAAAAAGGGTTATTGGACGAAAGATGTACGGGGGACAGACGACACACCTGCCTCTCAAGGTAAACACGGCGGGGGTCATTCCTCCTATATTTGCGTCCTCGATAATAATGTTTCCGGCAACTATAGCTAACTTCATCGCGCATCCCTGGATGAAGGCGATTTCAAACGCCCTGATTCCCGGAAAGATGATCTACGAATTGCTGTATGTCGTATTTATCGTGTTCTTCTGTTATTTTTACACGGCTGTCGTGTTCAATCCTACGGACGTTTCGGATAACATGAAAAAGTACGGAGGATACGTTCCGGGCATCAGACCCGGAAAGAAGACAGCCGAGTATGTTGACGATGTGCTATCCAAACTGACCTTTGGCGGCGCCATATATGTATCGGCTGTTTGTGTCCTTCCCAGCATACTGATAAGCTACTTCAGTGTGCCGTTCTATTTCGGTGGAACCGCCCTCTTGATCGTGGTCGGTGTTGCCCTTGACACGGCAGGTCAGATAGAAACCCATCTGCTGACGAGGCAGTATGAAGGATTCATGAAGAAGGGCCGCCTCGCGAAACGGCGCTAGTGATACTTGACCGAGTGGCATGATTGTCCTGAAGACGCCGGAAGAGATTGAAAGGTTAAGAGAGAGTAACCATATCGTTGCTCATATACTAAACACTCTGAAGGAGAAGATAAGACCCGGCATGACCACGGGTGAACTTGACGCGTGTTCCGAGGAACTCGTGAGGAAGAGGGGCGCGATCCCTGCTTTCAAGGGTTATATGGGATATCCCAGTTCACTGTGCATATCGGTGAATTCTGAGGTTGTCCACGGAATACCCTCTAACAGGGTTCTCGATGCCGGCGATATCGTAAGCCTCGATTTCGGGGCGTATTATAAGGGTTTCTTCGGGGACGCAGCCATTACGGTTCCCGTAGGTGACGTATCCGATGCTGCTCTCCGGTTGATTCGGGTGACCGAACAGGGGCTGTACGACGGTATCAGAGAGGCAAGGGCGGGGAATCGTCTCGGTGATATATCGGCTGCGGTTCAGGGGCGCGTTGAGTCGGCAGGCTTTTCCGTAGTACGGGATTTTGTGGGCCACGGAATAGGAAAGAAGCTTCACGAGGACCCGCAGATACCCAACTACGGCGTCAAGGGCAGGGGAATAGAGTTAAAGGCCGGCATGGTCCTGGCCATTGAGCCGATGGTCAACGAAGGCACGTACAAGGTCAGGGTGACTGATAATGGCTGGACTGTCGTTACGGAAGACGGGAAATTGTCTGCCCACTTTGAACACTCGGTTGCCATAACCAAAGATGGCCCGGATATTCTGAGCAAATTGAATTGAATGAGAAAGCGGTAGAGACGATTTTTTGATCTGATTCTTGATATAGGTCGTATGGCGAAAGAGGAACCCATAGAAGTTGAAGGTAAAGTCGTTGAGACTTTGCCGAACGCAATGTTCCGAGTTGAGCTTGAAAATGGTCATCGTGTGCTCGCCCATATCTCGGGGAAAATGCGGATGCATTTCATCAAGATTTTGCCGGGTGACAAGGTCACAGTGGAGCTCTCTCCTTATGATCTAACCAGAGGAAGGATCATATACCGGACAAAATAGGGAAACGAATATGATTGGTTTTGTGGCGGCTGATTGCCTCCACATGCAGCAGTGTTAAGGAGCAAATGCCGTGAAAGTGCGTTCATCCGTGAAGAAAATTTGTGATAAATGTAAGATCATCAAGAGGCGCGGTGTGTTGCGGGTTATCTGCGAAAACCCGAAACACAAGCAGCGTCAGGGATAATATAGAAACCTGGATCGTCTTTCATCAGGAGGTATGGAGTGGCAAGAATTGCAGGAGTTGATCTACCGAAGAACAAGAGAATGGAAATTGCGCTGACCTACATATACGGAATAGGTCGCAGCAGATCAAAGGATATTCTGGAGAAGGCGGGAGTCAGCCTTGACAAGAAGACGGACAATCTTGCCGATCAGGAAATAACGGCGATAAGAAACGTTATAGATAAGGAACACAAGGTTGAAGGCGACTTGAGACGGGACGTGTCCATGGCAGTGAAGCGCTTGATGGACCTCGGGGCTTATCGCGGGCTGAGGCACAGGAAGGGTCTTCCGGTCAGGGGGCAGAGGACAAGTACAAATGCACGGACAAGAAAAGGGCCGAGACGCTCGATTGCCGGGAAGAAGAAATAGAGAGTACTGAGCGGGGGGAAAGATGGCAAAACAGGTAAGAAAGACAGGCAAGAAGAAAGAGAAGAAGAACATAACCGAAGGGGTTGTGCATATTCAGTCCACCTTCAACAATACGATTATTACGATCACGGACATGAGCGGGAATGTGATTGCCTGGTCTTCGGCTGGGACTCAGGGTTTTAAGGGATCGAGGAAAAGCACACCCTTTGCTGCTCAAGTGGCTGCGGAAGACGCGGTAAAGAAGGCAAAAGAGCATGGAATGAGAAGGGTTCAGGTCTATGTGAAGGGACCAGGATCGGGTCGTGAATCTGCGCTGAGATCCCTGCAGGTGGCCGGTTTGAACATTAGTCTTATCAGGGACGTGACACCGATTCCCCATAACGGGTGCCGTCCCCCGAAGCGGAGAAGAGTGTAACAGGGGAAGCGAAGCACTGGAAGATTAGAATTTGCGAACTTGAAATTGTAGGAGGTTTTTTTGGCAAGATATAAAGAATCCGTATGTAGGCTGTGTAGAAGAGAAGGACTGAAACTCTTTCTCAAAGGGGATAGATGTTTCGGCGAGAAATGCGCTTTCGAGAGAAGAGGCTATGCCCCAGGGGATCACGGCCAGCTTCGCAGAAAGT
>DATJBN010000180.1:0-10120 GCA_035515335.1 Syntrophales bacterium | reverse complement strand
CCAAGAGAAGGGGGAAGCTTTTATGAAACGGTACGGCGACTTTATTACATCCGAGGAAGATCTGGCATTTTTGACCACGGTCAGGAAATACGTGGACAACGAGATGATGCCGGTCCGCATGCAGTTGGATGATGATTATGCGGCGTTTGAGAAGATATACGGTGGGCTGGTAAAACTTGGCATTCAGAAGCGGGGTTTCTCTCCGGAATACGGCGGTCTCGGGATCCGTTCTGCAACAACGGTCTGCGCGATTACCGAAGAGCTGTCCAGAGGAGACAGCGGCATTTCCCTGCACTCACTCATCATCCCCTGGTGCCTCGCGGCGGCAATGGGTGCACGCAACAAGGTCCTCATGGACAAGTTCATTCCCATGTTCTGCGGAGATACGCCGCGCTGCGGCTGTCTCGCGATCACCGAACCGGCCGGGGGCTGCAATATCGAAGATGGGGCAGAACACGGTATGACCCTCAGGACCAGGGCAAAGCTCGAGGGCAATGAATGGGTGATAAACGGCGAAAAGATGTGGCCGAGCGGCGCAAGCATCGCCGACCTTTACTGTGTTGTCTGCACAACCGACCCCGGGGAGAAAGAAAGAGGCATAGCCCTCATCTACGTCCCCGAGGGCACGTCGGGACTTTCTTTCGGCAAGGCGGAAGAAAAAATGGGCATGAAGGTAACAGACGTAAATACGGCCATCTACTTCGACAACGTCCGGGTGCCCAAAGAATACAGGGCCGGAGGTCCCGGCGTCGACTGGCAGCTCTTCAGGGGCAACGTTGGATGGGGACGGCTGACAAGCGCTCCCATGACACTGGGAAACGCACAGGCGGTCATTGAGATCGTTATCGATTATACCAAAAACAGGTTCTACGGCGGGAAGGCCGTAAGAAACCATTCCCTGCAGGCAGCTATGATTGCCGACATGGCTATAGGCATCGAATCGGCCCGCGCCTTCTACCTCTCTGTCGCAGCCATGTTCAACAACAGAAAAAGATATGGCAACCCGGGTGAGGATTTTCTGATGGCACGCGCGAGCGCGGCAAAGGTCCACGCCTGCGATGTCACGGAGGCGGTTTGCAGCAAGGCCATGGAGCTCATGGGCTCATACGGGTATGCGCGAGAATACCACGTGGAAAAATATCTGAGAGACAGCAAGATCATCCAGATATGGCTGGGCGGCGGACAGTTGGGAAGACTCGACGTAGCGCAGGGCTACTATCCTTACGTTGAGAGTCACAAATAGCATTCTTCAAATACAGGAGCAACCTATATGCCACTAAAGACACCTAAGCAGTATGAGGACAGTCTTCGCAGGATGGATTTCCAGATATACCTGATGGGGGAGAAGGTGACGAACCCTGTGGACCATCCGATCATCAGGCCGTCGATGAATTCCGTGAAGATGACGTATGCCCTGGCCCAGAACCCGGAGCACGAGGACCTGATGACTGCGACGTCGCATCTGACGGGGAAGAAGATCAACCGTTTCTGTCACATACACAGGAACACGGAGGACCTGATCAGGAAGGTGAAGATGCAGCGCCTGATGGGTCAGAAGACGGGGGCGTGTTTCCAGCGCTGCGTGGGGATGGATGCGATAAACGCAGTGGACAGCGTGACCTTCGAGATGGATAAGAAGCTGGGCACCAATTACTACGAGCGGTTCAAGAAGTTCCTGCTGATGATGCAGGAGGAGGACCTGACTGTTGACGGAGCGATGACGGACCCCAAGGGGGACCGGAGCCTCACTCCCGGGAAGCAAGCAGACCCGGACCTTTATACACGGGTTGTGGAGAAGAGGAAGGACGGGATAGTCGTCCGCGGCGCCAAGGCCCACCAGACGGGTGCGATAAACTCCCACTGGATACTCGTGATGCCGACAATGACGATGACGAAGGAGGACAGCGATTACGCCCTGTCGTTTGTAGCCCCTGCAGACGCCAAAGGCATCTTATATATCTACGGACGCCAGTCCTGCGATACGAGGAAGCTTGAGGGGGGCGAGATAGATGTGGGGAATAAGGAGTTCGGAGGGCATGAGGCCCTGATGGTGTTCGACGATCTCTTCGTCCCCTGGGAGAATGTGTTCATGTGCGGTGAGTATGAGTTCAGCGGGGCGCTTGTGGAGAGGTTTGCCGGATACCACAGGCAGAGCTACGGCGGGTGCAAGGTGGGTGTGGGAGACGTGCTCATCGGGGCCGCCGCCCTTGCCGCAGATTACAACGGCGCTGCAAAGGCATCGCACATCAAGGACAAGCTGATCGAGATGATGCACTTGAACGAGACGCTATATGCCTGCGGGATCGCCTGCTCTGCGGAAGGTTATAAGACCGCCTCGGGGAATTATCTTATCGATCTTCTCCTTGCCAATGTCTGCAAGCAGAATGTGACGAGGCTTCCCTATGAGATTGCGAGGCTTGCGGAGGATATCGCAGGCGGTCTGATGGTGACTATGGCCTCGGAGCAGGACCTGAAGCATCCCGAGATCGGGAAGGTGGTGGAGAAGTACTTCAAAGGTATAGCGTCAGTGCCTACGGAGCATCGCTGCCGGATACTGCGATTGATTGAGAACGTGACCTTGGGGACTGCCGCTGTGGGATACAGGACGGAATCCATGCATGGGGCGGGTTCACCACAGGCACAGAGGATCATGATCTCGCGCCAGGGGAATCTCGAGCACAAGAAGAAGCTCGCGAAAGAGATCGCGGGGATCAAGGACTGATACGCAGATAGAATGCAAGACGAACCCGCCTGCTGTTTGCTGCACTGGCGGGTTCGATCATTAAGGAGGCAAAGAAATGCCGGCCGAAGAGAAGGATTTGCTGGAAGAGTCCCTCAAGGGCTATAAAGAAAAAATCGTTCCCGTCGCGAAAGCAAGCCTGAAGTGGGATAAAGATCTCGTCTTCACAGGTACTACGCAACAGGGATACGAGATAGAATTCGATGCCCAGGGTGAGTGGGGGTGCAAACCGACAGATGCCCTGCTTTTGAGCCTCGCCGGATGCATGGGGATCGATATAGTCATGATCCTTAAGAAGATGAGGGTTGATCTTACAAGTTTCAGGATGGAACTTGTAGGAGAGAGGAATCCTGCGCCGCCCCAGTATTTCAAGTCTATCGAGATAGTGATGTACATCGGGGGGAAGAGCATCAACGCCCAGAAAGTCGACCGCGCCGTATCCCTCTCTCATACCACATACTGCTCTGTCTACAACTCTCTCCGCAAGGACATGGAAATAAAAGTACGTTACGTCATCGAGGAAAAGAATCTGCCTTAGAAATCATTTTTTCTCTCCGTTGGGAAAACAGCGTTAATCTTACCCGGTGGTAAGAATTCGCCACGGTATGAGCATGGGCACTTTGCGTTTGTACTGCTCATAGGCGTGACCGAAGTCCAAAGATAGGTCTCTTTCCTCGAGGATTGCTCCAACGAAGACCCATGCGCTCCACAGGATATTGAAGAGGAGCCTGTCGTAAGTGAGATCAGGATTCGACCAGATCATTACCAGCACGAACAGATAAAGGGGATGGCGGACGAAACGATACGGCCCTCTGATGATCAGCCTCGCCTCTCTGGGCTTTCTGGCACGGCCGCTGTCTAATAATGATCTTATACCGAAGGCATCAAGAGAGCCCAGGGCTGCGGCGCCCCAGTAGAAGCCCGCCACAGACCCGGCGAAGATAACCCTGAGCAACAAGCGCAGCGCGCCCTTCGCCGCTCCAACTGCGCTTGATGTTTCCTGCCAAAAGAGGATGACCACGGAGAGGACTATCCCGGAGGAGATTGCATAGATCACGTTGACGTATCTCTCCGGCACTAACCTTGACAGCTGTCGCCGAAATGACCTTCGCACCATGATGCTGTGTTGGAGGAAGAAGGCCAGAGACAGACCCGCATCAATCAATAACTTCCCGGCCTCGTTTGAACCCAATCTGGCGAGATCAAGCGGTCCGGCGTAGCAGAACGCGGCGAACATAATCAAAGAGCCGCCTCCGCATACGTATGCAAGAAGAATAGCGATGTGTGCAGGATATTTTTTCATCAGTTTTTCTAAGATAGTTGTGCCGTAAATTTCTTTACGGCAGTAGAAGCTGATTTTCCTTGGACCGTGATTCGCCGATGCTGGTGACATAGATCGCCGGACGCCCGAGGACAGGGCATTTTGCCTCACAGACGCCGCAGCCGATGCAGAGGTCAAGGTCGACCCTGGGGAGTTTTAAGATCCTTTCTTTCCCTTCCCGGTTTTTCACCTTGGTCTCTTCAAACCAGATCGCCTTCTTCGGGGTGGGACAGACTTCTTCGCAGACGATGCAAGGCGTCGCATGCGCATGGGGGAGGCATCTCCCTTTATCGATCATTGCGAGGCCGATCTTTATTTTGTTTTTCTCCGGAAGCTCAAGCTTTCTTATCGCACCCGTGGGGCACACCTGGCCGCAGAGAGTGCAACGATATTCGCAGTAGCCGATGCGCGGTACAAGTATAGGCGACCATATACCCTCAAGGCCGGCCTCAAGAAATGTCGGCTGTAGACCGTTTGTGATGCAGACCTTCATGCACTCTCCGCACTTTACGCATCTCCTCAAAAATTCCTTTTCGTCGAGTGAGCCTGGGGGCCTGATAAGCTTGGAATCTGCAACCCCGGCCCTTGCAATGGGTGTGACCCGGAGCAGCGGAACAGCGACAATACCGGTCAGGATTGAACCGACGACCCGCCTCTTGTCGAGGTCGAGACCTGGAGACTCCGTCTTTTTCTGAAAACCGAAATTTACCGCGTTCTGATTACAGAGATCGTCGCAGTTCATGCAGTAGAGACACTCGGTATCCTTCCACCCATCTTTCTTTCCGGGAGACGCGCTTCCCTGACATACAGCCTCACACGCACCGCAAGAATTGCAGCCCTCGCTTACCGTCCTCTTGAGAATAGAATACCTGGAGAGGGTGCCGAGGAGGGCGCCGAGCGGGCAGAGATACCTGCACCAGAAGCGCCTCTCCACGAGGTTCATTCCCATAATGAGAAGAAACAGGAATCCCACAAAAGCGCTCTCCAGATAGAAGGGCTGCTGAAACGGCAAAAAAATCTTTTTCAGTCCCGAGTAGAAAAATTCAGAGACTGCCACGACTGAGGATACGTTTGTATTATAGAAGGCATCAAACGTGGCGTTCGTGGCGTAGCTAACCAGAGGATACACGGCAATCGAGAAAGAACGTATCAGGAGAGATATGGGGTCGACAATTCCCGTAAGCTGAAGAGAGAGAAGCGAGGAAACAACGAGGAAGATGAGGATATAATACTTCAGCCGAAACCACCCGGCAGCAACGGCTTTGCGGCTCCGAGCCCTGATCGCGCTTATCATGTTATTCAGCGTGCCTAAAGGACATATCCATCCGCAGAAGACCCTCCCCAGGACTACCGTCGCAACCGCAACAACGATGGCAAGATAAAACGTCTGGTACCACTCGCGGCTTGAGAGGATCGTCGTAATGAAAATGAGGGGATCGGCATCGAGGAATATCTTCACGGGATAGCCGAGTTCGTTTGCTCCCTTCGCCTCCGTCTGCAGAAAAAGCCAGAGGAACATGAACAGGAATATCCCCTGCGTTGCTATGCGAATCTTTCTTGTCATCAGACGTTGATCCTCTTGATCTTCATCTTCGCGAGGTCCATCATGCCGAGTCCCGCCTTGTGCCCTGCTACGACGTAGCCAAGGTCAGCACCTTTCAGGCCGAACAATGTGGCGCCGTACGCATCAACTGCCACTTGATCCGTTCCGGCGATAACCGTATTCATCTGCTTCACATCCGAGAGGCTTCCTCCTTGCGGTCCGTTTCCGGTCAGTATGCGCACCGCATCGAGAACGACAAGGGTGGGCTTTATGAACATTGAGACATCGACGAGGCTCTGATCCATCTTCTGGTGTATTCTCCCCCGTGACCCGCCCATGAGTCCCATCCAGTTCTTCATGCCCAAGGTAAGCGTCGAAAGGCCGTGCGTCTTCGCTATGGGAACATTGATGATCTTGTCCGCCTCCATGGCCTCCGTATAGATCGGCCATGATTTCAGGGCAAGGCCTGGCAGCTTCACATCTTTGAATCTTCTTTCGTCTACGAAGGTCATGATCCCGCCCGCGGCAGTGACTGCATCGGCGATTCCGCTCTGCTTGTAGCAACGCCTCGAGTCTACAACGGAACGGTCGAATACCTTGACCTGTTTTGCTCCCGCTTCATAGCAGAGTTTGACAATCGTTGAGACGACCTCAGGATTGGTCGTTGCCGCATACTCGGGCATCCTGTCCCAGCCGATATTCGGCTTGACAACAACCACATCACCCCTGCCTATGAACCTCTTAATCCCGCCCAGGCTGTCGATTGCCGCTTTCGTTATCCCGCGCGCCGAAGCGCCGTGGGCAACGGCAAGGTCGATCTTCTCCGCTGCATCGAGCGAGCCCACAAGCATTTCTGTGTTGCCCGATACGGTGAGAGAAATACCGGTTACTATTGCGGCCTTGAGAAAATCCCTTCTGTTCATCGTTTCTCCTTATACCTTACCATCTTGTTCGCTATCCGGGCAGTTTCTTGCAGCACAAAAAACAATATATGCACTTTTTGTTTCTTGTCCACCCCAGAGAGCAGGGTACGCATTCCGCCGTCATCATTTTTCTCATAGCACCGCGGGGCGGTGCCCGTCAAGGCGGCTTCTCTCTGCCTCCGGACAGCACGACACGACGATAAAAAGATGTGGTAAAAAGGATTTTTCATATCTATACTTATAGATAATCATTGGGTTTGTGAACATCGTTTAAGGGTGAGAAGCTGCGTGTCTGAGAAAAAATAAGGATGGGAGACAGTCATGGAAAAACGTCATAAATTTTCGATCTGGTACGTCGTCCTCGGGATATGGGCGGTGCTCCTTGCCCAAGGCTACATTGCATCCATGTTTGCCGCTGAGACCATACCTTATAGCCAATTCCTGGACCTCCTCAAGGCGGGCAAGATCGTCGAGGTAGCAGTATCAGCCAATCAGATCCAGGGCAAGATGAAAGTGGAAGGGGGCAAGGCAGGCGACACGAAGGTGTTCAAGACGGTCCGTGTCGATCCGGAAGTATCCGCCCTCCTCGAACAGTACAAAGTTACCTTCAAAGGAGAAATAGAATCGACGTTTGTCCGCGACCTGTTTTCCTGGATCTTCCCCATCATCCTTTTCGTTGGCATATGGTACTTCTTCATGAAGAAGATGGGCGCCCAGCAGGCGGGCTTCATGACGGTCGGCAAGAATAAGGCAAGGATATACATGCAGGATGAATTGAACGTTACATTCAAGGATGTCGCCGGAGTTGACGAGGCCAAGCAGGAATTGGTCGAGGTCGTTGATTTCCTGAAAAATCCTGGAAAGTTTACCGAACTCGGCGGAAAGATACCGAAGGGCATCCTCCTCGTCGGTCCTCCGGGAACAGGAAAGACACTCCTCGCCAAGGCCGTCGCAGGTGAAAGCAGCGTGCCGTTCTTCAGTCTCTCCGGCTCAGAGTTCGTAGAGATGTTCGTCGGCCTCGGGGCGGCGCGGGTGCGCGACCTTTTCACCCAGGCAAAAGAAAAGGCACCGTGCATCATCTTCATCGATGAGCTTGATGCCCTGGGAAAGGCCCGCGGCATAACGACATTCGGAGGACACGACGAGCGCGAACAGACGCTGAATCAACTCCTCGCAGAAATGGACGGCTTCGACCCGAAGGTGGGCGTGATTCTCATGGCGGCCACGAACAGACCGGAGATCCTGGACCCCGCTCTCCTCCGGCCCGGCCGGTTCGACCGTCACGTCCTCGTCGACCGACCGGACAAGGTCGGACGGGTCGAAATTCTCAAGGTCCATATCAAGAACATAAAGACTGCAGCAGACGTTGACCTCGAAAAAGTGGCTAATATGACTCCCGGCATGGTGGGCGCAGACCTTGCCAATCTGATCAATGAGGCGGCTCTCCTCGCTGTGAGGAAAGGCAAGAAAGATGTCGGCATGTCCGACTTCGAGGAGGCCGTAGAAAGGATTGTAGCAGGACTCGAAAAAAAGAACCGCCTGATAAATCCCGATGAGAAAAAGATCGTTGCCCACCATGAAATGGGACACGCCATCGTCGCCCTGTCCCTTCCCGGCACCGATCCGGTCCAAAAGATATCGATAATTCCTCGCGGCATCGCAGCCCTTGGTTACACCATGCAGGTTCCCACGGACGACCGCTTTCTGATGAGGAAGACCGAGCTCCTCAACAAGGTCGCGTCTCTTCTGGGAGGCAGGGCGGCAGAAGAAATTATCTTTGGCGACATCTCGACGGGCGCTCACAACGATCTCGCGAGGGCTACGGACATTGCGAAGAGCATGATCAAGGAATACGGCATGAGCGAGAGATTGGGCAAGGTTTATTTTGCGCGCGAGAAGCGACAGCAGTTCCTCGATGTGGGTTTGCAGGAAACGGGCGATTACAGCAATGCCACAGCCGAGGCAATCGATGAAGAAATGAGGAGGATTATCAACGAACAATATGCAAAGGCCCTTGACATTCTTAACGGCAAGAAGGATATTCTGCAAAAAGGTGCGGAGCTGCTTCTCCAAAAGGAAAAGATAGACGGATCAGAACTGAAGGCGCTTATGGATGGGCGATAACAAGGGAACGCACCGTATGAAAGGACAATGAAGTGACCAAGAAGAAATTGCACGACAGGGTGGTTACTGGCAAGGGCATCAAGACATCATCGGGCGCGGTCCTGCTTTCGTGTACACTGCGGTGCCGCGTATGCGGAAACTCCGAACTCTTTGAATGGCATGATAAGGATATCAGTCCGAAGGATCTTGAAGGCATCGACACTATGGGCCTCATCATAGCTGTGGCGCACAGCCAGAACTGGATTGCCCAGCGTGTTCAAAATACTCACGAAGGTGAAAGTTGCCTCTTTGTCCTTTGCCCCACCTGTTTGGCTCTCTTCTTCTCAGCGACAGGAGACCAGGCCGCGGGTAAAGACGGCACCTCCTGAGGTCTTAACAAACTCTTTTTGATTCACCCACAACAGCAACCCGCATTCCCATCACGTTGCAGCGGCTTCTCTCTCTCCGTGCAATAAAAGATCTCCCGCAACGCCTCATACTTTCAGCACGCCGGGCAGTGGCGTCCCCGTATTGACTTTTTACTCGCAAATGATAATAATATTTTCAAGCGAGGGTGCGTATGGCGCACGAACAGATGATAATAAGATGTCTCAATTGCGGAACGAGAAACCGCATTAAGAAGGACCGTCTTCATGACCGGCCCACGTGCGGCAGATGCCATGCACATCTTGATGATATGATTATTAGATGCCTGAGCTGTGGAACAAAGAATCGCATGCCTGAAAATCGCCTGACCGAGAGGCCGCTGTGCGGTAAGTGCGGCATCCCACTCGTAATCAGAGGGGGCGAGGGCCATCCGGTCGATGTTACCGATGAAACCTTCCAGAGAGAAGTTCTTTCCTATTCCGGCTCTGTCCTCATGGACCTTTGGGCACCGTGGTGCGCACCGTGCAGTACGTTGAGTCCTATTATTGAGGAACTCGCAGCAAAGTATGCAGGCGGGATCAAGGTCGTTAAGCTGAACATAGACGAGAACCCTCTCACCGCGTCAAAATATGACGTCCGCAATATACCGACGATGTTGCTCTTTAAAGACGGAAGGCTGGAAAACAGACTGGTCGGCGCCCTGCCAAAGGAAGAAATCGAACGGCATCTGCTTTCCGTCATGAAGACAAACTGACGCTGTTTGAATACTCCCGCCTGCGACCACACTCCATTCTCCACTGTTACCTGAAAAGCAGCACGAACTGTTCAAAGAGATCCCTGTGGAAGTGATGTATCATTTCCTCTTTCATCAATTGGAGGGCGGCGAAGGGGTCAAGTTTCTGTCTGTAACTGCGTTCCGATGTCAGGGCATCAAAGACGTCGGCTATTGAGCATATCCTTCCGTAGAGATGGATGTCGTCGCCCGCAAGTCCGTTCGGGTATCCCTTGCCGTCATACCGCTCATGATGCTGAAGAACAATCTTCTTGCATTCATGGGTGAGCTGATCGGTCTCATAGAGAAGCTTGTATCCCATGTGGGGATG
>DATJBN010000179.1:0-20381 GCA_035515335.1 Syntrophales bacterium | reverse complement strand
TATTGCGATGGCCGATTACAATGGCGTTTTCGACAAGGCGCACATCCAGGACAAGCTCGTCAGCATGAGTGTGGATGCGGAAACGCTCTACGGCCTCGCGGCAGGCTCTGCGGCGCTTGCCTCAAGGACCGAGTCCGGCGTGATGCTCCCCGAGACGCTTTCGATAAATGCGGCCAAGATCTACATGAACGGCGCGATACTGCGTGCCGGTCAGTCGCTCGCCGATATCGGCGGCGGCATCCTGGTAACGAGGCCAAGCAGCCGTGATTTAAAAATACCGAAAGTGGGAGACCTTCTCGCAAAGTACCACAAAGGGCGTGAAGGTGTGGATGTCAATGACCGTCTTAAGATGGCGCGGCTCTGCGAGTCGCTCTCGGGTCTCTCCACACCCACGACAATCCTTTCCGTCATCGCTGCCGGGCCTCCTGCAACGCAGCGTCTCAATTTCAGACTGCTCACGGACTTCAAGCGCGACAGGAAGGCGGCGGAGAGATTGGCGGGAGTCTCATCAAGTTAAAACGATAATACGATAAAAGGAGCGAGAAAGATGAAAGAGAAAGCTGTTATCACCGCGGCCATTACGGGGAGTATTCATACCCCGACGATGTCGGAATATCTGCCCATTACTCCGCAGCAGATCGCCGACGAGGCGGTGCGCGCGTACGAGGCTGGAGCCTCAGTATGTCACGTGCACGCGCGGAACCCGGAGAACGGCATGCCTGTGCCGGACGTGAATCTCATGAAGGAGATCATCACGAAGATCAAGAGCAGGTGCAACATCGTCGTCTGCATCACGACCGGCGGGGGCTTAGGCATGACTGTAGAGCAGCGGGTGGCGCCGGTTACCCTTTACAAGCCGGAACTCGCGTCCTTCAATGCAGGTTCCATCAATTTTGCACTCTTCCACGCGATCCCGAGGTTCAAGGAATTCAAATTCCCATGGGAGAAACAGTATCTCGCGATGTCTGAAGACTTCATCTTTCCCAATACGTTCAAGTCCATGAGGGAATATTGCGCAACCTTCGCCGAGAACGGAACAAAGCCTGAGTTTGAGATCTACGATTCCGGCATGGTAAACAACATCGCCTTCATGATCCAGGCCGGATACGTGAAGAAGCCTGTTTACATCCAGTTTGTGATGGGCGTTCTTGGCGGCATCACGCCGAGTTCCGAGAACCTGTTGTTTCTCGTGGATTACGCAAAGAAGATGATCGGGGACTTCGAGTTCTCCGTCTGCGTTGCCGGGCGTGCGCAGTTCCCGATATGCACGCAGTCGCTCCTCATTGGCGGAAACTGCCGAGTGGGTCTGGAGGATAACCTGTATCTAGACCGCGGCACAATGGCAAAGAGCAACGCCGACCAGGTCGCAAAGATTATCCGCATCGCGCGCGAACTCGGGATCGAGCCAGCGACACCGGATGAGGCCCGCAAGATCCTGGGCCTCAAGGGGATAGACAAGGTCAATTATTAACAGATTAAGTCATTCCGAACGGATGTGAGGAATCTATCTCTCGTCGTTCATGACAAAGATTTCTCGCAGGGCTCGAAATGACAGACAGACGTAGCGCAGGACTTCAATCCTACCTGTTTTACACGTATCTGTATGAGAGGAATTTTGTAATGCAACAGTTCAAGAATTTATTTTCTCCAATCACCATTGGCAATGTGAAGGTCAAGAACAGGATTGTGATGCTGCCGCTAACTTCAGGCTACTGCGAGAATGACGAAACTGTCGGCCCTCGTCTCATCAATTTCTTTGTGGAGAGGGCAAAAGGCGGCGTCGGGCTTATCATCGTTCCCTTCTCTCCTGTACATGCGGGGTCGCCTCTCGAGCCCGGGCTCTACGACGACCGCTTCATTCCTGGTGCACGCAAGCTGACCGATGCAGTCCATGCTAACGGTGCAAAAATCGCGGCGCAGCTCATAACCTCATATCACGTAATATTCGATAATGGGGCCGCAGAAGTGGTCGGTCCGTCGCCTGTCTTGAACCAGATGACGCGCACGGTTGCCAGACCTCTCTCCATCCCCGAGATCCGATACATCGTCAGAGAATACGGACAGGCGGCGCGCAGGGTCCGCGAAAGCGGCTTCGACGCCATCGAAATTCTCGTGGGCGGAGGCTATCTCTTGAACCGATTTCTTTCCCCGATCACCAATAAGCGCGAAGACCAATACGGGGGCAGTCTTGAGAACCGGATGAGAATC
Source organism: Syntrophales bacterium (assembly GCA_035515335.1). Lineage (GTDB taxonomy): Bacteria > Desulfobacterota > Syntrophia > Syntrophales > UBA2185 > Fen-1135. The sequence continues at coordinate 18,173 of DATJBN010000179.1, read as the reverse complement.
ATCATCGAGGTCATCGAAAGCATAAAAAAGGAAACGGGCAAGAATTTCACCATCGGCTGCCGCCTCAACGTCCACGAGCAGATGGAGGGAGGACACACGATAGAGGACTCGAAGGACGTGGTGCAGATCCTCGAGAAGGCCGGTATCGGCGCGATCAACGTGTACACGGGCTGGCATGAATCGCCGGTGCCTACCGTGCAGGCCGTGCTTCCAAAGGGCGCATTCCTGCATTTTGCGGAAAAGATCAAGGGCTGGGTGGGCATTCCCGTCATCGCCGCCAATCGAATAAACGATCCCTTCATTGCCGAGAAGGCGATTGCCGAGGGCAAGACCGACCTCGTCGGCATGGCCCGGGCGCTCCTTGCCGATCCAGAGCTTCCAAAGAAGGCGCAGCAAGGGAGCACCGACGAGATCGTCCCCTGCCTCGCATGCTCCAATTGCCTCACGGATATAATCACGACATACAAGGACTGGGGAACTCCGGCCGCGACCAGCTGTTCGGTCAATCCTTCTGCGGGAAAAGAAGCGGAATATATCCTCGAACCCGCAAAGAAGGCGAAGAAGGTATTTGTCGTGGGCGGCGGGCCCGGAGGAATGGAGGCAGCCATGACGGCAGCGCTTCGAGGACATAAGGTTACTCTCTACGACAAGGGAAACGAACCGGGAGGGAAACTCCTCATCGCCTCCATCCCTCCTCACAAGGAGGAGTTAAAGACGCTGGTCACAAGCCTCGCCAGCCGGGCCACGAAAGCAGGTGTTAAGTTTAAACTGAAGAGCGAGCTAACACCCGCAACGATAGAGAAGGAAAAACCGGACGTTCTTATCGTAGCAACGGGCTCAACATCCATCGTTCCTAACATACCCGGCGTAAACGGCCCGAATGTGTTCTCCGCGGAAGAAGTATTGACCGGTACTAAGGCTGTAAGCGGGAACGTAATTATAATAGGCGGTGGAATGGTAGGCTGCGAGACGGCGGAGTTTCTCCTCGAACGTGTGAAGGGAATAACGGGAGTCACCGTAATCGAGATGCTGGGCCGCATGGCAGACAACGTCTCACCCACTTACAGGCCATTCTTCATCGCACGCCTGAAGAAGGCGGGGATCAGGATGGAGGCAAACACCACCGTGCAAGAGATAACGAAGGAAGGCGTTAAAGTTGACCAGAAAGGTGTCACAAGCTTCATCAAAGGAGACGCGGTTGTCCTTGCCGTGGGCTTCAAGTCGAACTATACTATCGACGAGAAGATGAAAGAGAAGGTTCCCGAGGTATACGCAATCGGTGATTGCGCAAAGCCCCGCATGATAAAAGAGGCCATCGAAGAAGGATCTTCGACAGGGAGGAAGATCTAGCAGGCACGTAAGAGAAATTCATATGAAAAGAGTTTACCTTGATCATTGCGCAACGACGCCCGTTCATCCGGCGGTCAGAAAGGCCATGCTGCCGTTTCTCCGTGATTCGTTCGGCAATCCCTCGAGCGCTCACGCCCTGGGGAGGACCACACGCGAGGCAATTGAAGAAGCGAGAACGAGGGTTGCCTCTCTCATCGGCGCCGGACGGGCCGAGATAGTGTTTACAAGCGGCGGGACGGAGGCGGACAATCTTGCCATCCGGGGCATCGCCTGTGCGCGCAAAGACCGCGGCAATCACATCATCACCTCCGTAATCGAGCATCACGCCGTCTCCAGAACCTGCGAGCATTTAGAGAGAAACGGCTTTGCCGTTACCTATCTTCCGGTCGACAGTGACGGTCTCGTGAACCCGGAGGACGTAAGGAAGGCGCTAACGGAAAAGACCATCCTCGTAACAATCATGCACTCGAACAACGAAGTGGGAACCATCGAACCCATCGCTGAGATAGGAAGGATTACCTCCGAGAAGGGCGTTGCCTTTCACACGGACGCCGTGCAGTCTGTGGGAAAGGTGCCCATCGACGTGAATGAACTGAATGTCGATCTCATCGCTATCGCCGCGCACAAGCTCTACGGCCCGAAAGGCATCGGAGCGCTCTACATCAGGGAAGGGATCGACATCGATCCCATAATCTTTGGCGGTGGACAGGAGAGAGGCTTAAGGAGCGGGACGGAGAACGTCGCTTCCATTGCGGCCTTGGGAATGGCCTGCGAGGTCGCGAGAGAAAAAGCGCTTCCATTGATGGACAGGATCGGAAAACTGAGAGACACCCTGCAGAAGAAGATTTCGGTCGCCATCGCGGACCTCGCAATCAACGGCCATCCCATATCAAGACTCCCCGGTGTTCTCAGTGTATCCGCTCCGGGGATCAATGCCGAAGAGATCGTCCGTGAACTCGATGCCCGGGGCATCGCCGTCTCCGCTGGCTCTGCCTGCACATCCCACTCAGTCGAGATATCGCATGTCCTCTCCGCCATGGGCATACCCAAAGAGATTGCGCAGGGGACAGTAAGAATGAGTCTCGGCATAGCAAACACAGCAGGTGAAATAGAGTATGCCGCCGCATCATTCATTGAAGTCGTCGAGAAACTCAAGACCCTTTCCGAGATCGAAGGTTCCCTCGGTTCGCGACGCTGCTACTAGAGCCGGTAGGTTCCCCATCTCTTCGATCAACATCGTTTCCTCCCGTTATCAATGAAACCTGTGGGAGAGCCACAGCGTACAAACAGTGACCTTAAGGTGTATGACCAGGGCACTTATTACTGGCTCAGACTTGCTGAATCCGGATCATTCTTTTTCACTCACGGGAAAAGTGAATACCTTGCTGTTATCTTCACATCCGCCTGACGATCAAACGTTACAGGTGTTAGATAATAATTGTAAGCAATACCGTACCCCCCATGTCATATGCAGGTCGTTCCTCACCTTGCATCTTTTCCTTCTCAATGTTATACAGCCAAAACATTTTATTTCAGGAGGAATTTATGAAAGACGTTGTTATTGTATCGGCATGCCGGACCGCCATCGGCGACTTCGGGGGCTCACTCAAAGACGTTCACGCCTACAAAATCGGTAGCGCCGCGATGAAAGAAGCCGTCAAGCGTGCGGGAATTGACCCCTCCGTCATAAACGATGTTCGCTTCGGCAGCTGCTTGGAGCCATACAACGCACTGAATATTGCCCGCGTTGCGGCCATCGACGCAGGAATCCCGGTAACTTCTACGGCTGTCACCATCAACCGTGTCTGCATCTCCGGTATGGAGGCAGTCATCTCCGGCATGGCCATGATCCAAGCGGGTTTAATGGATGTGGTGCTGGCAGGTGGTGTGGAGCACATGTCTGGCGTTGCTTACGGGGTGCAGGGAGCGCGCTGGGGTTGCCGACTGCAAAACCAGAGCTTCGACGATATGATGATTGAGGCCCTGTACTGCGGCTCACGCCTCCAGCCTGGTCTGGAGCAGGGCCCAGTAAAGGAAGGCCCCGTGATCGACATAATGAAGGGCAAGCCCTATATCATGGGCCATACAGCGGAACTCGTTGCTCAAATGTACAACATCTCCCGTGAGGATATGGATGCCGTGGCCCTGCGGAGCCATAACAACGCTGAACGGGCAACGAAGGAAGGCGACTTCAGGGAAGAGATCGTGCCAATCGAGATTCCCCAGAAGAAGGGAAAGCCTGCAGTCATTTTCGACAAGGATGAGCACTTCATGCCCGGGCTCACGATGGAGAGACTTGCTGCACTCCCGCCCGCCTTCATACCTAAAGTGGGAAAGGTCACTGCAGGGAATTCTTCAGGACTCAACGATGGGGCTGCAGCCATGGTCATCATGTCGGCCGATAAGGCCAGAGAACTGGGACGGAAACCGATTGCGAGGTTTAAGAATGCAGGCTATGGCGGATGCCATCCTTCAATTATGGGAATGAGCCCCGCTCCGGCCGTCCGCAACCTGATGAACCGATCCGGACTTAAGCTCGCCGACTTCGAGCTCATCGAACTCAATGAGGCCTTTGCCGCTCAGTATGCTGGATGCGAGAAGGAACTGGGTTTGAATCGTGAGATTACGAACGTGAACGGCTCCGGCTGCGGTTTGGGACATCCCGTGGGAGCGACTGGCTGTCGTATTATGGTGACACTGATCCATGCCATGAAGAAGCGTGGCAACACGCTGGGGCTCGCAGCTATCTGCGGCGGCGGCGGCGTGTCAATGGCAACGGCCCTGGAAATGATCTGAGCATTTGGGTGTGAGGTGTGGGAATCGGGAGAAAATTTTAGTGGCCTTAACATACAAATAATAGTCGCCAATCTCTGCCTCCATCATGAATGGTGTGGATTTACAGGTGACAGAGGCTATAAGCTCATGTGAATGTTTCATCTGCTTACCTCTGACTCCGTCAAATACTAATCGTTTCATGCTCTGATTTGGCAGAGCTGCTGATTCCCACATGTAACGCATCAGAGATGACATCAGTTGTAAAGGGGAGTATCATGTCATGAAATCTGCCCTTATGCGAATGACCCTTGCTTCTCTTCTCGTAGTCTTGTTGGTCCCCAATCTCACGCCTGCCGAAACCAAAACCTTCATCAGGGAATACACGTATCAGGCAAGTGAATACGATAGCAAGGTGTCTTGTAGAACATTGGCTTTGAAGCAGGTCCAAAGACTTCTATTGGAGGAAGTGGAAACCTATCTTGAAAATCGCGCAGAGGTTGTAAACCATAAATTAACGAAAGATCAGATTACAACCTTGACCGCAGGCGTCTTGCAAACGCAAATTCAAAACGAAAAATGGGATGGGAAAAGGTATTGGCTTCAAGCGAAAATTGAGGCTGATCCTAACGCCATAGTGGAAGCAATTGACTCGGTACGAAAGGACCTTCAAAGGACGAGGGAATTAGAAGAAGCAAGCAAGAAGCTCGAAGAACTGTCGGCAGAAATTGAAAGATTAAAAAACGAACTTAATAAGAATAAAACGAACGAGAAGAAGATAGCCCAATACTTGAAAGCCGTAGAAGGATTAAGCGCCTTGCAAGCGTTTCAAAAGGGTATTGAACTGTCAATTTCAGGTAAGGTAGAGGAAGCGATTGCGGAAATGTCCGACGCCATCCAAAAGGACCCCCAGTATGCGTTAGCCTACGCGAGCCGCGGGCATTTTTATGCACGACTGGCCAATTATGAAGCGGCAATCAAAGATGCCAGTAAAGCAGTAGAACTGGATCCTCATTCTGCCCTAGCGTATGCAAATCGGGCATACATCCATTTTAGATTGGATAATGGATATGAGGCTCTCCGGGATTCAAACAGGGCAATAGAGATAGAGCCTACTTTTGCATTGGGCTATGTCACGCGGGGCGCTGCCCACCTTTTCTTTGCAAGGTACGAAGAGGTTATTGATGATTCAGATAAGGCATTGGAACTGAATCCCAATATCGCACGGGCTTATGTTAATCGTGGAATTGCGAATCAAAGACTGGGAAACAATCTCAAGTCATTTCTTGATATCAAGAGAGCCATCGACACCGATGATAAATGTCCGGAGGCTTACTGGTTTCTCGGCGTTAACGAAAACGCATCCGGCAATTATGAAAAAGCAATCGATTATATAAGCAAGGCCCTGGCAATCGATCCGTACATTCATCAAGAATATGCGTATAGCACACGTGCGGCAGCTTACATCAGATTGGGAAAATATAAACAGGCCCTTGAAGACTGCAACGTAGCTGTTGAGAGGATAACGAGGTCTACGATCAATGAGAATACAAAAATTGGAACTCTCGCTATCGCATACAATAATCGTGGTGTAACTCATAAAGAGTTGGGCGAGCTGGAAAATTCAATCAGAGACCTCAACAAAGCCATTGAGCTAAAACCGGACTTTGCAAGGGCCTATGCCAATCGCGGAAGTGCATATATGAAATTAGGCGATTATCAGAAGTCTCTCACAGATTTAGGAAAGGCTGTCGAACTGGAACCCAAATCTTCAGCGGCCTACGTCAATCGTGCAACCGCATACATCAAGTTAGGCGATTACCAGAAGGCCTTGGCGGATTCAAGCAAGGCCATAGATATCAACCCGCAGCTCGCCGTTGCTTATAGTAACCGGGGTGTGGCTTATAAAGAGTTGGGAGATTCCCAACATGCACTTAATGACCTCGACAAAGCCATCGAACTCGATCCAAGGCTCGCACGCCCCTATTATCATCGGGGTCTTCTTCATGAAAAGCTTGGTTATAAAGAACGGGCAACGAACGATCTTGTACAGGCTGCAAGGCTGAAGGATAAAGACGCACAGGACCTCTTAAGAAGCCAAAAAATTAATTGGTAAGCTTTCCAAATTGTAACCCTCGGCGCTAAAATCCTATCAGGCTATTTACTCACAGGTGACAGAGATCATCTGCTGATTTGAATTCTTCATCGTTCGCATCTATATCCGTCATTCGATGGGCCTATCTATCCTTTCACCTGGAGATCCTGGCTGCACAATGGATATTTGTTTGCGATTAGTGTATAAGATGGCATCGATTTGTAAGAGGAGGACAACTTCTCGATGAGATCCATCTTTATTCGAATCGCGCTTGCCTCTTTGGTCCTTGCTTTATTCATCCCGTTTTCATCTCAGGCCGCTAGGGAACAGCGAACAGCCCTCGTCATCGGCAATGGCAGTTACAGCGGGGGCCCGCTCAAAAACCCCGTCAACGACGCGACAGACATGGCAGCGGCACTCCAACGGGCGGGCTTCTCCGTCATCTTGAAGAAGAATGCCCGGCAACAGGATATGGAGGAGACTATTGAGAGGTTCGGAAATATGCTCAAGCGAGGCGGTGTGGGTCTCTTCTACTATGCCGGCCACGGTTTGCAGGTTAACGGTGTTAACTACCTTGTTCCGATAGGCGCAAAAATTAACAAGGAATCGGATGTGAAATACCAGTCTATTGACATCAACAAGGTTCTTGATGAGATGGCGAACGCCAACAACGGTCTCAATATCGTCATACTGGATGCATGCCGCGACAACCCTTATTCCCGCAGCTTACGGAGCGCATCCCGAGGCCTCGCCATTGTGAGCAACGCACCAACAGGAACATTCATCTCGTATTCCACCGGCCCCGGGAGTGTGGCACAAGACGGTGAAAGCAGAAACAGTCCATACACGGCTGCGCTATTGAAGTATATGAGGCAGCCGGGCTTGACCATTGAGCATGTTTTCAAGAACGTGCGAGCCGATTTGGGGAAGAAGACTGGTGACAGGCAGATACCCTGGGAGCTATCATCACTGCGAGGCGATTTCTATTTTGTGCCGGGGAAGTCTGTCAAGGCGGTAGAATCGAATGATGAGCAAATGAAGATTGACGAGGAAAGGGAAAAACTGCGGCAGGAGAAGGAGCTGCTTGAACAGAAGGAGGCTCTTGCAAAAGAAAAACAGGATGTGGAAGAAAGAAAGAAACAGCTTGCTCTTGCAGAGAAGCGCCGCTTTATACCCGCAGCGAAAGAGATAAAACGAGACGGCCGCTTTATTGCCTACAACAATGGTACGGTTTTGGACACCGGGACAAACCTGATGTGGGCGGCGAGGGACAATGGATTGAATATATACTGGCCCGACGCCAAGAGTTACTGTGAGAATTACCGCGGAGGAGGTTATTCGGACTGGCGTATGCCGACTCAAGACGAGTTGGCGGAATTGTATGATGCCGGCAAGAGCAATAATTCCTCCGGATTGAGCATCCATCTGACGGAATTGTTCCATCTTTCAAGTCATTCTGTTTGGGGATCAGAGACGCAAAGTTCCAAGGCAAGCTACTTCAATTTCTACTTCGGCGAACGGGGATGGAATAGTCAATCTATCAACAACTACAACCTCCGGGCCCTCCCTGTCCGTTCCGGCAAATAAGATATACCGTATTATTTAAATCGATGTTATCTTCAAAGGCAATCGACCTGTATTTTATTGGCTGATCGGACGCTTTTCGTAGGATTTAATTCGCTGCTCTCCCTTTGTATGGACCGGGTGTCGTTGAATCCGTTTTGGCTGCTGTGAAGGAATAGGCCTCGATATCTGTGTGGAAGATTTCTTTTGATTCAGGTTGGATAAGTCTACCTTCTGTATAGGAGTGGGTTTCTGAGGGATCTTGTCGGATGTTGGATCACTGGCACCAGAAACCGGGCAAAATGAGAATAAAAGAATAGTGCTACCTATCAGCAGCTGTGTGGATAGCTTTCTTACCATGCCAATTGCACCTCTAAACTTTGATATTATGTCGGGCGATTACTATCCTTATTATTTGAAGCATATGTCATGCCAAAGTTACCTGTGTTGGCGAGAAAACTGACCTGCGTTAGGAGCGATGTCAAGCAGTCCCCGTAAGGGGATCATGCTTAAGTCAGAAATCGGACAGTTAAGGCAGTGCCGAAAGTGCTCTGCCTTTTTCATTTGTCCACTTATTCATTAGCAATCGTAATCTTTCGGCCCTTGCAGAAGTTCAATTGTAAAGCCTTCAGCAAAGGCAACATATCAATCGATGGGAAATTGGCCATCAGGCTTTTGAGTCTTGAGAAATAACACAGGGTGTGCACATATGCACAGCACTCATTTCTTTAACAAGGAGATGTAACAATGATCAGACGAAGAAACGAAATGCGCGAAGAACATATTGACAACTTGAAAGAAGGAGAAGGAACAGTCAAGCACTTCCACATACTGGAAAAACAGGAACTGTCCGGCAAGGGGCGGCTTTGTTCACGGGAGATCATAGAACCCGGGGTGTCCGTCGGTTATCACAAACATGAGGGGGATTTCGAGCTATACTACATCATGGAAGGTGAAGGCATCGTGAACGACAACGGCGTTGAGACTACGGTAAGGAAAGGGGATGCCGTTCGCACGGGCACAGGCGAGTATCATTCCATCAAAAATGTGGGTGATAAGAACCTTGTGCTCTTCACCCTTATTTTGTTCGAATAGAGTTGTCATTTTCCCCGCCTTGTTGTAACCTTCGCGTTAAGAGCATTCGGGAAACGAGATTGCATCTGTCTATATCTTTATTCCACAGGAGGTAAGATTATGCCGACATACATCGCCTTGATAAAGTTGACGGAACAGGGAGCAAAAAATATTAAGACCATGCCCAAGCGAGTCAGGGCCGCGGGAAAGCTGATGGAAAAGATGGGAGGGAAGATCACGGGATTCTACCTTACCATGGGAGAATATGACTACATAGCCATTGCCGAGGCCCCCAGCGACGAGGTCGCCTGCGCCTATCTTCTCGGTCTTGGTGCAGAGGGAAGCCTGCGAACCACGACATTGAAGGCATTCACGCTGGACGAATTTACGAAGATAGTGAAGAAGCTTCCTTAGCCTTGTCAGTCAATGGCATATCCGCTCAGTTTCTTGCAGACTGACGAATCATCAGTGATGTCGTAACTCACCTCTCCGACCGCTCTGGCGCGATAGCACGCCTGTATCAGCGGGAGGTGTGTTTCTACAGGAAAGGCATGCCGCAGTTCTAAAGAAGGAGCTTGATGAGCGAGTGAATATTTACGTCGACTTTGAAGGCATAAGAGGGCTCTTCGAACAGGCCCAGAGGGAAAAACGCGATTTTCTTTTTGAATATGAAGTCTACCAGTTGATCCGCCTCATCGGAGGGGAGACGATCCCCCGTTATCTCGTCCTCGCAAAGGGCGAGAGGCTGAGCAATGAAAAGCTCCTTGGCATCCCCGGCGATAAAGTGGTCATCAAGGTTGTATCGCCGTACATCGTTCACAAGAGCGACGTGGGCGCAGTCCGTATCGTGCCCAAGGACCCGGAGCAGGTGCTCTCCGCGGTCCGCGCCATGACGTACGAAGTTCCGGAGCAGTATGCCCGCAACATCACGCAGTCCCCCGACCACGCGCCGGAGGCCTACCGCGGCCTGCGCGGGCAGGCGCTTGCCGCCGCCGTCTCACGCGACATCAGGGGATTTATGATCGTGCAGCACATGCCTGTCTCGCATGAATTCGGAAACGAATTAATCGTAAGCCTCCGCGAAACTCGCGAGTTCGGCATGATAATCAGCGCCGGACTGGGCGGCACGGATACCCAGCTCTACACGGAGAGCCTGAAGAAGGGGCAGGCCGTGGTCGCTGCATCCACGGAGATGACAGACGGGGAGACTTTCCTCGATCTCTTCAAAGAGACTATCTCCTACAAGAAGCTCGCGGGGCTGACGCGGGGACAGAAGCGGCTTGTCACTGACGAACAGCTTCTCGAGTGTTTCGCGGCACTCATCGCCGTCGGCAATTTCTTCTCACCGGCCAAAGCAGACTCCCCTTTCGTCATCAAAGAGCTTGAGGTAAATCCCTTTGCCTTCGTTAATTACCTGATGCTTCCTCTTGACGGCCTGTGCCGATTTTCCCCACCCGAGCATCACGAGGTGGTGCCGCGACCGATCATGAAGCTCAATAATCTCCTCCATCCATCCACAATCGGCGTTGTAGGCGTTTCCGAGCGCGAAGAAAACGTAGGCCGGATCATCATTCGCAACGTCCTCGCCAATGGTTTCCCGCCCCCGGGCCTGCGCATCGTGCACCCGAAGGCAGCAGAGATCGACGGCATAGAGACCGTGCCTTCCCTCGGTTCATTCAAGGAGAAACTTGATCTGCTGATACTGGCGGTGCGGCCGGACCAGGCAGCGGAGTTGATGAGCGAGGTCGTAGCGCGAGACATCGCGGAGAGCGTGATCCTCGTTCCCGGCGGCATGGGCGAGGTCGCGGGCAGTGAGGAAATAGGCCGCGACATCAGGGCGAAGATAAACCAATCCCATGTGAAAGCCGGAGGCGGTCCGATCGTCATGGGCGGAAACAGCCTCGGCGCCCTCTCCAATCCGGGCAGATACGATTCACTCTTCATACCCGAGGCCAAGCTTCCCAAACGCCGCGGCGAATATCCGCGGAAGAGCGTGTTCATCAGCCAAAGCGGCGCCTTCATGATAACGAGGATGAGCAGGCTTCCCTGCATGGACCCTGCGTACGCGCTTTCCATCGGCAATCAGATCGACCTCACGGCGAGCGACATCGTGAACTTCATGAACCAGGAGCAGGATATCCGGATCATAGCCGCCTATATGGAAGGTTTCAACGACCTCGACGGACTCGCCTTTGCCAGGGCGGTGAGGGAATCCGTGCATCTGGGCAAGGAGGTGCTTCTTTACAAGGCGGGCCGCACCCAGGAAGGAAAGACGGCCACATCGGGTCATACGGCATCCATCGCCGGAGACTACATGGTCTGTGCATCCTGCATGCGCCAGGCCGGAGCCATGGTCGCCGGGACGTTTGCCGAATTCGAAGGCCTCTTCTGCCTCTCACAGGCCCTACACGACAAGACCGTCGCGGGCAACCGCCTTGCCGCAGTGTGTAACGCGGGTTTCGAATCTGTGGGCCTTGCGGACAACATCGAAGGGGAAGACTACACACTCCTTATGGCTTCCTATACCGAAGAGACGAAGGAAAGGATCTCTCACATACTGCGAGATGCGAGACTCGACGCGCTTGTGGAGGTAAAGAATCCCATCGATGTCACGCCCATGGCAATGGAGGCGGCATACGAGGGGATAGTGGGCGTCCTCTCGGACGACCAGAATGTCGATGCAGTGATCGTGGGTGTTACGCCGCTCGCGCCGCTCATGAAGACGCTGCCGGATGAGATGGCCGCGTGCAAGGGAGATGCGAATCAAGTCATCACCAAGCGTCTGTCGGCGCAGGCCGCGCGCTCCGAGAAACCGATCATCGCCGTTGTGGACAGCGGTTCCCTCTACGACTCATTTGCCCTCGCTCTCGAGGAGGGCGGATTGCCCGTATTCCGTTCAGGCGATCAGGCCGTGCGAACGCTCGGCAAATACATACAGGGCAGGCTCCATGCGAGAGACATCGTCCTCGAATCGCCGAGAGGGTAAACGATGCGCAGATTGGAAGAGCGCCTCTAGGCGTCCCTCTTCTTCGCCTCCATATCGCGAAGCTCCCGGCGCAGAATCTTCCCGACGACGCTCTTGGGAAGGGCATCTATGAACTCGACGACCTTCGGCACTTTGTAGCCCGCGAGCTTCTCCTTGCAGAAGCCAATAACTTCATCCGCGGTCATCGTCTGACCGGGCTTCGTGACAATGTATACCTTCACCGTCTCGCCGCGGTAGGAGTCCGGGATGCCGATGGTGCACACCTCCAATATCTTCGGGTGCGTGATAAGAAGCTCATCGATCTCTTTTGGGTATACATTGAAGCCGCTCGCGTTGATGACGTCCTTCTTGCGGTCCACAATGGTGACGTATCCGTCTTCATCCAGAAAACCGACGTCGCCTGTCTTGAGCCATTCGCCCTCCATGACCAGCGCCGTTTCCTGAGGCTTCTTGTAATAGCCTACCATCACCTGCGGGCCCTTAAAACAGATCTCCCCCACCTCACCCGTCTTGAGTTCCTTCTTGCCTGTTTCAAGATCGACGATCTTTAAGTCCGTGCCGGGCAGAGGCACGCCAACGGTCTCCGGTTTTTCATTTCCGCCCCAGGGAGTTGCGGTTCCCATCGGTGTGATCTCGGTAAGCCCGTACACATTGATCAGAGGAACGTTGCGTATCTTCTTCAATTTCTCGATTGTGTCGAGCGCCATGGGTGCGGCGCCTGTCACGTAAGCCTTGACGAAGGATAGATCCATCTTCGCGAATCTCTCATTATTCACAAGCGCAACGAAGATCGTCGATACGCCGGGAAGCAGCGTGGGCTTGAATTTCTCGATCAGGTCGAGAATCTGCCCCGGCTCCGGCTTGGGGACGAGGATATCCACCCACCCCGCATAGACACAGGTATTGTGCATGCCCGTCCAGCCCGCCGCGTGGAAGAACGGATAGATCGCGAGCATCCTCTCTTCCCCGTCCTTGCCCGCCTTGAACCAGGTGCGGAACTGCTGTGTGTTGAAGGAGATATTGGCGTGGCTCAGCATGGCCGCCTTGCTTATCCCGGTTGTGCCACCGGTATAGATCAGGGCTCCGAGGTCGTTCAGCGTGGGGACATTGCGGACCGGCGTCTCATCCTGTGCGTTTATGAGGTCCCTGAAGCGGAAGACGCATTCCTGCTCTGGGACATCGGCAGGCGGGAACAGCGGTTTGAGAGGCGGCGGGAGATAATCGGAGAGGGAGCAGAGTATCACCTTTTTTGCCTTTGTCTTTTCCTGGAGCTTCCGCGCTATCGGATACATCATGTCCAGTGTGATGAGGACTGTTGAATCGGAATCGTTCAATTGATAGGAGAGCTCAGTCTCCGTGTACAGGGGATTGTTCATGACGGTGACGGCCCCGATGCGGAATGCGGCAAAATCGGCGATCACAATCTGCGGGACATTGGGAAGCACCATGGCGACCTTGTCGCCCTTTTTAACTCCCAGTGAGACGAAGGCCTTTGCAAAGCGGTTGACCAGACCTTCCAGCTCCCGGTAGGTAATCTGTGTGCCCATAAAGATGAGAGCGGTATGATCCGGAAATTTTTCGGATGTTCGGGTGAGGACCTGGGGGATTGTTATCTTTTCAAACTCGATCTCCGCGGGTATCCCGGGCGGATAATTCTTGTGCCAAATCCTTTTAAAGCTCATAGCCCTGTCCTCCTTTTCGCGGATTATGAATCCGGCAGCGAACCGCATGCCCCGTGGCTCGCCGGGGCAAGTAAGCGAATGGGGAACATTAATATCCTTAAGGATCGAACATTCTCCGCAGCGAGCTGCGGAGAGATCCAATTAGAGTGTTTATGAGACATTGTTTGCTGCTGAAGAATCACCGTTTTGACAGGTAAAGAATAAGGGGCGGAACTCCCTTATGTCAAGAAAGTTTTCTTGGAAAAGTGCGGATTATGGGGACGGCGCGGCAGCTTGCTGCAATTACAAAAAGTTCTTGTCAAATTATATGCATGAGATAAAATTTAAGAAAAAGATGGAGGTAGTCGTATGTTTGCACCAAAGAATATTCTCGTTCCCACGGATTTTTCCAAGTATTCGGATGCGGCGCTGAAAAAGGCCATCGACATGGCAGGCAGACATGATGCGAAAATCTATCTTCTGCATGTCGTAGACAAGGGTCTTCAGGATTGCGCGATCGATTACTGCCTTGACTTCAAGATCGTCGAGGCGATCAAGAAGAACAGCTTGATAGAAGCAAAGGCCAAGCTGCAAAAGGAAGTTGCTGAAATCGCGAAGAAGAAGAAAGTGAAGATCGCCTTTGACATCAAGAGGGGCTTCCCCGCCGAGACAATACTGAGCGAGCAGAAGAAAAAGAAGATTGACATGATCGTCATTGCATCGCATGGAAAGACGGGCCTCTTGAAACAAATGATAGGCAGTGTCGCCGACAAGGTGGTGAAGGGAGCCGGATGCCCTGTCTTGGTTGTAAAACGATAGAGCCGATTCCCGATTCGTTGAAATAAAAAAGAACGCACATAATTGTTTCTCATTTGGAAAGATCATGAGAAAAGCCGTCCGATCTTCCGCGGACGGCTTTCGCATTTCATTATACCATGCCGCCTGACACCGGTTGTCAACTCTATTCTTCTTGACAATCGAGCCTCTGTTATCTATGTACGCATCCGATGAATAATAAACGGGAGGATGTCAGATGAGTGACAGGAAACTTTTCGGAATGGCGGAAGAATCGGGCCGATGGATGTTTGTGGTCTTCGGCTTCATCATCAATCTCTGTTTGGGCAGCGTCTATGCATACAGTGTCTTCGCCAAACCGGTGCGGGAGTTGATGCATATCACCGCAACTCAAGCGGGGCTTCCCTTCATGATATTCCTCGCCTGCTTTGCCCTTCTCGTATTTGTCGGCGGACAGTTGATCGCGAAGATGGGTCCGAGGAATCTCGGCATCCTCGGCGGCGTAATTCTTGGAATCGGCTGGATGCTGGCGAGCCAGACCTCGAATATCATGACGCTGGCCGTCTGCTACGGCGTTATCGGTGGCGGCGGTGTCGGGTTGGCCTACGGCGTACCTCTGGCCGTTGTCGGGAGATGGTTCCCTGACAGGAGAGGCCTTGCCCTCGGGCTCACCCTGGCCGGCTTCGGCGGCTCACCTTTTATTTCCGCGAATGTCGCGGCCGCCCTCATCAAATCCGTCGGGCCAATGACGACCTTCCTTTATCTCGGCTCAGTCTTTCTCGTCCTGGTTTGTATACTCTTCATCCCGTTCCGTTATCCCAAAGAGGGATGGAAGCCTGCGGGATGGACTCCGCCCGCTGCCGCTCATCTTACCGGCGTGGATTTCGACATGAAACAGATGGCAGGCACACCCACTTTCTATGGCCTGTTTCTATGCTACACCATAGGTTGTCTAGCCGGCCTTATGGCCATAGGCATCTCCAGTCCCGTTGCGCAGGAGATCATCAAGATCGATGCCGCAACCGCTGCAACGCTCGTCGGCGTGTTCGCGATCTTCAACGGCGCCGGGCGTCCGATCTTCGGGGTTCTTACGGACAAGCTGACCCCCCGGGTCGCGGCCATTATATCTTACATTATCATCCTCGTCTGCTCGCTCGGAATGCTGACGGCCGGCCAGGGAAGCATCGCCCTCTACGTAATTTGCTTCATCGGCTTCTGGCTTTGCCTGGGGGGATGGCTCGCTATCGCACCAACGGCCACGACATCCTTCTTTGGCGTCAAGAACTATGCAAAGAATTACGGCCTCGTCTACTTCGCTTATGGTTTGGGCGCTATTCTCGGCGGCATAATCTCCGGCCAGGCAAAGGATGCTTTTGGGTCTTACGCGGTTGCTTTCTACCCCACGGCAGCCCTTGCAGCAGTGGGCATTGTTATTGCCTTCTTGCTGTTGAAACCGCCCAAGAAATAGGCCGGAAGCCGTTTGCGTCTACGCCCTGCGGTTTCTCACGAAGGCTATGGTTCCCAAAAGACCTAGTCCCGACAGGATCAGGATGATGCCCAGGGCCTCGAGTGAAGACGGGATTTCGCCGAGCTCGATGCGCGCTGAGATAAGGGCAAGCACCGGGGTGACGAGCGTTCCCATTGTTGCGATTCCTGCCTCCAGTTTTTCGAGTATGTAAAACCAGAGGAGCAATGCAGCCACGCCCACGAGGAAGATGTTGTAAAGCAGGGCGGCGATGAATACCGGCGTCCACTGCACGGGAGGTGCCGGCACGAGGACTGCAATAACGACGAGAGGTCCCACGCCGTAGACCATCTGCCATGTCGTGACGGAGAGGACGTCGAATTCGGGATCACGTCTCATTATCCTGGTAACAATCGCGCTGC
This sequence comes from Syntrophales bacterium, assembly GCA_035515335.1. Taxonomy (GTDB): domain Bacteria; phylum Desulfobacterota; class Syntrophia; order Syntrophales; family UBA2185; genus Fen-1135. Next base: position 1,990 of record DATJBN010000179.1, on the reverse strand, counting down.
CCGCCCACGATATCCCTGAAATCACCGCCATGATGCTCGACCATAGATTCGCCTCCGCGGTATTGCCTGCCATAATCAGGGCAAGTCCCACGAAGCCGAAGACTACGGACAGCCATTCGAGTCCCCTCATCCTTTCTCCGAGTATCGGCCAGGCGAGAATGATCGTCCAGAAGGGCATCGTATAAAGAAGTATAGCTGTCTTCCCGGCGGTGCCTCCCGCGAGGGCCCATAAGGGAAGGCCGTAACCAATCGTTGTGGAAAGAATCCCCAGGAGAATCGTCCATCCCACCTGACGCGGGCGCCAGTCCTTTCTCTTCCAGAGAAGTATCACGAAAAGAATTATAGCCGCGGGAAAGACTCGTATCGCGGCAAATATGAATGGATCGCAGAAGCGAAGCCCCTCCTTCATCACCACCCAGTTGTAACCCCATATGAGGCACATTACCCCGAGCGCGAGGATCGGCCTTCCGGTTGCTGTATCGGAGTTTCTGTCGGCACACATGGCACGCAAACTAAGGGATAGCGCCCGTCATGTCAAGAGATTCTGTTGCATCAAAACCGGGATTTGCATGTAGACGATCTTGGGTGATAACGATGATGTCCTGTAAACAGACCAATCCCTGATACCTGCTGTTCAGGAATTGGAGAAATACCAGATACGCCGTGAGGGAGAGATTCCCGTCAGCCTGGCAACGGTTTCCCTTTCGTCTCCGGCAGGAAGAAGCACACAGCGAGACCCAGGAAGTAGATCATTCCCAGACTCATCGCCGCCGTACTGATGCCTCCAAAGCTCTTGATGATCGACGCGGCAACGATGGGTCCCATGAAGGCAATAAGCCGTGTTGCATTGAATATAAAGCTCGCTGCCGTAGATCGCACGGCCGTCGAGAACAACTCCGGCAGATAGATGGCAAACCATGAATACTGACCGAGGGTGAAGAACCCGTTGATGGCCGCAGCGATAAGTACCGCCTGCAGGTCGTGCGTCCACATGTATGTGATCGGCGTCATGATGAGCGAGCCGATGAAGAGGAAGGCGAGGAATTTCCGCCGTCCAAGCCAGTCAGCAATAAAACCGGATGATAGATAGCCGACGATCGCGCCTGCGTTGTAGACCATTCCGGCGGTGCTGCCCCAGAAGGCCAGGTTCGTATATCCTTCCGACTTTGCAATCGATGAGACATACCCGGGAAGGAAGGAGGAAATACCATACCAGCCCACCATCGTTGTCAGAGACATACAGAATGTGAGGAGTACGCGACGGCGGCTTTCCGGCGCCTGGAATATCTCAGTCAGGGTGAACGGCCGCTTTTCTGATCGTACTGCAATTTTCGCATCGACCTCTGTGGCGGCCCAGCGCTTTTCCTTCAGTGTGTCGATCCATCGCTGCGATTCGTCGATCTTCCGCCGGATATAGAACACAAAGAATGCGGGCATGACGCCGACTACAAACAGCCACCGCCAGGCCTGCGGACCTAACGGGTGAACAAGGTACCAAACGAACGAAGCGAGGAACGTCCCGAAGCCGAATCCGGACTGCATGAATCCTGCCCCCTTCGGGCGGGCGCCATCGGGCCATGTCTCGGCGATCAGTGTGGCGCCGGTGCTCCACTCACTTCCCATGGCCAGGCCGGTTAAGAACCGCAATACGATCAGCGATTCCACACTCCAGCTAAAAGCGGTCAATCCCGTGAATAGTGCATAGCCGAGGATGGAGTAGATCATCATCTTCTTGCGGCCGATGTAATCGGTTATTGTCCCGCCGATCACGCCACCCACGCCCCAGCCGAGGAGGGTGACGCCGATAGTCAGCCCTGCATAAGTGCCCAATTGCGAGCGGGCCTCAGGCGGCAGCAGAGTAGTAAGAATTGGACCTATGGCCACGATTAGCGCAAAGGTTTCGTAGCCGTCGAAGATCCATCCCAGGAAACTTGCCCACAGCACACGCCAATGTTTCGGGGTGAGCCCTTTATACCAGGGGCTTCCTTCG
>DATJBN010000178.1:0-8693 GCA_035515335.1 Syntrophales bacterium | reverse complement strand
GAAAGATAGTCAAGGCTTTTTTTGGACGGAAGTCTGGGAATGCTTTCCGGATTATACAATGGAACGGCACAGGTGTGCTACTCTGTTTCTTGTTTTTTATAAGGACAGGCTTGCAAAAAGTTGGTATAATGCTTTTATATTACTTATTTGAGGGGTCTTCACTGACGAAAAAGCATGACAAAAAGTTGCAGAAAGTATCCCCATCAAGGCTTTTAATATGATTGTTATCTATTTTCTTAACGGCCTATGTTTTTTTACCTTAAGACTGTCCATAGTCTTTTATACCGGAAATCGAAGTGTATTCAAGCTTGCAGATACGCAGTGGCTGATTGCAGCGTTTGGTGTTATCTATGACTGAACGGAAGCGTGTTGATGCTGCTTTGCAGAAATGGGCTGAGATCTTCAATCACATCAAGACAGGGGTAGTCATTGTGGGTACTGAGGCAGAGACGCTAGATATGATGAACCAGGCAGCTGCCGTCATGCACGGATATACCGTCGAAGAGCTTACAGGAAGGCCGATAGGCGACATAATGGAGGCCGGGGGCCTCGCGGAACTGAGACGCCAGCTCAGCACGATAAATCAGAAGGGAAACCATGTTTTTGATGCCATCAATATTCGTAAAGATGGCACCACCTTCCCGGTTCAGGTAGACGTGGCAGCGGTGAAAGACAGTGACGGGAATGCTCTGTACTACATCACCAATATGCTGGACATTTCCGAGAGAAAGCAAGTCGAGGAAATCCTTCGTTTTGCCGCGCGCCAGTGGCGAACGACGTTCGATGCCATGAAGGACATGGTCTTCCTGCTGGACCGGGAAGGAAAGATCAAACGGTGCAACATAGCAACGGCGGCGTACTTCGACAGACCTCTTGAGGAGATCAACGGCCGGAATTGCTGCGAGTTCATTCATGGGACAACGGTCCCGGCCGAGCAATGCCCTTTTCAGCGCATGCTCCAAACAAAACGGCGGGAGCATACCGTCATGCAGCGAAGGGGAAAATGGTTCGATGTCGTTGTTGACCCGCTTCTTGATGATGCGGGAGATGTCAAGGGCGCCGTCCATATCATGTACGATGTCACCGAACGGAAGCGGGCCGAGGAACAGATCAGGGAGTCGCTCGGAGAGAAGGAAATCCTTTTAAAGGAAATTCATCACCGCGTAAAGAACAACCTGCAGGTCATCATGAGCCTCCTGCGACACCAGGCGGAATATGCGCAGGACCAGAGGATTCACGATATATTCCTCGAAAGCCAGAGCCGCATTAAAGCCATGTCGTTCATCCATGAAAAACTGTACCAGTCCGATAACTTGGCAAAGGTCGACCTCCGCGATTATATCAGCAGCCTTGCGAAGAGTCTGTTCAGTACCTATAAAGTGAATGCCGCGCAGATAAAACTGGCGGTGGATGCCGATGGCATTTCCCTGGGAGTTGATACCGCCATCCCATGCGGGCTGATCATCAATGAACTTGTTTCCAATTCGTTAAAGCATGCGTTTCCCGATAACCGGACCGGGAAGATCGACATAACGGTTCGTCCGGTCGGGCCGGGAGAACTTGAACTGGTGGTTGGCGATGATGGGGTCGGTGTCCCGATGGACTTGGATATCATAAATGCCAAATCGCTGGGACTGCATCTGGTCACCCTCTTGGCCAAAAACCAGCTGCGCGGACACATCGAAATGGTGAGATACAGGGGAACAAGTTTCCGAATTCGGTTTGAAGGGGTAGGGGCATGAAAAAAGGCACAATCTTTGTTGTTGAAGACGAGGTTATCATTGCCGATGATATAAAAAGCTATTTGCAGAAATTCGGCTACAAGGTCCCATTGACAGCGACATCGGGAGAAGAGGCGCTGAAAAGGGTACGCGACGTTCGGCCCGACCTTATCCTCATGGACATTGTATTAGGCGGCGAGATGGATGGGATTGAAACGGCAGAAAGGATCCGGTCCGAGTTTGATGTCCCTATTGTGTACCTTACCGCCTTTGCCGATGATGAAACCCTGGAACGGGCGAAAATAACCGAGCCGTTCGGGTACATCATCAAACCCTTTGAGGAGCGGGACCTGTATACGACCATTGAGATGGCCCTCTACAAGCACAAGATGGAGAGAAAATTAAAAGAGAGCGAAGCGAAATTCCGCCGTATCGTGGAAACAGCGCAAGAAGGCATCTGGGTGCTGGATACGGAGGACAGGACAACGTATGTCAATAAGCGTATGGCGGAAATGCTCGGATACCGCGAGGACGAGATGGTCGGGAGGAAGCTCGTTGATTTTCTCATCGAGAAGGAGCATTCCAGGGTGCCAGAAGGGTTTGAGCCCCTCATGTCGGGAAGCAGGGAAGTGCTCGACTTCAAATTTCACCGGAGAGACGGCTCATTTCTCTGGGGGATGCTTTCCACCACACCAATCCAGGATTCCGATGGCCGGGTCATCGGATTCTTAGGCATGATTACCGACGTGACCGAACGGAAACGGGCTGTGGCTGCGATACAAGAATCTCATGAAAGACTCTTAACAATCCTGGAGAGCCTGGATGCCATCGTATACGTTGCTGATATGGAGACGCATGAGGTCTTGTTCGCGAATAATTATGCGCAGAAAGTGTTCGGCAACGTAGCCGGTACGGTATGCTGGGATACGTTCCAGAAGGGACAGGACGGGCCTTGCAAATCCTGCACAAACGACAGGCTGCTCACAGCGGACGGTAAGCCCACAGGCGTATGCACTTGGGAATTTCAGAATACCGTCACGGGCAAGTGGTTCGATATCCGGGACCGGGCCATCCCGTGGGTAGACGGTCGTATGGTCCGTCTGGAGATCGCAACAGACATTACCGCACGCCGAAGGATGGAAGAAGAGCTCATCAAATCACAGAAGCTTGAATCCATCGGCATTCTTGCCGGCGGTATCGCCCATGACTTCAACAATGTTCTGACGGGCATTATGGGCAATATCTCACTGGTAATGCTCGACAGGGAACTGCCGGAAAAGACTCAAAAGAGACTAACCGAGGCGGAAAAATCCTGCATCAGGGCAAAAGATCTTACCCAACGGCTGCTCACCTTCGCGAGGGGCGGGGCTCCGGTCAAAAAAGTCTCTTCCCTGTCATCATTGCTTAAAGATGCGGCCAGTTTCGCGCTTACGGGAACGACGGTCAAGAGTGAATATTCTCTGCCCGGGGAGAACTGTTTTGCTGAAATAGACGAGGGTCAGATTCGTCAGGTCATTCATAACATCATAATCAATGCCGTCGAGTCCATGCCACAGGGGGGGACGGTAAAGGTGGCCTGTCAGAAAATTGAGCTGGATGCAGAGGATGGTGTCCCTCTTCAAGCGGGTGATTATGCAAAAATATCCATCCAGGACGCGGGGACAGGGATATCTCCGGAAAATCTGCCGAAGATATTTGATCCTTATTTCACGACGAAGGAGAAGCGGGCGGGGATGGGTCTCGCAACCAGCTATTCCATAATTAAGAACCATGGCGGCTACATTACTGCTGAGTCAGCGCCGGGGAAAGGAACGACCATTTTCATCTATCTTCCGACAGTCGTGGTGGAACCTGCGCAATTGAAGGTCGAAGACGCGAGGTCCTTCGCCAACGGCGGCAAGGTTCTGATCATGGATGACGAAGAGATTATCAGGAATGTCGTCGGCGAGATGCTTACGCACTTGGGATACGAGGTCGGTTTTGCAGAAGACGGCGTTGAGGCGATAAGGCTCTATAGAGAGGCGATGGAAGCTTCCCGGCCATTTCACGTGGTCATAATGGATCTCACCATCCCGGGAGGGATGGGCGGCAAAGAGGCTATTGCAAAGCTGCGTGAAATCGATGCTCATGTAAAGGCCATCGTCTCGAGCGGATATTCAAACGACCCTGTCATGGCTAACTTCAAAGAATACGGTTTTGTCGGCGTTGTTACAAAGCCCTATAAAATGAAGGACATGAACGAGACTCTCAGGCGGGTGCTCGCACAGTCGAATTAATGTCCAATCCCTTTCTGCGGTTCTCCTCCTGGCAGACGCGCCGGATATCACGCATTGCCGTGGCCGTACACGCGCCCGATGATTTCGGGCGAAGCGTTTTCCCGGCTGGCCAGCGCAAGGTGCATGAGCAGCGACCTTCTGGATCTATATGTTCCTCGATGGGCAGATATCGTACAGAACGCATGCCTGGTGGTTCGGTTTCTTCGCCTGGCATATCTTCCTGCCGTGAAAGATAAGGAGATGCGACAGATTACCCCATTCCTTTTTGGGAGTGATGGGCATCAGGTCGTTCTCAATCTTTACGGGGTCCTCATTCTTCGTGAGCCCGAGCCGGTTGGCGAGCCTCTTCACGTGCGTGTCCACGGCGATACCCTCATTGATCCCAAATGCGCTCGAAAGCACGATATTAGCCGTTTTCCGGGCCACACCGGGCAGGGTGATGAGCTCATCCATGGTCCGTGGCACGTTCCCGCCGAATTTCTCAAGTATCATCTTCGCGGTCTTGTTTATGCTTTTCGCCTTATTGTTAAAGAAGTTCACGGAACGGATGTCCTTGGCGAGTTTTTTGGGCGTGGTGTCCGCGAACTCCCTAACGGTCCGGTATTCATTGAACAGAGTCTCAGTCACCTTGTTGACGAGCACATCCGTGGTCTGCGCCGAAAGTATGGTCGCGATAAGGAGCTCGAGGGGTGACGAGAACCGGAGTGCAGTCTGCGGCGTACCGGCATACTCCTTATTCAGCCTTTTGAGAATGATCGTTATCTTGTCCCGCTTGTCCATAGGCCCTCCACTGACTGTCTTTATTCAATCCGATCATCTGAAATACCAGTTTCCTATGCTCTACATTGGCATAGGTAGAATGGGATAAACGGTATTAGCTCGCGCCTTCCTTCGAGAGGGGGTTGATCAAAGGTCCCCATAACCGTCGCTATTGCTGCTCCCTTTCTCAGGACTGGTCTCGTGAACAATCTCTGAACGGAAGGGGATACCCTATTCTTCGATGCCCTCAGGACCACATTTTAGTGGAACAACCGGGTCCTGTTCCTCATAAGATATGTCATCGTCCTCGATTCATTAAAACCCGAATTCCTGTCCCGTTCGAAGAGCGCCTTAAGGTCTTCTAGGGTATCCACGTCTTTCCACTGCGGTACGAGATGCACGCGGAGTGATGATTCTTTCAGGATGTCCATGGTTTCCCGAAAGACCGTGTCTGTGCTCCATGGGATCCCGTGAAAAATACGTGGCAGGAACGATCTCTGGTTAAAACCAATAAGGTAATACCCACCGTCAGCAGCAGGACCGATTACTGCATCGTTCTCGTTGAGCGATTCAAGGGCCTCATGGAAAACCGCTGGCGTGAGGTCCGGAATGTCGCTTCCTATGAGAATGGCGCTCGTAAAGCCTTCCGAGAATATCTTCTTGAACGCCATCTCCATTCTCTCTCCCAGATCGTTTCCGACTTGGGGCTCGACGGGATGGCCGACGAGCCACGTAGTAATCGTTTCTTCTGCGTCAGGCGGATAGAGGCATATTCTGAAGGGATAGCCGGATATGCTCAGAGCGTCAATGATATCGAGAACGAAGTTCTTATAGAGCTCGAGCACAGCCTCTTCGCCCACTGCCGCAGCCAGGCGTGATTTCACTCTGCCCTTGAACGGAGCCTTGATGAAGAGGAGTACGATCGACTTGTCAGGCATTTATGAACATTAAATTAATACCTACACGTTTGCATCATGGATACGCGGTCGAATCAGTTGGAACATTATTCTCATATTGAGTATTGCATAAATATAGGTCCAATTCAAGGGCCATGCAGGACGGATAGATACATATATCCACGGGTGACTAAAAGGAGGCGCTTCTATCCGATGCTGATTATTTATAATTTTCCAGTAGTTTCAGATATGCATTTGGTTCATCCCTGTAGAGGTGAAAGAGTTATAATATAATAGACCCCTCCCTAAGGAAAGGGAAAGAGGAACTACGATGTCAAAAGAAGACTTTATAGAAGCTGAAGGAAAGATCCTCGAGGTTCTTCACGGTGGATTGTTCAGAGTTGAGCTGGACACGGGCCAGAAGATCCTGGCGCATCTTGCAGGGAAGATGCGGATACATCATGTCAGGATCGTGCCGGGTGACAGTGTGAGGGTTGAGCTGTCGGTTTATGACCTGACGCGAGGAAGGATTACGTATCGACTGAAACACGAGGCTGCATGAGAGCCGGAGTGCTTTCACCTAGACACATTCCTGATAAGTGCCGAACTTTGCTTTCCGTCTCTTAAGTCCACGCGCATCCCCTCATTTGTATACTTCTAAGCATAGAGCATTATCTTTCCTATGTAGCCTTTGAGCTCGTTAGTGGCCTTCGCGAAGGTCTCGATCACGGTAGGATCGAAATTCTTTCCCGATGCAGACAGGATCGCACGTTGCGCTTCTTCAAACGACAAGGCTTCCCGATAGGGCCTTTTTACCGTGAGCGCGTCAAGGGCGTCCGCCACGGCGAAGACCCTTGCCCCGACCGAAATCTCGGACCCCTTGAGCCCGAGTGGATAGCCCGTGCCGTCGAAGTGTTCATGATGGTTCCTGATAATCTCCGCCGCCTTTGCGAAATATCCGATGTGGCTGATAATCCGGTGCCCGATTTCGGGATGGCCATGCATGATCGCCTGTTCCTCAGTGGTAAGCGGGCCTTCCTTATGGAGCACGGAATCAGGAACTCCGATTTTGCCGATATCGTGGAGAAGCGCTCCGCAATAGAGGTCCACGAGGTCCCTTCCCGTGATGCCGTGGATATGCCCCATGATCATGGCGAACTGCGTTACGCGTAGCGAATGGTTGCCCACTTCGTGTTCGCGGGCGTCTATAGCGCTCACGAAGGCCTCCAGGGTCACGAGATAGCTCGTCTCGATCTCATCGACGACATCCTCGAGATGGGTGTCGGCAAAATAGCAGTGCTCGCAGCGATAGGTGCCGTCCGCCCTTTTGATGTAACGGTTGTCCTCGATCTTAGCTCCGCAGTGGGGACAGAAAAGGACGTCTTCCTGGGCCTGCATCATGGTCCGTGCCTCCTCATTGGTAATATTTCTGCAATTGTTCGAGCGGTACGCCGAGCGCATAAAACATCTGAAGGGTCCAGTTCCTAAACGTGCTGAAGAGAATTCCTTCACGTTCCCATCTCCGCGGGGAGGTGAGGACTTTTGACGGGATGATGCAGATCCGGTCCCCGCGTTTTCTGATGCGCGCCATGATCTCGACATCTTCCATCAGGGGGATGTCCTGATACCCGCCAATTTTTTCAAAGTACTCTCGCCGCATGAATATCGCCTGGTCCCCGAAGGGAATCCTCGTAAGCCGCGTACGGAGAAAGACATACGTTTCCGTGATCCTGAAGATACGTCTGCTGGTATCGATGCCCAGATCAAATGCTCCGGCAACAAAGCGGTCGACGCTCATGGCCGCCGTTATCATAGCGAGTGCGTCTTTTGGCAGCAGGGTATCAGCATGGAGAAAGAGAAGAACATCGCCGGACGCTAGCGACGCCCCGCTATTCATCTGGCGCGCTCGCCCTTTTCCGGAAACGACCTTAGTAACCTGTTCGTCCTCGATCGCTTTGATCGTGCTTCCCTGTGGATCGCCGTCAATGACGATGACCTGGGGCACGTCATGTTCAGCGAGATCAAACACCTGTGTGATGAGCCCGTTTATCCTGTCTGATTCATGAAACACAGGTATGATGATGGACAGCGTCGGAATGTCTTTCATGGTTCTACATTTCCGGATGACTCCCAGATAAAATTCAGGCCATCCTCTGATTGAAGTCTTGTGATGAATCAGCGGCTCTTCACCTTGTTTGCTACCATTCCTTGAGATTGATGGGAAGCGCAAAGTCTTTCATCTCCCCGATGCCTGCCATGCCGCCCTGATAGCGTCCACCCGCTTCCGGTTCACGCCGAAATCCGAATATCCGAGGCGGGATGCGGACCTCACCTGGATCAGCTTCGCGTGATCATCGAAAAAGAACTCGACATCATCAACAAAACGCCAGAGAGCGCTCGCGAATTCCGCATGGAGATAGTTGCTCGTTTCGGTGGCGATCTTCGTCCTCTTCATCTGAAGGATGATCTTTCTGAGACCGGCAATCGCTTCGGGTGTTGACGAGGAATAGGGGAGGGGCTCAACAGCATGGTTTTTATCGGTGCTCTGGCTCGATACGCAGTTGGGAGAAGAAGGGCAGGGGGCCAGACTGCCGTCCCTGACGCCGAGGTTCTCGGGCCGTCCGCCTGCACAGCCGATGATGAGTATGCTCGCGGGTAACATAATGGCCAGGGACTTTAGCATGATGTCTAGCATAAGGGAGGACCCTTCCTCTTCGGTCATGTCATTATCTCTATTATAACATGAAGTTCCGGATCTCTACCGGATTTGATTATCAGATTTATTAGATCTGAAATCCATGCTCATACCCCCCCAACGAAATAAAAAAGCCGGGTTTGCCTTTTAAAATCCCTCGGCAACCCGGCTATCCCCACAACAGTGGTGATCCGTACCTTTCCGCCCTCTCTTTGCGAAGGCGTTCGCTTTAGCGGGACAAATCTAATCCTCCATACAGGCCATCCCTTTATGCCGCCTTGGCCAGTTTCACGCCGCTTTCCTTCTTTCGGAGATACTCTCGCCACGGTTTCCAGTAATACTTGTC
>DATJBN010000177.1:0-9677 GCA_035515335.1 Syntrophales bacterium | reverse complement strand
CAGTTCCGGACATGCTCTTCCGACCGGAAGAGATTCATGGTGCTTCACGCGTAGCCTGCATCTTCAAACCACTTCCAGAACGGAACGGCCACGTAGGCCGTGTATTCTTTTGCTTCATCGGAAAGAAGCGCTCCATCGCGGACGACCACTTTGAGAGGTGCGCCGCAATCCAAGCAGGGAAAATCTACCTGCACTGCCTTACCGGGGAATAGCCAGCAGACCGCCAGCGATTCAAATGCTCACTGGCCGAACCATTTCTGCTCGCCGTCGATGGTGATTCTGTACTGCGTGGGCAGATTGTTAAAGGGCGCGAAGGAGACGATGTGATCGGTTCTCGGATACAGCCACCCGGGGATTCCGGACGTAAATAGGTCGCGCTGAATCTTCCTTCCCTCTTCAACTGAAAGACTAAGCCCTGTGGCAAGTTCCGTGTAAAAAGGCGCCTGGCCGGTTTGTATCATCCGCTTCATGATGAAGCGAAATGCCTTGTTCAACATAGTGGGGTCATTCACTGCATCTTTCTCCTTTCTATTTCCCTGGTTCTCTCGCTTCTAATCTGTTTTCACTTCTTTCATGAACTCGGCGGACGTCATTATTCTGAAAAGCGGATAGAGTGGATTGTTCCGGTAGAGGCTCAAGGTCGTTTCATGCAGTTCTTTGGTAAATGCGGCGCAACAGTCTTCGAGGATAACGGCGCGAAAGTCGTTTGCCAGGGCATCAAGGGCGGTAACGAGTACACACCAGTGGGTGCTGATCCCGCAGATCACAACCGTATCCACGCCGTGCAGCCTGAGGATTTGGTCCATGTCGGTCTTGTAGAAGGCGCTGAATCGGCGCTTCGGGCTATAGATGTCTGTAGGCGCCTGAGAGAGCAGGTCTGTTACTTCCGCATCCTTTGTTCCACGAATCGAGCGCTCCTTCATCTTTCCCCCGAAGATAAAATCGCCCGGAAGGAAACTGTCCATGGAGAATATTACCGGGATCGCTCTGCCTCTTGCAAAATCCGTCAGGCGGTTGATATTCGGGCAGACGCCCCGGGCAAGAGGCGTGATGGGAAATCCCGGCTCAACTTCCAGAGAATCTTTCAGCATATCGACGATGATAACAGCGGGGTTCACGAACGCCTCCATGCAATGAATCTCAAAATGCCTCTTCTTAGATAAGGTCCGTCGATACGCTTTCTGTATCGAGGGAAGCAGTTGAGCCTTGCGTCCGCCTTACAGTTTGCGCGCAAGCGTCTGAGCCGCAATGTGGATTGCGTCCCAGGCCCCACCGAAGGGAGGCGCATACGCAAGATCAAGATAGCCTATCTGCTCAAGTGTCAGGCCGGACCAGAGGGCAACGGAAAGGCTGTTGATCCTGGCAACCGCACCCTTCTCACCAATGGCCTGAGCGCCAAGGAGTTTACCCGTCGGCTTATCAGCTATCAGCTTCAGGCCCAGCTTTTCGCCTTTGGCCATCGGGCGGCCGACCGGCAGCCCCGCGATTATAGTGCTCACCGGCTGGAAGCCGTATTTCGTCGCTTCTTCTTCCGTGAGGCCGGTGGCAGCTACTTCGAGCTTGAAGAGTTTAAACGACTGTGCACCCACGACGCCTGGAAACTCTGACGGTGCGCCGCCGATATTCTGTCCCGCCGTGCGGCCCTGTTTGTTGGCCACATCACCCAGAGGAAAATAGACCCACTTACCAATGACGCGATGAAAGACTTCACAGCAATCGCCGACTGCATAAACGTCGTTCATTGATGTTCGCTGTGAGAAATCCACCTTGATCGCACCGCTCTCTCCCATCTTGAGCTTCAATGATTCTGCGAGTTCGTTACTCCTTTTCGTACCCACACCGATTAAGATCAGGTCGGCCTCCAGATTTCCCTTATCCGTAACCAGCCGTAGGGCATAATCCTTCCCTTTTTCGATGGAGAGAGGCTTGGTGCCGGGGAAAAACGTAATCTGATTCTTTCCAAGTTCCTCGAGAACGACTTTCGCAAATTCAGGATCCCATCTGAGAACTGGACGGGGCAGGATGTCTATCACCTGCGTTTCAATCCCGAGGGTTCTGAAGGCCTCGCACATCTCCATCCCTATGTAGCCGGCCCCGACGATCACAGCCTTTCGGCAGGGTTTGCTGTCCAGAAAAGATTTCATCTTCAGGGCATCAGTCAGTTTCCTGAAGAAGAAAACTCCTTCCATATCCTCGCCCGGGAGCCCGAGTCGCGCGGCATCCGCACCCGTCGCCATAACCAGGATATCATAGGGAAGGGTTGTGCCGTCGGATAAACTGACTATCCCTTTCTTGGGATCGACGTCTTCCGCGCGGGTCTTTATCTTAACGTCAACACCCGATTTCTTGAAATCTTCAGGCGTCCTTATGACAAGTCTCTTATAATCCTTGATTACATCACCGATGTAATAAGGCATCGGTCAGGATGCATAGGAGACGAAGTCCCCCATTTCCACCATCGTAACCTGAAGTGAGGGGTCTCTTCTCTTCGCCTCGGCAGCGGCGGATGGTCCGCCTGCGCCGCCACCCACAACAACCATATTTTTACCCATGACAAATTCTCCCGATTCAATCTCAGCCTTTCAGCTTTTCCACATTTTCACCATATGGCCTCGAAGCAATTTCATTCTTGTCCGAGAGGATCAGGTCGGCGGCTATTCCCGCTGCGTCCGTTATGATCTCCCGACAGTGCAACGCATGTTCACGGCAGAGCCAGCTGTCTTGCCACTGAGTGGTGACGTCCCGGCAGAGAGTCTTGCCGTATTTTTCCTTCAAGCGATTCGGAATCTGATTGAACAGGCGGTAGAGACCGGGTTTTCCGTACAGCTGCTCCTTGCTCTTCATGGCCGCTTCTTTTCCTTCTCCTTCGGGAAGCGCGCTCCTTCCATGCACTGCGCTAACGGCCATAACGGCGCCAACCAGGGCCCCGCAGGTATCTCCGAAAAGGCCGATACCGCCGCCAAAGCCTGTTGCCAGTTTTTTTGTCTCCGGAGGTAGGCCTGTATCCACAGTACTTAAGACCGCTTCCAGAACACACTCCGCGCAATTGTATCCAAGGCTGAAGTTCTTTCTTGCCCGCTGTCTTATCGCTTCCACCTTTTCTTCCTTAGTCATGTTCCAAACCCTCCTTTTTTATTGGGACACGTTTGTGTATGCGGAGGCGAATCGAGAACGCCTCGCCTCCGCTCTTTAACCCGTCGGGCTTATTCGTCCTTCAAACCCATACATTTCTTGGCCATCTTTTTCTTTGCCTCAAAATCCGTGAGAACAGAGATCATGAACCGCTGCGTCTGAGGGGCGCCGGCGCCATGCCAGGTGCCTGGTCCGTGGAGACCTGCGGTCCAGTGCTGGAGGAACTTGGCGACCTTGAGGCGTTTGTCCGCCGGGGCTGCTGCACCAAAGGCCTTCTTCAACATGGGACCGACCTCTGGATCGCTCAGATCCTTCTGCCGCGGCATGGTTACTACAAGGCCTCCACCAATGTCTCCAGCATTCTTCATGATCTCCCAGAAGCCGTGGGCGATGTTCAGTTTCGCCGCATTGCCGAAGAGGTCATCCGGCAGATAGACGCCGGATCCCTTCGGTTCCTCACGCCCTTTTATAGCCGCCGCGATGGCGCAGGCGTGAGATGTCTCGCTGAAGCGAACCATATCTATGATCTTTTCCTGGATGTGGGGAACCTTGTCCACACCGATATATTCGGCGGCAAGCATGGTGCCACCGATGATAAGGTCGGCGAATCCCACCTTGCACGCGCCGCCGCAGTTCATACGATGGGCCTTGGCGAATCTCGTAACCATGCGCCCGCAATACTTGGTTTCGCCGAAGAGGAATACGCGATCCCAGGGAATAAAGACATTATCGAAGACCATCGTCGAGGTTTCCCTCTGCCCATAGAAGGGGCTTCCGATCTCCGATTCATCATCACAAAATTCTCTCTCTGCAGAGTAGGCATTGTACTGGCAGATGTAAGTAAGGCCGGGCGCGCCGTTCTGCACGGCGAATGCCAATGCAAAGGCCTCCTCGCCTTCTCTCAATGCACCGCCGGGAAGGACAAGCGTCTCATGAGATCCTATGGCGCCGCTCTGGCTCACCTTGATCCCTCGTACCACGATCCCGTCGTCTCTCTTCTCCACGACATGGACAAAGGTATCGATATCATCCTGCTGGGAGGGCCTCTTCTTCCTGTCTCCTTTTGCATCGGTTATGGCTCCAGAAACGGCAAGGTCGTTGGCCTGTGCATATGCCAGCCACTTGTTAAATCTTTCATTGTATTTTGTACCCAGGGCCTTGTCCATCTCCCAGGTCGTGGAGGCGAGGCTGTTGAGCGCGTCGCACCCGACACAGCGGTAGTTGCAAGTCCCTACTGTCTGGCTGGTCAAGAGGGCCATCTCCTGCCGCATGTCCAGGTCGTGGATATTTCGCGCCACTTTGAGATTGCGGTTGATAGGCTCTCCCGTGAGGTGAGACGTTGCGACCATGACGTCTTTGTGTTGCGGGTCGTTTGCAAGGTCATAGATCGCGGCATTTGCCGTGACCATGGAACGCGTGATGGGGTTGTCAAGCAGGTTCTTCACCCACTTGCCGCCGCAATAGACACGGGGCGACAATTTCTTCACGCTCTCGAGATACTGTTTCCCTGTTTTCACTGCCATAATAAATCCTCCTTTTTGAATTTATCCTTGGTTTACTTTATTTATCTAACGTTGATCGAGAAATTGGCCTCATCCGTTTCCACGGGAAAGGCACTTGAATTCTCCAACGCTTTATCCATGATATCCATCAACGTCTGCTCAGAGCGATTGCCGGAGAGCGTCAACGACAGGGAATTGTCTTTCCTTTCTGCGTCAGCAACAAGGTCCTTTTCATAAAAGAGACCCGGGAGAGACTTCTTGTGGATGCAATTATAAACGAGAGCGGCAAAGGTGCCCTTATACCCTTTGTAGTTCCTGCTCAGCTTTCCCGCTTTGACTGTGATGATCTCGTCCGTATCAAACTGCGCCAATTGCTGTTTCCGCCTTATGTAGGAATGAGTCAGCTTCTATATTTTTTCCATTAATAGCAATACGGAAAATTTACGCAATATATACGTATATAAACTACGTATTGTCAATAAGCAGATTAAGAGAATTACAAAGACAGGAGGTGAGACCTGAGATTTGCCTTTCTGTTTTTCAAGCCCAGCTTTTTTCTTATATTATTCCGGTGAGCCTCTACCGTCCTTGACGAAGCGTTTAAAAGCTTAGCCATTTCCTTTGTCGTACGCCCTTCCTTTATGAAGTTTACAACCTTGATTTCTGTAGGCGTGATATTCGGGTATCTCGATGACAAGGTGCGAAGAAACGGGGACACGATCTCATTCATGTTCCTCTCGAGGATCTTCAGTTGATTAGACTGGTGACTGTCGATCCGGGTTAACTTAAGATTTTCGATGTACGGGAGAATCAGTTCCCTCACATTGCAGATCACTTTATCTTCCAGCTCGGCCCTGTCTTCCTCCCTCCGTTTGAGAAGGACGGTAAGCGCCGTGTTGGCATCTTCCAGATTCCGGGATTTCTCTTCCAGTTCCTGCTCTCTTTTCTTCAGGGCCTCTTCCATCTTCTTGCGCTCCGTGATGTTGCGCGCGATCCCGTGAACGGATACCCGCCTGCCGTTTTCTCTAATGATGCGGGCGCTAACCTCCACCCACACGGTTTCTCCGTTCCTTGTGTAGGTGAGGAACTCCTGCGGGTTCTGGACGGCTGCGTCTTCAAGCCTGTTGCGAATCAGCCTGCGTACTACAGGGAGATACTGCCTATCCAGAAGGCTCTCGATATTCAGGCCAAGCATCTGCTCCGGCTCATATCCGTAAGTTCTAGAGGCAGCGGCATTGCACGACATAATGTTGCCGTCAAGATCCATGATAAAGATGATGTCATTGGCGTTTTCAAAGAGCTCCCTGTATCTCTGCTCTGATTGCCTCATCGCCTCCTCGGCTCTTCGCCGTTCGGTTATGTCTGTGACAATCTCGACTATTCCGATGAAAGCACCCTTTTCATCCCGTACCGGATAACTTCTGAGAACCCAGTTCTTCTTGTAGGATGAAAAATCGACCACCTCCTGCGGTTCGCCTGTGCGCAAGGTCTTCACCGCTGGACAGATGCGGCACGCCTTGCCTCTGCCATGAAGCGCCTGATAACAGTGCTTCGCGTTCAGCTTGCCCGGTGCGATATTGAACGCATCATGCATGGCCTTGTTCGCCCATATGACCTTTAGATTTGTATCTAGATAAAGGACGAGTTCGGTCATCGCATCGAGGATCACCGCCTTCTCCTGCTCCGCCTTGCTTACCTTTTCAAAGAGACGGAGGTATTTCTTTTCGACCTCACGGGTCTTTGGATTCACGGTGTGAGACGCACCCGTCCTTTTCATCTGCTCCCTCTATAGCGGTTTTTCTTTCGGCAGTTTTTCACCCAATGCCAGGCGGCAGATGTCGCTGATCATGAAATTCTTCATGCCCGCCTCTCGCACTTTTTTGTTGAGGGTTGCAAAACACATGGCGCAGAGATAAACCATTGCCTCTGCGCCGTGGTTCTTAGCATCCTCGATGTTCTTCTGCCTGAAAGGCTCAAAGTTCTTTCCTCTTGGGAAGAGTTTAAGCCCCGGGCCCGCAACCTCCACGCCGCAGCATATGGCCGAGATGCGGTCATACTGCCTCTTCACCCGCGTAACCCCGATGAGATCGAAGATTTCGTCAATCAGATAGTCCTTCTCGGGCGAGTACCTGGAAGCGCAGGGCCGCTGGTAGGCCACTTTCATATTCAGTTTTGCGATTTTGCCTTTATTGTCTTTGAGATAATCCCGGAGGTATTCAAAAAAGTGAACGGGCCGGAAGGGTATCTTTATGCCATGTTCTGGTGCAATGCCTTTCAGCACTGCGTAGCAGTCGTCGTGGACGAAGACGATCTCTTTTGCCCCGGACTTGGCGAGGTTATCCACCATTGCCTGGAGTCTCTCACGCATGACGGACTCGTCACCCATGTGAGCAAAGAGGACGTTGCAGAAGTAATGCTTCCCTTTGAGAAGCGGCATCTGCTCGAAGAGTTGCCCCTGGATCGCCCAGGGCATGTTGCCTTGCATGACGCAGATGGACATGGCCTTATCCTTGGGAGGGACGGGTCTGGGCTCTCCCTCCGGTTTGAACCGCTCGGCCATCTGTTCCCGCAGGGCCCGGTCGGTGAAATCGCCGGCCTCTTCCATCCGATTCAGGATCAAGTCAAAAGGACGGGCGCCCTTAGGGCAGTATTCATTGCAGGCAATGCAGGTCACACATTCCGTGAGCCACGCCACCTTTTCACCTGCCGCAAGTTTCTTTAACTCCCTGCCGCCGCTTTCCCTGTCAAAGGGCAGGTAATGGCATTTCTCGAGGCATTCTCCGCAAAAATCGCAATCTTTTTCGTGAAACATACATTCTCCTCATTAATTTGATTTAGACCATCAAGGATGACTCTTGATATACATGAAAGCCGAAAAGACTTTAATCGGGACTAAACATATCACGGCGACCGCGTTTAGCAAACATAATGTTTATACATAAGAACATGCTCGGTTTATGGGCCGGGCTACCGTCGTCTCCTCACAAACTATTTCCGATTCCTCCTTCTGCACTTGTTGCAGAACCCGTAAAATTGTACGAGATGATTGATGATCTTGAAATTATACTTCTTGGACAGCTCCACTTCCGTCTTTTTCAGAAGCGCCAGTTCCTCATCAATAAAATCCGTGTAATCAACTATGCGGCCGCAGTCCGTGCAGACGAGATGGTGATGGTGCCTCTCTCCACGAGGGCCCTCTGATATCTCATACCTGGCCCTGCCCTCGCCGAAGTCAAATTTGTACACCAGGCCTGTGCTTACTAGGACCTCCAATGTCCTGTAAACGGATGTCAAGCCAATAGACGGATAGGATGCGTAGACCTTGATGTATATATCTTCCGCGCTTAAATGGTCCTTCGCCTCTGCCAGGACTTTCATTATGGCCTCACGCCCCCGCGTCATCCGGTAGCCATAGCCTTTGAGCTTCCAGCGGAGTGCCGGGGAATTCTGTCTGCTCTTCTTCAATCGTTCCTCCGATGTTAACGGATGTCATTTCCATTTACGCGATTGAGTGGCTGGTGTCAAGAATCAAATATCAACCGCTACAATGAGGTCGTCACAGATTGTTCTTGCATTAATCCTTCTTATATGGTTTCTTCACGTTTAGGAAGAAACTGCACCGTTCAGTCACGTTGGTCTCAGAATGCATATCCGCATTTGCTTTTTATTTTTCTCCATGTGCCCCTCTAACTTCACAGCATGTTGCCAGCACCTATTGCTGTTGACGGGAAAAAGGCTTTTCTTCTTCTATAAAGAAAATGGGTAGCGATATTTTTCAAAAGGAGTAAAGACATGCAGAATTTCGTTTTTGATAATCCGACAAGGATCATCTTCGGGAAAGGAACCATCTCACGGATAGGAAATGAAGTGAAACGCTGCGGCAAGAACGTGCTTCTTGTCTACGGGCAGGGAAGCATCAAGAAACACGGAATATATGATCAGGTGCTCGCATCCCTTAGCGAGGCCAGGCTATCAGTTACGGAATTTTCGGGAGTAAAGGCGAATCCGCTCTTCTCCTATGCCCTCAAAGGGATAGAGCTTGCAAAGAAGGAGAACATCGACGTCATCCTTGCCGTGGGAGGCGGAAGCGTAATCGACACGGCAAAGACTATAGCTGCGGGCGTCAAGGCGGAGCCGGGCGACGATATCTGGGATTTCTTCACCTTCAAGAAAAAAATCCGCGCTGCGCTTCCGATACTGACGGTAGTCACCGTGTCTGCAAGCGCCTCGGAGATGAACCCGACCGCAGTAATCACCAGGGAAGAAGGGGCGCAAAAATTCAGCATCACCTCCTCCTTGATACAGCCCAGGGTCTCTGTCCTCGACCCGACTGTCCTCTTCTCTCTCAAAGCAGCGTGCAGCGCCTACGGCGCCGTGGACATAATCGCGCATCTCCTCGAACCCTACTTCAACAACACTGAACCGGAAAGCCCCCTCCAGAACCGGTTTGTCGAAGGCATCATGAAGACGGTGATGGAAAGCATCGAGGCAATACTGAAAGACCCTAAAAACTACGATGCCAGGGCAAACATGATGTGGTCGGCGACCCTCGCTTTTAACGGCGTGACGTCTGCGGGGATGGGGCTGATAAGCTTCCCCGCCCACATGATCGAGCATTCACTGAGCGCGATGTACGATGTGGCACACGGAGCGGGGCTCAGTGTGGTACTTCCAGCGTGGATGAATTATGCAGTTGGCAAGAGGCCTGCAAAATTTGCACGCCTCGGAAGAGAAATATTCGACATCAGCGAAAAGGATGATGTAAAGGCCGCAGTTGAAGGTATCAACCGATTGAAGAAATGGTTTGCTTCCATCGGCAGCCCCGTATCCCTAAAGGATATCCGCATAGGTGAGGGGGAGAGCGATAAGATCGCGGAGAACGCCGCTGCCCTTGCGAAGTTATGGGCATTGAAGGACTACAACAAGGACGTCATATCCGGGATACTTCACCTGTGCAAGGCATGATGGAGAAGTGAGACACTAAACAGACCACTTTAAGGAGGACGTTTTCATGAAACGGTATGGGGATTTTATCACATCCGA